>NZ_JAPNNW010000003.1:0-232899 GCF_027853465.1 Allofournierella sp. CML151 | reverse complement strand
GCAGAGCGGGCGCATCATTGAAGCGCCCGCAGCCCGTGCCCCAGGATTTTGGATGCAGAAATTGCGAAAAGGGACGGCGCAAGCCTTGGTGGCTTGCCCGTCCCTTTGAACATTTTGTGCGCCAAAATCCTACGGCAGAACCGTTGGTTTCTTATGTCACGTTGGCTGAGGCATCGGGGTGTTTTTCCTATTGGTCATCCAATTCACAAAGTGATTCACCAGCTGCCGCCGCCCTGCATGAATACAGCCGCCAGCAGCTGCAGAACCATCAGCGCCGCCGCGCCCAGCAGCATGGCCGCTCCGCTTTTGTTCATTTTCCATCTTTGCCCCTCGGCCGCCATTCGTTTTGCCCGGCTCGTCTGGCACAGCAAAAAGACGATGCCCAGGCAGACGCCCGGCAGCATGGTGGCTATCTGCGCTATGGCTCCCGGGCTGTTGTTGGGGATGCGGAACACCCCCGCACAGAAAAGGCAGAGAAAGAATTGCGCCCCGAACAGCCCGCTCCACCAGAGCACCGGCTTTGCCTGCTGGGTCTGGATATCCTTTGCCAGCTCACACCCCGGCTTCGCTTTGGCCGCAAGACCGGGATACCCGGTGACCAGATTCCGGCCGTATTTGTACTGGGCGCAGCCGATGGCCCCCAACAGCCCGATTGTCTGAACCAGGAGCAGAACACCAAAACTCCATTCACCGGGAATAAACGCCAGCGGCACCGCGATCAGACTGATGCCTGCCGTGGTCAGCTGAACCCACAGATCCATGGCACGCACCAGAGTTTCCAGCTTTTTTCTATCATAAGCCGCGTCCGGGTCATAGCCCGCCAGCATGGTATAGTCGCCGCTGGAGATCATCACCGCCAGCATCGGGTGCAGGCTGCCGCCGCACAAAAACAGCAGCACCGGCAAAAGTACCCAGTCCAGCTGCCCCCGCGCTGCCCCCAGCACAAACAGCCCAAGCTGTACTGCCAGTGCCAGCCAGAAGGCAAATCGGGTGGCCTTTTGCCAGGCGGCACAGCGGCGGCGGAACGAGGCATCCGGGTCCAGCCCGCCCACCAGCTCATCCAGGCTGCAGCCCAGCGCTTCGGTCAACTGTTGCAGGGTGGCAAGGTCCGGCTGGGTTCGGTTTTGCTCCCAGCGGCTCACCGCCTGCCGGGTCACGAACAGCTGCCCGGCCAGCTGCTGCTGGCTCAGACCCGCCGCCCGGCGCAAGGCCGCCAGCCTGCCGCCGAAGTCCTTACTCTGCTCTGTTTTTGTTTGCTGCTGTTCGCTCATGGTATTGCCCCGCTTTCCGCCCGGCGCCATGCCGGTTTTCTGCCCTCAGTATAGCACCGGCCCACGGCACGCCGCAAGCAACAGCCTGTTGCCCGCCCCTTCAGGCGCAGAAAAAGGCGGGAGCCGGTGGCTCCCGCCTGGGTGATTCAGTTCCGATCAGTCCCGGCTGCGACCGAAGATGCGCAGCAGGTACAAAAACAGGTTGATGAAATCCAGATACAGCTGCAGCGCCGCAAAGATGGAGGCCTTTTTCGCCATGGCCTCGTTGCCTGCGTAGGCGAAGTACAGCGCCTTGATCTTCTGGGTGTCGTAAGCGGTGTAGCAGGAGAAGATCACGATGCCCAGAATACTGAACAGGATGCTGGACCCGCTCATAAAGAACATGCCGATCACACTTACGATCATCAGCACGATCAGGCCAACCATCAGCGGGGTGCGCCAGCTGGTCAGGTCCCGCTTGGTCAGGTAGCCGTAGGCGGCCATCACGCCGAAGTACAACGCAGCCGCGCCAAAGGCCATGAGCACATCACCCATGCCATACAGCCACAGGTAGGAGCTGAACACAAGACCATTCACCGCCGCATAGACGAAAAACAGCGCCCGGGCCGAGCCCACGCTCATGCTGTGCAGCCGGGAGACCAGCGCCATAACCAGCACGATCTCCAGAATCGCCAGACCAAAGAAGGCGAAGCTGGAACGCAGCAGGTAGAAGCCCAGATTGCTCGCATAGGCCGCCAACGATACACCGAAGGTGACCAGCAGGCCCGCAAACATCCACAAAAAGGTTTTCGCGGTGTAGTTGCTCAGGGTCTCGTACTGGAATTTTTCATTCATATAAACGGTGTTAGGGCCGGAATTGTTCCATTGATTGTAATCGTTCATATCATCAGATCCTTTCTTTAAGACTGATTATATCGTATATTATATCTGGATTTGTAAATAAAATCAAAATCTTTTATAATGACTTTGTGACAAGATCCCCAAAAAGCCGGTGCGGCATTCGAAAACAACACCGGCGGAAGGAGCGTTTTTCATGGCCTTTGGTCTTTATCTTCATATCCCCTATTGCCTGGCCAAATGCCGCTACTGTGATTTTTACTCCAAGGGCGGCAGCCGGGGCGTTCCGCAGGAATATGTGGACGCGCTGGTGCTCCGGATGGACCGCTTTCGCCGGCAGGGTCTTTTGCCGGAGCATCCGGATACGGTGTACTTCGGCGGCGGTACCCCCAGCCTTTTAACGCCGGAGCAGGCCGCCCGCCTCATCTCCGCCGCCTCCCCCGCCCCCGGCGCGGAGGTAACGCTGGAGGCAAACCCGGAAACCGTGGACGAAGCCAGCCTCACCGGCTTTTTGCAGGCGGGGGTGAATCGGCTGAGTCTGGGGGTGCAGACCGCCTTTGATGAAAGCCTGACCCGTCTGGGCCGCCCCCACACCGCCGCCCAGAGCCGCCAGGCCTTTGCCGCCGCCCGCCGGGCGGGCTTTGCCAACATCAGCGGTGACATCATGATGGCCCTGCCCCACTATACGCGGCAGGAGTTCGACGCTACCCTGGAGCTGATTGCTTCCGGCGGTGCCACCCACATCTCAGCCTATCTGCTGAAGATCGAGCCAGGCACTGCCTTCGGCAAAAGCCCTCCCGCCGGGCTGCCGGACGAGGACGCTGCCGCGGATTTTTACCTATACGGTGTGGAGCAGCTGGAAAAGGCCGGTTTTGCCCAGTACGAAATCAGCAACTTTGCCCGCCCCGGCTTCGAGGGGAAGCACAACCTTTTATACTGGAACTGCCAGGATTATCTGGGGCTTGGCCCCGCGGCCCACAGCTGCGTAAACGACAGGCGCTTTTACTGGCCCGGCGACACCCATGCCTTTCTGGACCCGAACTGCCAGCCGGTGCAGGACGGCGGCTGCGACGCGGAGGATTACATCCTGTTGCAGCTGCGGCTGACCAGCGGCCTGGACCTGAACGCCCTGAAAGCGCAATACAATGTGGAATTTTCGCAAAAGCAATTGCGTTTTGTAGAAAAATGTGTGACCGCCGGGTATGCCCGCTTTCAAAACAACGTGCTCACCCTCACCCCTGCCGGGTTGATTATTCAGAACAGCATCCTGTGCGAATTGTTGGACTGAAGCTGCATCTGCAGCTTTCCTCCAATCTTCACGGAGAATATTACACCGTTAAAAATCCGCCCGCCTTCGGTTTTGTTCGAAAGCGGGTGGACTTTTTATACAGCTTTTTTACAAATCGTATACTTTTTATTATTTTCTACAGTTTTCCGGGTCAATCCTCCCATTTCTCGCACAGAGCTTCCACCTGGCTTGCCATGCGGGCCAGCTCCTTGTTGGCGTGCCCCTCCTTGGCCTTGATGATGTTCAGCAGGCGATGACCGGCATCCAGCAGGCGGCGGAACACCGGGTTCTGACTGCGCAGGCCTGCCTTCTTCTCCTCGATGCGCTTGCGGTTGCCCAAAGCCAGGCAGTGACCGCTTACCAGATCGTAAATCGCGCCGTTGTAGGGAGCGCTGGCGGAGTAGCCCAGCTCGGCCATCAGCCGGTTGGCAAAGATATCGCAGACGGTGTCTTCACCATGGGTCACAAACACATGCTGAGGCTTATGGTCCTTGAAGGCGGCGGCCCAGCGCATCAGGCCCTCGTTGTCTGCGTGGCCGGAAACGCCTGCCAGCACCTTGATCTGAGCCCGCACCTCAATGGTCTCGCCGAACAGCCGGACCTCCTTGGCGCCTTCCACCAGAGCGCGGCCCAGGGTGCCGGGGCTCTGGTATCCCACGAAGAGCACGGTGCACTGGGGCTGCCACAGGTTATGCTTCAGGTGATGGCGGATGCGTCCCGCCTCACACATACCGCTGGCAGAAAGAATCACCTTGCGGCTCTGGTCAAAGTTGATGGCCTTGGAATCGTCGCTGCTCACGGCCAGCTTCAGGCCCTTGAAGCTGATGGGATTGACCCCCTGCTGCACCAGTGCCCGAGCCTCCTCGTCGTAGCATTCCGACCACTGATCCCGGAAGATATGGGTGGCCTCCACGGCCAGCGGACTGTCCACATAGACGGTGAAGTCGCCGTAGCCCTTCACCAGGTTCTGCTCCTTGATCTGCCGCAGGAAATACAGCATTTCCTGGGTACGGCCCACCGCGAAGCTGGGGATGACCAGATTGCCGCCCCGGTCGAAGGTCTCCTGAATGACCCCCGCCAGCTCGGTCACGTAATCCGGCCGGGGACCGTGGCTCCGGTCGCCGTAGGTGGATTCCATCACCACATAGTCCGCTTCGGAAATGTATTGCGGGTCCTTGAGCAGCGGCTGGTGGTCGTTGCCGATGTCGCCCGAGAAGACCAGCTTTTTGGTGACTTCTCCCTCGGTAACCCATAGTTCGATGCTGGCCGAGCCCAGTAGATGGCCCACATCCACAAACCGGCCCTTCACGCCGTGGGCCACATTAAAGGTCTCGCCGTAATCAATCGGTTCAAACAGCTTCAGTGCGTCCTCCGCATCCTGCATGGTGTAGATGGGCTCGTATTCCGCCGCGCCCGAACGCTTTGCCTTACGGTTGCGCCATTCCGCCTCAAATTCCTGGATGTGGGCGGAGTCGCGCAGCATGATGTTGCACAGCTCGGCGGTGGCGGTGGTGGCAAACACCGGCCCCCGATACCCGTTTTTCACCATCAGCGGGATGCGGCCGGAATGGTCGATGTGGGCGTGGGTGAGCAGCAGGCTGTCCACCTGGCCGGGTGCCAGCGGTAGGGGCTGATTTTCATAAATATCCTTGCCCTGCTCCATGCCGCAGTCGATCATGATGTTCTGGTCGTTTGCCTGAAGCAGATAACAGCTTCCGGTGACCTCATGGGCTGCGCCCAAAAATGTAAGCTTCATATCCTGCGGGGCCTCCTTTATTGCCGCCCGCACCTACACCCGAACGGGGCGGCGCGGGCCGGTCCTGTCGTTACCTTTATTATAGTCTTTGACCCCGGCGCTTACAAGCAAATTGTCAAAAACAAAAGCAAACAGATTGTAAATTTTAGGCAATACCGCACAATTTAAGATGAAGGTGCGGGCAAAACTGCCTGATACAATCTGTTTGCTTTTTATCCGTTTTTCTGCAGTTTACAAAATTTCCACACTGGCTCCTCCGAAGGCTTCGCCCTCCTGCTCGTCGTGTGTGATGAGCAGCAGCCAGCGGCCTTCCATCATCCGGCTCACCCAGTTCATGGCCCGCTGGCGCGTTTCCTCGTCCAGACCCTTAAAGGGCTCGTCCAGAATCACACCCTCTGCCGGGGCCAGCACCGCCCGGGCCAATGCCACCCGCCGGGCCTGCCCGCCGGACAGCTGCCGTGCAGGCTTGGACCAGTCCTCTTCGCAAAGGCCCAGCTGGGTTAGAGCCGTTTCGATCTGTTCCCGCCGCAGCTGGGGGCAGCACAGGGCCACATTGCCCACTGCTGTGAGCTGGCCGCAGAGCCGGTCCTCCTGGAACTGGGCCACGATCCGGCCGTCGGTTTCCACCCGGCCCGCATCCGGCGCTTCCAGTCCCAACAACAGCCGGGCCAGGGTGGTCTTGCCCCGGCCGGAAGGTGCCATCAGCACGTTGGTGCCCTCCAGGGTCAGGTTCAGGTCCCGCAGCACCCATTGGTCCCCGTAACGCTTGCTCACGCCGCTCAGCACCGCCTTCATGCGCCGCCTCCTTCCAGCCGCCTGCCCGCTGCCGCCAGCAGCCGGACAAACACTGCTTCAAACGCACCGCTCACCAGTACGATCACCGCCGTCCAGGCGAACAGCTCGCCGGTCTCCAGATAGAGCTTTGCCTGATACAGCGCCTCGCCGATGCTGCCGTCCGGAAGGCCGATGACCTCGGCGGCAATGCCGCTTTTCCAGGCAAGGCCCATGCCCACGGTACAGCTCTGCACAAAATAGGGCCAGACCTGGGGCAGCCAGATGGCCCACAAAGCCCGGGAAAAGGGAATACAGAACACCTTCGCCATTTCCAGCAGCTGCCGGTCGGTCTGCTGGATGCCCTCCAGCACCGCGGTATACACCACCGGCAGCACCATCAAAAAGCCGATGAGCACCGCCAGGTTGGCACTGCGCACCCACAAAAGAGCCAGGATGATAAAGCTGGCCACCGGCACCGCCTTGATCAGCTGCATCAGCGGCTGGATCAGCACCCGCACCGGCTCCAGCCAGGCGCTGGCCGCCGCCAGCACCACACCCGCCGCCAGCGCGCTGAAAAAGCCCGCCAGAATACGCAGGGCGCTGAAGCCCACCCGCTGCCAGAACACTGCGGTGGGCACAAGGCCCACCAGCTTTTCCAGGGTTTCCAGAGGGGAGGCCAGCAGAAATTTCTGGGGAATCGCCATGGCCCCAAACTGCCAGACCGCCACCCAAAACAGGATGGCGGCCGCTTGTTTGATTCGTTTATTCCACTCCATAGTAGAAGTCGTCGCCCGGCAGTGCGCCGCCCACCGAAGCGGCATCCTGCTGGTACAGCACGTCCAGATAGCCGCTCAGGGCCTGCTTCATGTCCGCGCCGTCCATGTAGGTGATGTTGCAGGCGGGCAGAGCCTTCTCGGCCAGGGGGGCCTTGGCCACGATGCCATACTCCGCCACCAGCTGGGCCGCATCGGCGGTGTTGGCGGTCACCCACTCAATGCTGCTGCGGTAGTCCGCCAGGAAGGCCTCCAGCTCCTCGGGATGCTGCTCGGCGTAGTCGCTGCGCACAGCCAGCACACCGGTGATCAGCTGGGAATCCGGGTCAATCTTATTCCATTCCTCGGTCAGGTCCAGCGCCACGGTCAGGCCCTCTACCTGAGCCTGGGCGGCAGTCACATAGGGCTGGGGCAGAACCGCCACGGCGCCTTCGCCCGCGCTCTGCAGCGTGGACAGTACCTCGGTGGCCTCGCTCTTGTACTCGATGGTCACATCCTTGGCCGGGTCAATGCCGTTTTCACTGAGGATGTAGTTGAGCACGTACTCGGGGGTGGTGCCCTTGCCGGTGGAGTAGATGGTCTTGCCGGCCAGGTCGGCTACACTGGCCACCTCGTCGCCGGTGGTCACCACATACAGAACGCCCAGGGTGTTCACCGCAGCCACCTGAATCTGGCCCTCGGTCTTCTGGTACAGGGTAGCGGCCAGGTTGGCGGGGATGGCCGCCGCGTCCAGCTCGCCCTTGGTGAGCAGCGGCACAATCTCATCCGCTGCGCCGTACATGGTCACCTCATACAAGGGGCTCTCCATGCTCTCCTGGTCCTTCATCAGCTTGACCATACCCATGGTGGTGGGACCCTGCAGGCCCGCAATGCGCATGGCGCCGTCGGCGGCGGTGCTCTCAGAAGCACTTGCGGCAGTGCTTTCCGCCTGGCTGGAGGCAGGCGCGCTGGACGCAGCCTGAGAGGAAGCCGCCTGGGAAGACGCGGTACTGCTGGGAGTGCCGGTGCTGCCGCAGGCAGCCAGGCTCAGGGCCATCGCGGCCGCCATTACCATGCTCAACAAACGTTTCATGAAAGTTCTCTCCTTCTGGGCAGTTGTTCCGGTAAGATCCGGTTTGCCTTTTTATTTGTATTCTACTATAATAAAAGAAATTATGCCGTTGCGGCGGCAACCAACCACCCGCACAAAGGAGCCAATGCCATGCGCAATTCCATTCTACTGGAAGATCACCTTCCCATCCTGCTGCAAACCACCCTGTTCCGGGGCCTGAGCCTGGCGGAGCTGCGCATGACCATGGAGTGTTTCCAGCCCGCCGCCCGCGCTTTTTCCAAGGGCGAGATCGTGCTGCTTTCCGGCTATGAAATGCGGGATGTGGGCATCGTGCTGGCCGGGCAGGTGGAGGCGGTAAAAAACACACCGGACGGCGGCAGCGTAGCCATCACCCTGATGGAAGCAGGAAGTCTGTTCGGCGACGTACTCAGCGGCAGCAGCACAAAAAGCCCGGTCACGGTGATCGCCAAAACCGACTGCCAGGTGCTGTTCGTCCCCTATCAGAAGATTTTGCACCCCTGCGCTCGGATGCACGGCAGTCATTTTCAGCTGATGCAGAATCTGGTGTGCACCATTTCGGACAAATACTTCGCTTTGAACCGCCGGGTGGACCTGCTGATTTTAAAGAGCCTGCGCAGCAAACTGTGCGCCTATCTGCTGGAGGAGGCCGCCCGGGCCGGAGCTGACACCTTTACTATCCCCTTTTCCCGTGCCGGGCTGGCGGATTACCTGAACTGCGAACGCAGCGCGCTCAGCCGGGAGATCTCCCGCATGCGGGATGAGGGCCTGATTGAAACCTACAAAAACAGCTTCAAGCTGCTGAATAAGGCGGAACTGACCCGTCAATATCACTGTTAAAAGGAGATATAAGCTATTATGAAAGCCCCCATTTTATACATTGTTATTCCCTGCTACAACGAGCAGGAGGTTCTGCCCGTAACCAGCGGCATGTTCCTGGAAAAGATCAACAGCCTGATTGAAAAGGGTCGGGTTGCCCCCGAAAGCCGGGTGGTTTTTGTGAACGACGGCTCCAAGGACAATACCTGGAACATCATTCAGGAGCTGGCCAAAAGCGACGAGCACTTCGAGGGAGTCTGTCTTTCCCGCAACCGGGGTCATCAGAACGCCCTGCTGGGCGGTTTGATGACCGTGAAGGACCGGTGTGACATCACCATCAGCATCGACTGCGACGGCCAGGATGACATCAACGCCATGGACGCCATGGTGGATGCCTACTGGGACGGCTGCGAGGTGGTGTACGGCGTGCGCTCCAAGCGGGACACCGACACCTTCTTCAAGCGCTTTACCGCCGAGGGCTTCTACAAGCTGATGAACTGGATGGGCGCGCAGGTGGTATTCAACCATGCGGACTACCGGCTGATGAGCAGCCGGGTGTTGAACGAGTTTGCCAACTTCAAGGAGGTCAACATTTTCCTGCGGGGCATGGTGCCGCTGGTTGGCTTCAAGAGCACCAGTGTGTACTACGAGCGGGCCGAGCGCATCGCGGGCGAAAGCCACTATCCTCTGAAAAAGATGCTGGCTCTGGCCTTTGACGGCATCACCAGCCTGTCGGTGAAACCCATCCGGCTGATTACCGGCTTCGGCGCACTGATTTCCGTGATCAGCTTTGTGGGCGTGATCTGGGCCGTGGTGGAAGCCATTCTGGGCAGCACGGTGGCAGGCTGGGCTTCCACCACCAGCATCGTCTGCTTCATGGGCGGCATCCAGCTGCTGTGCCTGGGCGTGATCGGCGAGTACATCGGCAAGATCTATCTGGAGACAAAGCAGCGCCCCCGTTATATCATCGAGAAGTGCACATGGAACCGTGAAAATTCCCAAAAATAACGAAACCAGCTTTAACTATTAAGGAGAGTTTTGTATTGTGTAGTTCAGCTTCGCTTGGCACTTCCTCCACTTCTGTGCAGCCGCGCAAACGAGATTTTGCATTGGATGCCATCAAAGCCCTGGCAATTTATCTGGTGTGTCAAACCCATTATATGCATTTCAACACTTCCATTTTTGATAATTTTATTGCCATTACTTCCTGCATGGGCGTGCCGCTGTTTTTTATGGTAAACGGAGCTTTGCTGTTGAACCGCGGAAAATGTGATATTCACCGTCACTACCAGAAAACACTGCGGATCATTCTGCTCTGTGCACTCTGGAAACTTCTGAGCATGCTCGTGCAGGCACTTGCCTGGAACAAAGACCTGAGTGCGCTTGCTCCCGGCGATATCCTTTCTTTTTTGATTGGGAAAAACACTCTGGATGGTTTTGAACTGGGGCATTTCTGGTATCTGTATGCTCTTGTTGGAATTTATTGCATTTATCCATTGCTAAAATGCAGCTGGGATTCTTCCGCCGGGCGAACTGCAACGCGTTATCTTCTTGGCATCATTGCTTTTTTCACCTTCGGTTTGAACGGAATTTCTCTTTTATGGGATGTTTTCTGCCATATTTTCAAATTACAGAGCAGTTTCAGCTTTTCTTATATGCAAAGCTTTTACATTTTCGGCACCTACGGATACTGCATTGTTTGGTTCTTACTCGGTGGTGAATTGTACGAATTCACGCAAAAGCACCACAGCACCAGTTACTTGATTCCGGCACTTTGCACCTTTGGTACCGGTTGGCTGCTTCTGCTGGGTATCAATCGTTTTCAGAACCTTAGTGCAGATGTAAACTGCATTGTGATCGATGGATATTTTTCCATTGCAACGGCATTGATGTGCGTATCCTTATTCTATGTTTTCTGTACAACACTGAAAGACCGAAAAAACAGATTGATCCAGTATATTTCTCAAAACACCTGGGGCATTTATATGCTGCACATGCTCGTGGGAATTGTTTTTCTCAAAATACAATTCCGGTTTAATTTCCCCTGCGGCATCGTTTTGAATACAGTCAAAAGCATCTGGATGATTGCAGCTTCCCTTCTGATTATCTGGGTCGCGAAAAAAATCCCCCTGACCCGAAAGCTTTTCTCTTTCTAATCCGGAAGCAACATCAACTTCAATAGCGAAAGGCAACGACAAATGAACAAGATCACCTGGAAGGGCAGCGTACTGCTTGGCCCCATTCCCCCGGTGCTGGTCAGCTGCGGCACGCCGGAGGCTCCCAACGTGTTCACCGTGGCCTGGGCGGGCATTGTGAACACCCACCCACCCCGGGTCTCCATCTCGGTGCGGCCCAGCCGCCACAGCTACGGGCTGATCCAGGAAAGCGGCGCGTTCGTCATCAATCTGCCCACCACCGCCCTGGCCCGGGCCGTAGACTGGTGCGGCGTAAAGAGCGGCCGGGACGTGAACAAATTCGAGGCCATGGGCCTGACTGCTTTGCCTGCCAGTCAGGTGGGCTGCCCCCTGGTGGGAGAAAGCCCGGTGAATCTGGAATGCAAGGTGTTCCAGCAGATCCCTCTGGGCACCCACGATCTGTTTCTGGCGGACGTGGTGGCTGTAAATGTGAGCGAAAACCTGCTGGATGCGGCAGGCAAACTGCATCTGGAGCGGGCAGGCCTTCTGGCCTACGCCCACGGCCAGTACTACAGCCTGGGCGAGGAGCTGGGCACCTTCGGCTGGAGCGTGCGAAAAAAACAGCCTCCGGTCAAAAAAGGTTCGGCACCAAAAAAGCCCGGCTTCGAAAAAGCGCCCCGCAGAGCAGGTGAGGCAAAGCGCGGCCCGGCACCCAAAAAGGCAGGCTATGCCCCCCGCCGCCCCAAAAAGAAATAAGACAGCACCGCACAATTGCAGGCGGCGTTTGCTTTGAATTGCGCGATGTTGCCATAAATCCACACAAAACAAAGGCCGCCGGTCTTCCCTGCTCAGGGAAAACCGGCGGCCTTATTTTTTACTTGTCCAGCAGATCCGCTTCTTCGGGATGCTTTTCAAACCACTTTGCGGCGTAGCTGCAGCTGGTGCGGGCCTTACGGCCGGTTGCACGCAGCTGGGCCACGCACTGCTCCATCAGCTGACCGGCCATGCCCTGGCCCCGCAGCTCCTCGCCCACGAAGGTGTGGTCAATGTCGACCACGCCGGGCGCCACCTGGGGGAAGGTGATCCGGGCCAGTTCCCGGGTCTCGTCGCCGTATACAATGCTGTTTTCGTTGATCTTGAATTCCATAGGATACACCTCTTTTTTGGGGGTAAATTTTCTGCCGGTTTAAAACCGGTCAGTCGTCAAATTCCACGGTGCGGCCGCAGCGGATGCAGCCGCCCTTGCCCTTCCAGCGGGGCAGCACACCGGGGTAGCCGCAGTGGGGGCAGCGCAGTCCGAATTGCTTGACCATCCAGGCGGCCACCACCGTCGCCAGGCCCAGCTCAAACAGGACAAACTGCCTCAGGCAGCCACCGGCAATCACCAGTGCCATGCCCGCCCAGAAGGCCAGGATTACAAACCGCGCCCTGCGGCGCGAAAGCTTTTTCATTTTTGTTTCCTCTCTTTTACAAGGCGGCCTTCGGGTCCTTCAGGTTTCGCAGATCGGCACTCTCGGAAAAATCCTCCCGGTCCAGCGTCAGACTGGGGTTGTAATAGGGATCGTGGGTCAGGCCGTAACGGGTAAAGCGGTCGGTCAGGCGCTTTTGCTCGGTGGCGAACCGCTCCTTCTTGGCTTTGTCCTTCTCATCGCTGCCACGGCTCTTGCTCTCGTAGTGATACAGCCGGGCGTAAGGGGTCCAGACGATCCGGTAACCCGCATCCCGCACCCGCAGGCAGAAGTCCACGTCGTTGAAGGCCACGGTGAAGCCCTCATCCAGGCCGCCCATCTCGTCGTACACCTCGCTGCGCACCAGCAGGCAGGCGGCGGTAACGGCGGAAAAATCCTGCACGGTGGCCAGACGGAACATGTAGCCGCTGCCGCCGGCCTTTTTGTACTTGTGGCTGTGGCCCGCATAGCCGCCCAGACCGGTGATGATGCCCGCGTGCTGGATGGTATCGTCCGGGTAATAGAGCATGGCGCCACAGATGGCCGCGCCGGGGCGGCTGGCCTGCATGAGCATCTCGGTGAGCCATTCACCGTTGATGATCTCCACGTCGTTGTTGAGCAGCAGCAGATACTCGCCCTTGGCAAACTTGCGTCCGAAGTTGTTGATGGCTGAGAAGTTGAAGCCGTCCTCGAACTTCACCACCTGCAGATTGGCAAACCGTTCCTTCGCCTTTTCATAATACTCGAAGGTGGCCGGGTCGGTGGAGTTGTTCTCGATCACGATTACTTCAAAGCGCTGCCAGGTGGTTTTTCCGTAAACCGAGGCAAGGCACTTTTCCAGGTCGTCGGTGTGGTCCTTGTTGGGGATCAGGATGCTCACCAGCGGCTCGCCGGGGATGACCCAGTCCACCTTGTAGGTGCTGGGGAAGATGCCGTCCTTCACCTCACCCTGCTGGCCGGTGCGCTGCAGATGGTCCGCAATGGCCTTCTTCGCCGCCTTGGCCACATAGGGCTTGGCCGCCACACCGCCGCTGGTGCTGGCCGCATGCACCCGCCAGTAATAAAGCACCTGGGGAATGTGGCAGATCTGACTGGGCTTCAGCCGCTCCAGCAGCCGCAGGAACAAATCGTGGTCCTGGCTGCCGTCGCACTCCGGCCGCTCGCCGCCCACCGCCAGAAATTCTGACCGGCGGAACCCCGCCAGATGGCAGATGTAGTTGCAGCAGAGCAGGTAGTCCGGGGCATAATCCGGCTTGAAGTGGCCCACCGTGGGCTTTTCGATCTTCTTGGTGAACAGGGCCTCGTCGCTGTACAGGAAGGCCGCGCCGGTCTCGGCAATGGCCTTCTGCACGGTATAGATGGCGTGTGGAGCCAGCACGTCGTCGTGGTCCGCCAGGGCCAGATATTCCCCGGTGGCCAGCGCCGCCGCGTGGTTGGTGTTGTGGCTGATGCCCTTGTTCTCGATCACCTTATAGCGGATGCGCTCGCCCGCCTTCTGGGCCGCCGCGTCTACCAGCTTTTTCACCGCCGGGCGGTGAGCATCGTCGGAGGCATCCGCCAGGCACAGTTCCCAACCGGGGCTGGTCTGGTTCAGCACACTGTCCAGCAGCTGGCGCAGGAAGGGTTCCGGCGTATTGTACAGCGGCACACAGATGGAGATCACCGGCCCCGGCGCGCCCTGGGCGCACTCCCTGCGCTGGGCCTCCAGCACCTGTTTTTTCGGCAGATAGCGGGCCTTTTTGCCAAAGAAGCGCCGCTTGATGAAGCCAATGGCCCGCCGCAGCACCGGCCCGATTCCCTCCTCCTTCAGCACCTGGAGGGTGTAGGCCATCAGCTCTTTGATGCGTTTCAGTTTCAGATTCAATGGAGGGTCCTCTCCTTTGATGGATTTGAATTTTGGGGCACGCGGCCTTATTTCAGGCCGTAATTTTCAAACAGCAGGTTGAAATGCCGGTTGTAATAGGGGTCGCCCTTCTGGATGAGCGGGGTGTACTTCTCGATGAAGTTCGCCTTTTCCCGCTCGTAGCGCTTGGCGTTCTCGCTCAGGGTATCCAGGCCGCGGCTCTTGCTTTCGTGGTGATAGGCCTCGGCAAAGGGGGTAAACACGTTGAGCAGCCCCTGCTGCCAGAGCTTCAGGCACAGGTCAATGTCGTTGTAGGCCACGGCGAATTTTTCCTCATCCAGGCCGCCGCAGGCATCGTAGAGGGAGGCCTTCACCATCAGGCAGGCGCCGGTCACCGCCATCAGATCCTGCGGGGTGGCCAGCCGGTACAGATCGCCCGCCGAAGCGCGGGGGTGACTCTTATGGCTGTGGCCCGCGGTGCCGTTGATGCCCAGGAACACACCGGCGTGCTGGATGGTATCGTCCGGGAAGTAGAGCTTCGCGCCCACGCAGCCCACGTCCGGCCGCTGACTGTACATGAGCATCTCGGCCAGGAAGCCCTCGCTGAGCAGCTCCACGTCGTTGTTCAAAAGCAGCAGCTGCTCGCCCTTGGCAAATTTGCGGCCGAAGTTGTTGATGGCGGAGAAATTGAACCCGCCCTCGTACTTTACCACCTGCAGGTTGGCAAACTGCTGCTTGGCCTTTTCGTAATATTTGAAGGTGGCCGGATCGGTGGAGTTGTTCTCGATCACGATGACCTCAAACCGGCTGTAGCCCGCATATTTGTACAGGCTTTCCAGACAGCGGGACAGGTCCTCCACATGATCCTTGTTGGGAATCATGATGCTGATGAGCGGGGTGCCAGTCAGTTCATACCGAACCCGGTAGGCGCCGGGGCAGCCCGGAATGCGGGTTGCCTCACCCGCAAGCCCCACTCGTTTCAGGTGGTCGTTGAGGGCCCGCTCGCCCGCCGCCAGTGCATAGGGCTTTGCGTCCATGGAGGAAGCGGTGGAGGCGGCGTGGCTGCGCCAGATGTAAAGGGCATAGGGGATGTGCACAATCTTTTTGGCTTTTTCGGTAAGGCGCAGAATCAGCTCGAAGTCCTGGCTGCCGTCGTACTCCACCCGCTCTCCGCCGCCGGTAGCCTCAAACAGGCCCCGGGAGAAGGCTGCCAGGTGGGTGATGTAGTTGCAGCCCCGCAGATAGTCCGGCTCAAAATCCGGCTTGAAGTGGTAGTCCACCAGATGCTTTAAATCCGCGCTGAGCACAATCTCGTCCGAGTAGACGAAGTCCGCGCCCGCCACGGCGGCCTTTGCCACCTCGTGCAGGGCGTTGCGGTAGAGCACGTCGTCATGGTCCAGCAGGGTCAGCCAGTCGCCGTTTGCCAGCGCGTAGCCCTGGTTGGTGTTGCCTGCGATGCCCTGATTTTCCGCCAGCTTTTTGTAGGTGATGCGCTCGTCCCTTGCGGCATACTTTCGGGCCACCGCACCCACATTAGCGTGTGCTTCGTCCGAAGCATCGGCCAGCACCAGCTGCCAGTTCTGGTAGCTCTGGCCGGTCACGCTCTCGATCATCTGCTTCAAAAAGGGCAGCGGAGTGTTGTAAAGGGGCACCACCACGCTGATCTTCGGCCCGCCGGGTACGCCCTCGGCCCGCTGGTGCTTGAGCATCCGGCGGGTGGGCAGGTCCGCCCGGTACTGCCAGGTATCCCGGTGCAGCGCCAGATTCACCCGGAAGCTGATCTCCCGCCACAGGGCCTGGCCACCCTCCTCTTTGGCCACCTGAGCACACCAGGCGGCCAGCTGCTTCACATGGGCCGGGTCCAGCAGGCGCCTCGCCATACCGCCCACGCTGTCCTTTTGGGCAACATCCGCGGGCAGGGGCTGGTTGTTGTTTTGCTTTGCCATTTCGCACATTCCTTTTGAAAACAGCCAAGGTCAGGCGCGTGGCTGACCGCCCCGTGCCGCCTTGGCTGCGTTTTATTTTCAGTGGCTGCCATCCTCACGGGTGGTCTGCTTATAAGCCTCGCAGACCTCCTGGGTAGGGCCGTTCATCTTGATGCGGCCATGCTCCAGCCAGGCTACCTTGTTGCACATACGCTCGATCTGCTCGATGGAGTGGCTCACCAGAATCACGGTGGTGCCGCCGCTCATCAGCTTCTGCATGCGCTGCTCGCACTTTTCCTGGAACAGAAAGTCACCCACTGCCAGAATCTCGTCGGCAATCAGCACGTCCGGCTTGGTGATGGTGGCCACCGCAAAGGCCAGGCGAGCCACCATGCCGCTGGAGTAGTTCTTCAGCGGCACGTCCAGAAAGTCCCGCAGCTCGCTGAATTCCACGATCTCCTCAAAATGAGCGTCGATGTACTTGGGACTGAAGCCCAGAACCGTGCCGTTCAGGTAGATATTCTCCCGGGCGGTCAGGTCCATGTCAAAACCCGCGCCCAGCTCGATCAGGGGCGCAACGGTACCCCGGACCTTGCAGGTGCCGCTGCTGGGCTTGTACACGCCGGAAATAACCTTGAGCAGGGTGGATTTGCCGCTGCCGTTCAGACCGATCAGGCCGTAAAAATCGCCGGGCTGCACCTGCAGGCTCACGTCCTTCAGAGCAAAAAACTCATCAAACCGCAATTTGCCCTTGACCAGCTGCAGAAAGTATTCCTTCAGGCTCTCGCTTTTTTCCTTGGCCAGGTTGAAGCGCATGGAAACATTATTGACTTCAATGATAGGCTGCTGCAATTTCCCGCGCCTCCTTACATATACAGAACAAATTTATCCTGGGTCTTTTTGAACACAAGCAGACCCAGCGCCAGCATGACCAGCGCCCAGGCGGCACAGATCAGAATCTGCGCACCGCTCAGCAGCTGGCCGTACATCACAGTATCGCGGAAGGCGGTGATGTACTGGTACAGGGGATTCAGGGCAATCAGGCCCTCCAGCAGGGCATTGCCGAACTGCTCAGGAGTGTAGAAGATGGCCGAGAACCACATGAGAATGGTGGTGAATACCTCCCACAGATGGATCACATCCCGGAAGAACACGGCCAAGGCGGACAGTACCATGCCGATGCCCAGGCTGAACACCGCCAGCGTAAGCAGCGGATACAGCCCCAGCAGGATGGTGGGATGCAGCGGTGCCCGGGTGATAAGCATCACGATGATCAGGGCGATGAAGCTGAACAGGCAGTTCACCAGACCGAAGCAGATCTTCTGCAGCGGGAAGATGTATTTCGGGATATACACCTTGCGCAGCAGCATGGCGTTGTTCATCACGCTGGACATGGCCATGGTGGTGGACTCGCGGAAGAAGTTGAACAGCAGCTGGCCGATCACCAGATACACCGCAAAGTTCTCGATGCCCTCGCCCCGCATGCCTGCCATCAGGGTGTTGAAGATCACGAACATCACCGCACACATCATCAGCGGGTTGAGCACGCTCCAGGCCACACCCAGCACACTGCGGCGGTATTTCAGCTTGAAATCACGGCTAATCAGATTGTACAGCAGGTAGCGGTAGCGCAAAAAATCCTGCACATAAAGTTTCAGCATACCGGCGCTCCCTTACCACTTGTTGAAATACTCGAAGTTCTGGGCAGCAAAAGGCTCGTGCTTTTTGTCCTTTTCGCTCAGCAGATACTCACAGCCGCAGTCCGGCCATTCCACGTTCACGGTGGGGTCGTTGTAAGGGATGCCGCCCTCGGCGGTGGGGTCGTAGTAGTCGGTGCACTTGTAGCAGAACTCGGCCTCATCGCTCAGCACCAGGAAGCCGTGAGCAAAGCCCTTGGGCACGTAGAACTGCTTTTTGTTCTCGTCGCTCAGGGTCACGCCCACCCATTTGCCGAAGGTGGCGCTGTTCGGGCGGCAGTCCACGGCCACGTCGAACACCTCGCCTTTGGTCACCCGAACCAGCTTGCCCTGGGTGTGCTCCTTCTGGAAGTGCAGCCCCCGCAGCACGCCCCGGCTGGACTTGGACTGGTTGTCCTGTACGAACTCGTCGGTGATACCGGCGGCGGCAAACTCTTCCTTCTGGAAGGTCTCCATAAAATAGCCGCGGGCATCGCCGAAGACGGTGGGCTCGATCACCAGCACACCGGGCAGCCCGGTCTCAACAAACGTAAACTTCCCCATTTTCGTATGTCTCCTTGTTTTGTTGTTTTGGCTCTCAGCGGTCCGATTCGCTTTCACGGGCCATCTCGGCCCGGAACGCCTCGTAATCGCGGATATATTCTTCTCCATCATAGTGTTCGCTGCAAAGAACCAGCAGCACACTGTCCGGCGAAAAATCGTACATATCCTTCCACACCATGCGAGGAATGTAGATGCCGGTGTTGGGCTGATCCAGGTGATAGACCTGCTCACGGCCCAGGCCGTCGTCCACCCGCACCTTGCTCTTGCCCGCCACATTCACCAGCACGAACTCGGTGTTCCGGTTGGCGTGCTGGCCCCGCATCACGGTGGCGTCACTGCCGTAGATATAGAACACCCGCTGGATGGCAAAGGGCACGTCCCGCTCGCCCTCCACCACGATCAGGCTGCCCCGCTCGTCGCCCAAATCGCCGAAGCGCAGCAGCTTCACTTTATCGTAATTTGTGTTTTGTTTCATCAGCTGTTTTTCCTCACGGCTCCCACTGGTTGATAGCGTCGATCACATAGCGCTGCTCTTCTTCGGTCATACCGTTGTACATGGGCAGGCTGAGCACCTCGCCGGCATAGCGCTCGGCGATGGGGAAATCCCCCACACCGAAGCCCAGATAGGCATATGCCTCGGACAGATGCGGCGGGATGGGGTAATGGATGATGGTGCCAATGCCCTTTTCCTTCAGATAAGCAGCCAGAGCATCGCGTCCCTTGGGCACATGCACCACGTACTGATGCCAGGTGCAGTCTGCCCCGGGGCGGATCTTGGGCAGATGAACGTGGGGATTTTTCAATTCCTTATTGTAGGTCTCGGCAATGGTGCAGCGCTCGGCGTTAAAGCCGTCCAGATGGCTCAGCTTCACCCGCAGCAGGCCTGCCTGCAACTCGTCCAGCCGGGAGTTGGTGCCAACCACCTGGTTGTGATAGCGCTTTTCGCTGCCGTAGTTGCGGTAGACCCGGAACTTCTGCGCCAGCTCGTCGCTGTTCGTCACGATGCAGCCCGCGTCACCAAAGGCGCCGCAGCCCTTGGTGGGGTAGAACGAGAAGCAGCCCACGTCGCCGAAGGTGCCCACGGTCTGGCCCTGCCAGTGGTTGCCGTGGCTCTGGGCGCAGTCCTCCACCACCTTCAGATCATGGGCCTTCGCAATGCCCATGATGCGGGTCATGTCGCAGGATTGGCCATACAGATGCACTGCCAGAATGGCCTTGGTTTTGGGGGTGATGGCGGCCTCGATTTTTTCCGCGTCGATGTTGTCGTATTCGTCCGGCTCCACGAACACCGGGGTGGCCCCGTTCATGGAGATGCCCATCACGCAGGCGATGTAAGCATTGGAGCAGACGATCACCTCGTCGCCCGCGCCCACGCCCAGCAAGCGGAAGCTGATCCACAGCGCGTCCAGCCCGCTGGCCAAACCCACGCAATGCTTCGCGCCGATGTATTCGGCCCATTCCTTTTCAAAGGCCTCCACCTCTTTGCCAAGCACATACCAGCCGCTGCGCAGCACCTGCAGGGCTTTTTCCTCATACTCCGCCGCGTGCAGGCTGTACTGGCGGCCCAGATCATTGGGCATGATGTTCATCAACGCAATTCCCTCCCGCTGTAAACGGTCCCGCCCGTGCGGCAGGACAAACATATTCATGGTATATTTTACCCCATCCCGTCTCAAAGCGCAACAGCAATTCCAGCAAAAGCCCCTGCCCGCCAGATCAGAGGCTTTTGCTGTTTTGCCGAAAGCACAAAAAAAGCCCGCCACCCCAGGAAAACAAATTCCGGGGCGGCGGGCCGCCTGATTTTATTGGATTGGGCTTATACGCTCAGCGCCGGGGCAGATCGGTGCGGTCGTCGTGCCCTTCCTTGGTGGAGGAACGGCGCACATCCAGCGTGCGCACCGGCGCGGAATTCACCGGGCCGCTGCGGGTGATGATCTGGAAGTCTGCGGGCAGACCGGTCTCCTGCGCCCGCTTTGCGGCAAAGCTCTGCAGTCCGCCGCCGCTGCGCACCAGACGCAGCGCCAGCAGAATGGCCACCGCTGCCGCGGCCACCGCCACGCCGATGCCCAGATACATCCGTCCGTCGCCCGCCGTCTTCTGGGGCACATAGGTGTTGGCCTGCAGGATCTGCTCCAGACCGCTCACCGAAAGAGCCACCGTGCGCAGGGCCGTGGGCTGAAGGGCATTTTCCGCCAAGAGATACGTCACTGTGGCCGAGAAGCCCTGCCCCAGCACATACTGCTCGGGGATATCGAACTGGGCGGTCACATCCGCCTCGGTGAAGGCGTCGTTCAGCAGCACGTCGGCTCCCTGGGCGGACACCTGCACATTGCCCAGACTCTCGAAGCCGCCGCCCACCAGGGGGACCTCATAGGTCTCCTGCGGGCTGGCGATGGTCACCCGCCGGTAATGGGCGAAGGCGTAATCCAGCAGGGCCGCGGCATCCTTGTAGTTGCCGTTGAGGCCCACGGATTTCAGCACCACCACGATCAGGTTCAGGCCGTCCTGCTCGGCATAGCCCACGTAGGTATAGCCTGCCTGGTCGTGAAAGCCGCTCTTTCCGCCCTTTTCATAGGCCCGGTACAGCAGCGGCCCGCCCACACGCAGCCAGTCGGTGCAGTGGAAAGCCCGTTCGGGCTGCAGGTTGGTGGCAGCCATGCGCCATTCATCGTTGCGGCAGAACACATCCATAAAGCCCGGCTGCTGCATGGCCCAGCGGGTCAGATTGGCCATATCCCGGGCGCTGGTGTAATGGTTTTCATCGTACAGGCCGTGGGGGTTGGCATAATGGGTGTTGGTCAGGCCCAATTCTTCGGCCTTGGCGTTCATCTTTTCCACGCCGCTGGCAATGGTACCGTCGTCGCCGAAGTATTCCGCCAGGGCGTTGGCCCCATCGTTGGCGCTCTCCATCTGGGTGCCGTAGATCACGTCCTCCAGCGTGACCACCTCTCCGGGCAGAAGAGCAATGTGGGTGGAGTTGGACTCCAGGCTGTGGGCCACATCGTAGTCAATGGTCAGCTGGGCGGACCAGTCGCCCTGGGCCTTTTCCATGGTCAGGCCCAGCGTCATGATTTTGGTGATCGAGGCCGGATACAGCACCTCGTCCGGGTTCTTTTCCATGATGACCTGGCCGGTGTCTGCATCCATGACCACATAGGCCTCGCAGGTTACCTGGGGCAGGTCCTCCGCCGCGGCACAAGGAGCCAGCACAGCTGCGCCCAGCACAGCTGCGGCCAATATTGAAAACAGTTTTTTCAAACCGAATACATCCTTTATCTGTTGGTTTTTCCGTTTGCTTTCGCAATTTTACAATATAGTGCTTTAACTGGTTTATTATAGCCTACCGCCCGCCCCCGGTTCAAGTTCTGCACAAAATTTCCACAGAATGTTTGCATCCCGGCACGCGGGGGCGGCGGATTTTATGCTATGATACAATCAAAACCCGCAAGCCGGTGCGCTTGCCGAAACGGAGGCTCCCCTTTTTATGGAACATCATTCCGACCTGATCACCACCCGCAAAGCCGACCTTCGGGCGCAGGCCCGGGCCCTCCTGAGCCAGGCTGGCCCGGAGCGTACCTCCGCCTGGGGCCTGGCTATGGCGGAACATCTGACGAAAAGCGAATTATGGAAACAGGCCGGGGCGGTATTCTGCTTTGTGAGCACCAGCCGTGAGCCCTCCACCCGGCCGCTGCTGGAGCTGGCGCTGGCCCAGGGCAAGACGCTCTGTGTGCCCCGCACCGGACCGGATGGCTTCATGGAAGCGGTGCCCATCATCGGCCTGGAACAGCTGGCCCCCGCCCGCTTCGGCCTGCTGGAGCCCGCGCCCGGCCTGCCCGCCCTTGACCCCGGTCAGCTGGACCTGGTCATCGCCCCCTGCCTGATGGCCGCCCCGGACGGTCTGCGGCTGGGCCAGGGAGGCGGCTACTACGACCGTTTTCTGCCCCGGTGCCGCTGTCCGGTGGTGCTGCTCTGCCCCGCCGCACTGGTGCAAAATGATCTGCCCGCTGAACCCCATGACCGCCGGGCCGATTTTGTGCTCACCGAGCAGGGCTTTCTTTCCGAAGGCTAAATGTTTAAAATCGGCCCCAGCTGGCGGCCCCGCAGGGCGGATTCCAGTGTGTCGCCAATCAGGGAAAAGTCGCTCTGCAGACTGCTGGGCTTTTTCAGGTAATCGTCCTGGGCGAAAGGCACAATATAATAATGCTTGCGGTTGGTCAGCGCCGCCAGATTTTCAAAGCTGGCGGCCAGTCCGTCATTGGTGGAAAGGGCGATGACCACCGGCCTGCCGCTGCGCAGCATGCTTTTTGCCCCCAGGGTGACCGGCGTGTCGCTGATGCCGTGGGCCAGCTTTGCCATGGTATTTCCGGTGCAGGGTGCAATGACCATCGCCTGGGCCATGTTCTTGGGTCCCAGCGGCTCGGCCCCCTGCAGAGTTTCGATGGGCGGCATACCGCACAGCTGCTCCAGCCGCCGCTTCCAGTCCGCCGCCGCGCCGAACCGGGTGTCCAGCCCGGCGGCATTGAAGCTCATCAGCGGCAGCACCCGCACCCCGCTTTTCACCAGCTCCTCCATGCGCGGCAAGATGCTTTCGAAGGTGCAGAAGCTGCCGCACAGCGCCCACACCACAGTTTTCTCGTTCATACGCACACTCCCTCCTCACGCAGCATGGCCAGTACCGTATCGGCCACAAATTCCCCGGCGGTCACCGGGGCGCAGCGGGCCGGCAGACTCAGCGCCCGGATGGCCCGGACTCCCAGTGCCTCCGCCGCCTCCAGATCCACCCCGCCGGGCAGGCTGGCCAGGTCGATCACCAGGCTGCCTGCCGCCAGCGCCGCCAGCGTCCGCCGGTCCAGCACCGGCGCCGGGATGGTATTCACCACCGTTTCAAACCCGGG
This sequence comes from Allofournierella sp. CML151, assembly GCF_027853465.1. Taxonomy (NCBI): domain Bacteria; kingdom Bacillati; phylum Bacillota; class Clostridia; order Eubacteriales; family Oscillospiraceae; genus Allofournierella; species Allofournierella sp. CML151. The sequence continues at coordinate 209,826 of NZ_JAPNNW010000003.1, read as the reverse complement.
CAGCAGCTGCGCCAGCCGGTCCAGCCCGCAGGCAGTCAGGGCCTGGCTTTCGGCCTGGGCCCGCTGGCCGGGGCTTCGGGCCGCCACCGTGACCCGGGCCCCCAGCGCCGCCAGCCGCACCGCCAGCGCCGCACCGCACCGGCCATAGCCCAGCACCAGCACCGGACTGTTCCAGAGCGTGCGGGTGCGGTTCTGCAGCAGCAGGGCGATGCAGCCTTCCGCAGTGGGCACCGCGTTCAGCACCGCCAGCTCCTCCCGCTCCAGATAATCCCGCAGCGGAATTCCCGCCTGGGCGGCGGCCTGCCGGGCGGCCGGGCCCACCCTGCCGCCAAAGGCCTGCACTCCGGGCTTTGCCCCCGCCAGCAGCCGGACCAGTTCCTCGCTCTCGCCGCTCAGCGGCATGGGCAGCAGAATCACATCCGCCGCGTTCAGGCGTTCCCGCCCCACCACCTGCCAGCCCTGCTGGCGCAGGTGGTCCGCCGCGGCCCGCTGGCGGGCATCCGCCCCCAGCACGGCAAACACCATCTTTTTTTCGCTTGCCATCGTTTGCGCTCCCCCTTTTGTATGGATTCGCGGCCAGGGGCCGCGCTGCTTTTGCCCATGCTATGCCTGCCCGCCTGCAAGTGTGCGGCTTCGCTTTGCCTTGGCATTTTGGTAAAAAAACCGGTTCGTTTTTCGCCAAAACAGAAAAATTCATCGAACACATCCCAAAAAATGCCCTTAAAGTGTTTATTTTGTGGAGCAAAAATTATATAATGATAGCTACAGAAATCCATATTCGGCGCGTTTCGCGTGCCGGGCACATGTGCGGCGGCTCCCACTGGGGCCGCCGGGACCCTTTTTTCGGGATACCATCATGCTAAGGAGAGGTGGACCATAATGAACTTCCTGAGCGGCTTTAATGCCAACTTGCTGGACGGCGTGAAGCGCCTCCATTTCATCGGCATCGGCGGCAGCGGTATGTATCCGCTGGTGCAGATCCTGCATGCCCGGGGCTATACCATCACCGGAAGTGATGTGAACGAGGGCAGCATCATCGACTCGGAGCGTGCCATGGGCATCGAGGTGTTCATGGGGCACGACGCCAAAAACGTGCTGGGTGCGGATATGATCGTGTATTCCGCCGCCATTCACAAGGACAACCCCGAGCTGCGGGAAGCGGATGCCCGTGGCATTCCCATGCTGGAGCGCAGCGTTCTCTTGGGCTATGTGAGCCGGCTGTACCCCCGCAGCATCTGCGTGGCGGGCACCCACGGCAAGACCACTGCCACCTCCATGATCACCAGCCTGCTGGAGCTGGCCGGGCAGGACCCTGCCGCGGTGATCGGCGGCAAGCTGCCCCTGATCGGCGGCTACGGCAAGAACGGCAGCGGCAACACCATTGTGATCGAGGCCTGCGAGTTTGCCGAAACCTTCCTGCACCTGACACCGGACATTGCGGTGCTGCTGAACATCGACAACGACCATCTGGACTATTACGGCACCATGGGCCAGTTGAAGTTCGCCTTCAAGAAGTTTGCCCTGATGGCCCGCCACACCATCGTGGCCAACGCAGACGATGCCAACGTGGTACAGGTGATCAACAGCCTGGACCGCACCGTACGGACCTTCGGCATTCAATCGGAGGCAGACTACCAAGCAGTGAACATCCGGGAGCACAAACCCGGCTTCTATGAGTTCGATGTGCTGGAGTGGGGTTACCCGGTGGCTCACCTGAAGCTGAGTGCCCCCGGCTACCACAACATCTACAACGCGCTGGCCATGGCCGCCTGCTGCTTCACCGTGGGCCTGACCGGCGAGGACGCCGCTGCAGCCGCTGAGAGCTTCAAAGGCGCGGGCCGCCGGTTCGAGATTCTGGGCGAGTTCAACGGTGTGACCGTGGCGGATGACTACGCCCACCATCCCACCGAGATCGCCGCCACCCTGAAGACCGCCCACGCGCTGGGCTACAACAAGGTATGGGCGGTGCATCAGCCCTTCACCTACAGCCGCACCCGCGAGCTGCTGGATGATTTCGCCAAGGTTCTGGCGGACACCGATCATGTGGTGCTGACCCCCATCATGGGCAGCCGTGAAGTGGACGACGGCAGCGTGAAGAGCGAAGACCTGGCCGCCAAGATTCCCGGCAGCGTAGTGGTTGCCGGTCTGAAGGAGGCCGCCGATTACGTGAAGGAGCACGCACAGCCCGGCGATTTTGTGATCACCATGGGCTGCGGCGACATCTACAAGGCCGCTCACATGATGCTGGAGTAATTTCTTTGCAAAGCAAAACGCCCGGAACATCGCAGGATGTTCCGGGCGTTTTTTATTTCATTTTCCGGCAGGCTCAGCCTTCGGCCAGGGCGGGCCAGACGCGGGCCAGCTGTACACCGCCGTCCTCTGTGGTCTGCACCGCGTAGAGCGCGCCGCCCACAATGTCACCGGGGTCGGCGAACAGCTCGCTGTATTTGCCCGCGAAGGAGGGGCTGATCTGGTAAAGATACACGTAGGTATAACCCTCACCGGTCAGGGTGTCGGCCCACTGCTCGGCAGTCACTTCACTGGCCCAGGTGACCCAGTCACCCTCGGTATTGAAGTTATAACCAGCAGAAGAACCGATGGCCCGGGGATAGAAGCTATAGTTCGCGCAGAGCACCTCATAGGAGGCGGTGTCCTCCGCCACAAAATACAGCTTATCGTTCTCGCTCCATTCCATCGGGAAGGATTGCGGGGTGAAGTAAGCCGCCCGCTGCTGCTGTTCCTGAGCCGCGCCCTTGCCCGGTGCCACCAGACGCTGAATCTCGGCGCTGGTGCCGGGCATCACCAGCAGCGCAGCCGCCAGCACACAGCCCGGGCCCAGCAGCCGTTTGCCCTCGGCCCGGCCCCAGGCGGCCAGAGCCAGATACGCCGCCAGCAGCACCACCGCCAGCAGCCAGCTGCCCAGATACCGCTCCAGGCTGGCCACACGGGTGGCCTCGTAGTCCGAGAACTGGAAGAAGTACAGATACAAAAGCCCGATGCAGTACACTGCAAAGCCTGCCGCGAGCCCCAGGCTCAGCCGCCGCAGACTTTGCTCCAGACGGGGCAGTGCCCGCCGCAGCGCCCAGACGGCCACCAGGCCCAACACCAGCCATGCCGCCGGGGAAAGGGGCAGCACACTTTCGTTCTTCACCGGCAGGAACAGATGCTCCAGGAATGCCGACAGGGTCAGGGTCCACTTTTCCGGCCAGGGGCCTGCCAGGGAAAGCAGCCGTTCCAGCGTGTTGCCGCTGCCGCCCGCGGTGAGGCCCTGCATGGCCACCACGATGCCCCAGCTCAGCCGGGCCAGCACCAGAGCACCCGCCGGGAAGGCCAGCTGTACCGCACACTGGCGCACCGCGCCGGGCTGGCCGCCCGCCCGGGCCAGACGCAGACCGTCCCAGGCCACAAAGCCCAGAGCCGCCAGCGCGAAGATCACCCCGCTCTCCTTGGTGAGCACCAGCACCGCGGTGCCCAGGCTCAGCTGCAGGGTCACAAAGCCCTGCAGCCGCCGGGTACTCAGCCAGGCGTACAGCAGATAGGCAAACAGCAGCGCCAGGGTGCCGTCCACACACAGATCGCTGTAAAACTGTCCGTAAAAGGCCAGAGGCAGCAGGAACACGCCCGCAAAGCCCGCCAGCGCTCCGCCCAGCCGCTTCCAGCCAAACCGGGACAGCACCGGCAGCAGCAGACTTACCTGGAACAGCATCATGGCCCGGTAGAGATAGCCCTCGGTGAAGCCGGGGGTCAGCCGGACGAACAGATACTCCAGCAGCGCCAGCGCCGGGGGATATTCGCCAAAGCCCGCCTCCGACGCATGCCAGACGCTGAGCTGGTCGTGATTGGTCATGATCTTAACGGTGTAGGCCCAGTGGCTGAATTCATCGTTGCCAATGGCCAGCCGCCCCGCCTGCATCCAGGCGATGAAAAACACCATGCCCACCAGCACCACCGCGCCGGGGGTCAGCCACCGGTGCACAAACAGCTGTTTGCGGCGCACCGCCTGCACCACCAGCCAGACACCGGCCGCGCCGCCCAGAAGGCTTACCGCCCCAAGGCCCCACAGCAGAGGACCCGCCAGCCCGAACAGATACAGCACCAGAATTCCGATGAACAGGGCCGGGGCAAAGGTCTGCTCCAGCCTGCGGCCGAACTGCACCGCCAGCGCCAGCGCGATGACCGCAAACACCGCCACCCAATACAGATAAATCACTTGCTTCTCACTTCCCGTGCATTTTTGTTTTATCATACCACGAAGCGGGCGGCAATTCCACTGGTAACGAAGAACGCCGCCCCGAATTTTCCCGGAACGGCGTTCTTCGTTATTTTGTGATTCACATGCTTACAAGCCCCACACTGATGCCCAGGGCCTGGTCCACCCGCCGCTGGTCGCTTTCGCTCAGGCGGCCCGCCTTTTCCCGCAGGCGGCGCTTGTCCAGCGTGCGAATCTGCTCCAGCAGCACGATGCTGTTGCGGGTCAGGCCGCAGGTCTGGGCCTGCAGGCCGATGTGGGTGGGCATATGGGTTTTGTCCTGCTTTGATGTAATGGCCGCCGCAATCACGGTGGGGCTGTGGCGATTGCCCACATCGTTCTGCAGAATCAGCACCGGGCGGATGCCGCCCTGCTCCGAGCCCACCACCGGGCTCAGGTCCGCGTAAAACACTTCGCCTCTATGCACTTCCATGGTCATACTCCCTCCAGTGATCCGCCCCGAAGCACGGCGCACGCCTATGTGCCCCCGCCGCTGCGGGGCTGTTTGGATGTGTTCTGGTGGTAGTATGCCCGCCTTGCCCGGCCCTTAATCGCCGGTTTGCTCCAGAATCGTGAAGGCCTGGGCAAGGCCGCCGTCGTGACTCAGGCTCAGGTGGGCAGTAATTCGGTTTTCCTCCAGCCAGGCTGCCGCCTGCCCGGTGAGGGCATAGTAGGGCGCGCCGCTCTCTTTGCGCAGCACCTGGATTTCACAAAGGGCAAAGCCGCCGATGCCGGTGCCGCAGGCCTTTAAAAAGGCTTCCTTGGCAGCAAAGTTCGCCCCGGCGCTTTCCGGCTGCTTGCGGGGAGAAAGGCTCAGCAGAAAGGCCCGCTCCTCCTCGCCGAACACCCGCCGCAGAAAAGCCGGGCTGGCCAGGCTTTTTTCCATCCGGTCAGTGCGCACCAGATCGGTGCCGATGCCGTAGATCATTGGCTGTTCCCCCTCGTTTGCCCCGCCGGGGCCGTTTCTCGCTTTTTATTATACGGAACCTCCGGGACCGGCGCAAGCGGTCAGTCCCGCTGGGCAAGGCCCTCCAGAATGGAAAACCGGCGCAGCATCCGCAGCGAGACCAGCAGCGCCATCGCCCCCACCACCCCCACGCAGACCACCGGGGTAAGCAGCGCCGCCGGGCTCAATGCGCTGGACAGCGGGATGCCCAGCATCCGATCTGCCAGAAGCCAGGCAAGCACAACTCCCGCCGGAAAGCCCCAAAGAATTCCCCGGACGCCATAGCCCAAACACTCCCAGGCCAGCATACGGGCCAGCTGGCGGCGGCTCATACCTGCGGACAGCAGCAGCGATAACTCCCGCCGCCGCTGCAGCATACTGCTGCTGACGGTGCTCAGGATGTTGGCCGCACTGGTGAGCAACACCACCGCCGCGAAGCCGCCGCAGAACACCGTGAGCAGAATACGCACCCCGCTGCCCAGCAAAACTGTCTGACCGGTGGGGGTATAGTCCTGAATCTCATACGTCAGCCCGCACCCGGCCAGAACCGGCGCCACCACTTTGGTAACGGCGCGGCCGTCATCCGCATCCCAATAAACCGCATAGCTGCGAACCTCTCCCTGTTCAAAGGAAATGCCGCTGGCTTCAAAGGCGCTGCGGCTGGTGACCAGTACCAGTGTGAACCGGTCATCTTCCGCACCTTTCTGCCGGATGCCGTTCGGCAGCGGCGTGTCACTGGCACCGGCCACCACCATTTGCGGCCCGGCGAAGCTCCAGAGCAGTGTTTCCTCCCCCAGCTCCTCCGGCGAAAGGTCGGAAGCCGCCTTGGCCCAGACCACCGGCACGACGCCCTGCTCGCCGGTCAACGGCTGACCGTACCAACGTTCAAAATCCTCGTCCTCCAGTACGATCTGAAGGGTATTGACCATGCGTTCCTCCCGCACTCCGTAAAATTTTTCCACCAGCTCGGTCACGGTGCCCGGTCTGTCCGGAGCCGCTCCGGCCAGCTGCTGCAGCAGTTCGGCGGGATATTGGGCGTTTTCGTCTCCCCAGAGGTAGACCCTGTAAGAAAAAGGTGCGTGGCTCACATCATAGTTGCGCACCAGCGCCTGATTGAAGGTGAAAGCCATGAAAATCAGGGCTGCGCTGACCGCAAGGCCCAGGCTCAGCACCCGGTAGCGTCCGGGGGCCCGCTGGCGACTGCGCTTTGCCAGCAGGCGCACCGCATCTGCCGGGGTGCGGCTGCCCTTCCCTTTGGGCGCGCGTTGCAGCTGGGGCTGCATGGCCTGCATGGGCGAAAGCCGCGCCGCCCGCCGGGCCGGACCCCAGGCAGCCAGCAGCAGCGCCAGCGCACACCAGAGCGCCGCCGCGGCAAGGCGACCGGCCTGCACCGCCAGTCGAATGCCCTGCCCGTTGGTGATGGTCTGGATGCCCTGGGTCTGGTTCATGGCAAAGAAGCCCACCCGCAGCCCCAGCATTGCAAACAGCATTCCCAACGGGATGGCCACCACGCCAAGCAGGGCCGCCTCCAGCAGCACGCTGGCCCGCAGCTGAGCCGGGGTGGCCCCCACGCTGGCCAGCTGGCCCAGCATCCGGGTGCGCCGCTCCAGCGAGAGCCAGAAGGATCATCAGCGCAGTGCCCGCCAGCAAAACGCACAGCAGCAGCTTCACCGCCGCCAGCGCAACCAGCGCGAACTCGCTGTAATATTCCACATTCAGGGTATACACCAGAGAATCGCCCCCCAGCAGCACCGCACTCAGCAGCACCGAACTGAGCAGCACACTCAGAAAGGCAAACCCTGTGCTCACCTTCCCGCGCAGCAACTGGCGCACCGTGACCGACCAGATGGCTCTCATGGACGGATCACCTCGTCTCTCTGCAGACGGCCGTCCCCGATCACCAGAATCCGCTGGGCCTGCTGGGCCAGCTCTCGGTCGTGGGTAATCATCAGGATGGTCTGACCGGTGCCCTTGTGGATGGCCCGCAGCAGCTCCATCACCTGGGCGGTGTTGGCTCCGTCCAGATTACCTGTGGGCTCATCCGCCAGCAGCAGGGTGGATTTGCCGGAGCCGGACGGCCCCACAATGGCCACAAACTGGCCCTTCTCCACGGTAAAACTCACATCGTCCAGGGCTTTTACCTGATTTGCCCCGGTCCCATAGATCTTTGTCAGATGCTCCACTTCCAGAAACGGCAAGCGGACCACCTCCTTTCCTGCCCTAAGAATACCCCGCCCCGGTGACAGGCCGGTGACTGCCCGCTGACGGTTTTGTCACCGAAACAACCGCAGCCGAAAAAGCGGGCCCTCCGGGGTGTTTTCGGCGGTCACATCCCCCTGCTGGCCCCGGGCGATGCTGCGGGCCAGCGGCAGGCCGATGCCCACACTGCCCGGGCTGGCCGAGGCACCCCGCCAGAACCGCTCGAACAAGCGGGGCAGCTCCTCCTGCGGAATGGCCGTTCCCTGGTTCTGCACCCGGAATTCAAAATACAGCGCCTGGCAGCTGCACTCCACCCGCACCCGGCCGCCGGGCGGAGTGTGCTCGGCGGCGTTTTTCAACAGGTTCGCCAGTGCCTCGGCGGTCCATTCCAGGTCGCAGACGCAGAAAAGAGTCTCCGGGCAATCCACCTGCAGCTCCACCCCGCGTTTCAGATAAAGTTCCGCCAGACCGCCCGCCGCCCGCTGGAGCACCTGCCGGGAAAGACGCAGCAGCGCCTCCACCAGCCAGCGGATGCGGCCGGTCTGGGTCTCAATCTGGTCAAGGGCCTCCTCCGCGTCCCCGGGCGGCAGCTCCTCCCGCAGAAAATCGCATTGCAGCAAAATGGCGGAAAGGGGCGTGCGCAGCTGGTGGGCGATGTCGCTCAGGCTGTCCGCCAGAAAGCGCTTGTCCGCCTCCAGCGCCGCTGCCTGCTGCTGCAGGATGCTGGTAATTTTGTAAAGATCGTCCTGCAAGGCACTCAATTCTCCCGGGGTCTGGCCGCTGAGCCGGGGCGGCTGGCCCCCGGTGTAGACCTGGGCCAGATATTCCGACAGCTGCCCGATGCGCCGGTACCGCCGCAGGGTGTATACCGCAGCAAGGGCGGTGAGCGCCCCGCCAAGCAGCAGTGCGGCAGCTGCGCCGGGCACACCCCAGGCAATGCCCTGGCCAACGGCCGCGGCCGCCGTCAGGGCCAGCATGACCGCCAGCATCCGGTAAAATTCCCTGCTATGCATCCGGCTCCTCCTCCCAGCGGTAGCCCAGGCCCCGCACCGTGGCAATGTGCCAGCCGCAGCCCTCCGCCAGCTTTTCCCGCAGCCGCTTCACGGTGACAGTGAGGGTGTTATCGTTCACAAAATTGCCCTCCTGGTCCCACAGTGCCTGCAGCAGCTGGCCCCGCTCCAGAATCTGGCCGGGATTGGAAAGGAACACCAGCAGCAGCCGGTACTCCTGGGCCGTGAGGGGAATCTGGGTTTCGCCCACAAACACCCGGGCGCTGCGCCGGTCCACCGTGAGCCCGCCGAAGCACAGCAGCTCCGGCCCCTTGCGGCGGCGCAGCACCGCCTTCACCCGGCTGATCAGCTCCCCGGCCCGGAAGGGCTTGATGATGTAATCGTCCGCGCCGCCCTCCAGCGCCCGGACCACGCTGCCCTCGTCCGCCCGGGCGGTGAGGATCAGAATGGCTGCGTCGCCCCGCCCGCGCAGCGCGCAGCAAACCTCTTCGCCGCTGCCGTCCGGCAGGCCCAAGTCCACCAGCGCCGCGTCGAAGCTCTCCCGTTCCATGGCCTTTCGCGCCCCGGCCACCGTGGCGGCAGCCGTGACAAGCCAGCCCTGGCGCTCCAGCAGCTTTTGCAGCGGCTGTGCGATGGCCGCCTCGTCCTCCACAAGAAGAATCCGCACAGGCTCCTCCCCCTTTCTTTCCTGTTTCATTATAGCGGAAAACACCTTTGTCTGGGTGACAGCTCCGTCACTTTCCTTCCCTTGTTCCCGCAAAAAAACGGAGCCGGCCTGCATTGTCTGCAAACCGGCTCCGCCGCTTTTATCCGATTCAGCCCGCCAGGGCATAAATAAGAATCCCCACCAGGATCAGTGCCAGTGCGATGCACTTTTTCCGGCTGAGTTTCTCTTTGAAGATGGTCACACCGAACACTGTGACATACAGATAACTGGTAGCTTCCAGCACCGGGCCCAGGCTCATGGGGATGCCCTTATAGGCCAGGATGCTCAGCAGGGTGCAGCCCACAAAGATGCCGTAGCCCAAAATGACCCGCCAGTCCAGATATTCCATAATGAAATTCTTATGTGGGCGCATGGCCGCCTTTTTCAGCAGCACCTGAGACACAGCAGCCAGAAACACTCCCAGCAGATAGATCAGCGCGTACAGCGGCTGGATGGTATCATTCATGGCGCTTCTCATCTCCGTCCGCTTTCACAAACAGCACCACACCGGCCACGATCACGGCTGCGCCGATCAGCTTGCCGGGCGTGATGGACTCGTGGAAAAACAGCGCTCCCCACAAAATGCCCCACACCACCGTGACCGCCTTGTTGGCGAAGGCCAGGGTCAAAGGCAGCCGCTTGATCACCTGCTGCCAGCCCACGGCATACAGCACCAGAATGGCCATCATACCGCAGTAGAAGGCAATGTACTGCCAGCTCAGAAAAGGCTGGGCGGCGGCATTTTTGCTGAAAAATCCGCTGAGGGAATACACCGCCAGCAAAAGATGCAGCCCGATCAGGGTGAGGGCGTAGGAATTGTGCTTTTTCATCATATTTAAATCTCCTGCACTAACAGACTAACATCAGATTGTTTCCGCAGTATAGTTCAAATGAATGCTTTCCACCGCTTTTTTCAATTTTCGCAGGGCAGCAGCTCGGTCGCCATCCACCACAACCACCTGGCCGATACGATCCGGTCCCACACGGAACCTGCGCACCTGCTCCCCTGGCTTCACATCAAGAGTCCAGCGGGCATCTTCCGGCACATTACCAGCGTCAACACTTTCCAGCACTCCGTTCCGATCCGAACACAGAAGCTGTGCCGCTGCCACACTGCTCACTTCATCGGTAAGCTCCAGCTTTTGCCCCAGTGCACACCGCACAATCTCCTCATAGCAATCAAACCCACCTGCAGCTCCAATTACTTCCGGAATACAGGTTGCTCCAATGCGCGCGCCAATCTCGATAATATACGCTTTGCCTTCACAAAGCATTATGTCCATATTAAAAAAGCTCTGATCGATTCCCAACGCTCTGACGGCTGTACAGGCCTGCTGTCTAATGTCCCGCATTTCCTCCGGCCCCAACTCCAATGGCACAACATGGCCTATCGGAACATCCGTCAATCCGTTACTGCGTGTCAGCTTATCATGGGGCCACAGCACGATTTTGTCTCCCTGTACCACCCCGTCCAGGCCAATTTCATGACCTGACACAAAGCGCTCCACCAAAATATGTCCACCTCTCGAGGCCTGCATGGCATACCTAAAAGCCTCAGGGATCTCTTGCACATCATTTACCCGGATTACGCCACGACTCCCGGAACTATCCGGGCATTTGAACATGACCGGCCAGCCCAACCGTTCTGCCGCTTTACACGCCTCTTCCTCGCTCATAACCGAAACAAATTCCGAGGTTCGAACACCCGCATCCCATAGGGCTTTTTTCATTTTTGCCTTATCCGTGCACAAAAGTGCAGCGCTTCTGCTCACTCCCGCCAAACCCATGGCCTCACAAACCGTTCCAATTGTTGCCACCGCCACGTCTGTACCACAGGTGGTGATCGCATCGATTTCTTTTTCACGGGCAAACTTCAGAACAGATTCCACGTCCGTTGTATTGATATATGCGACTTCATCTGCATGAGAAAAACCAGGATAGTTGCCCGGTATGCTGGCCACTATAGTGTACAGCCCCATTCTGCGCGCTGTATCAATCAACGGTACCTGATAAATGCCCGCTCCCAGAATCAGGATTTTCTTCATCGAGCGTTCCTCCTCATTTTTTCGTCTGACAGTTCTCTGTTCCCATATTCAATTCTGTTCGAACCACATACTGGGGCTGATGATTTGCGATCATAAACATCCGTCCCACGTACTCTCCCACGAGACCAAGACAGATCAAATTCATACCGGCAGCCAGCAAAATCACCACCATCAGTGAACTCCAGCCAGTAAGAACCGTTGGATCCAGCAGTTTCTGGATTACCACCAGAATGGCTCCAATAATACCAGCAGCACCGAACAATGCACCACACAATAGCGAAAAGCGAAGGGGTAAAACTGAGAAATTGGTCGCTGTACTCCATAGGCGAATCAGGCTTTTTAGGTTGTACCCAGAATGGCCTTCCATTCGGTCGAAATGCTCCAATTCCACATTCGCCACATTCCGCGTAACGCGCAGCAGCAACCCAGATAGATGCGGATATGGTCCAGCATATCGCAATGCTTCGCGACACACAAAACTGCGAGCGATCCAAAAGCTGCTTGTATGAAGCCACTTTGGACGTCCTGTGAGTACCTGCATCGTCCAGCGTTCAAAGGATGATCCAAAATTCCGGAACCAACTATGATGCTTTTTGGGGTACCAGCCATACACAATGTCATATTCCCCTTCTTCCATCTTCTGAAGCAGGCGCGAAAATTGAGATGGATGCGTCTGAAGATCATCATCCATTCCCATCACATAGTCGCCGGTTACATACGCAAGCGCTGCCATAAGCGCACTGTGCTGGCCGAAGTTCCGGCTCAGGTCCACGCCCTTCACCTTCGCATCCTCGGCGCAGAGGGCCCGGATCTGGGCGAAGGTACCGTCGGTGGAGCCGTCGTTTACCAGCACGAATTCGTAGTCATAGCCCAGCCGGAGCAGCTCCTCCCGGGCCAGATGCACCGCCTTGGCGATGGTCTTTTCGGAATAATAGCACGGAATGATTACCGATACCGTTTCCTTGTTTTCCATGATGCCTCTCCTCTTCAGGCGCCCGTTCGGCGCTTTTTACAGATAGAATGTGCCGTTTTTGATAAACAGGATCATATACTGCAGCCCGCACAGGCTCTGCCAGGCAAACAACAGCCAGCACAGGCAGATCAGCCCCTTGCGCAGCGGCGTCTGTTCCTTCCAGCGGCCGGTCTGCTGCCACAGACGGACCGTACTGGCCAGGAACAGCAAAAACAGGCTGACGCTGGTGCCCCAGGTCCAGTTACCGTCCGAGGCGCGGGGACCGGTCTCCACCAGAAAGATATGCTGCAGGTAAGCAAAGCCGGTCATTCCCCAAGTCATACAGAGCATGCGGTCTTTAAGCAGCTGTCCCACACACAAACCTGCTACCACCAGCACGAATACAACAGACTGAAAAATAGATGCGATGGGGTGCTGGGTACGCTGCAGCAGGTTCGCCCCCAGCGAAAAAGCCAGACCGCTTTCCTCATGTTGCTGCGGACCACCCGCGAACAGCACCAGATACTGAGCAAACACTACCGCCAGTGCCGGAAGTACCGCGCATCCAAACCACACGTAGCGGCCGAACCGCTGGCAGCGTCCCCGCACAAAATCCCACAGCATGAGCACTGCCATGGCCGGGGCAAAGCAGAACAGCAGGCTGGGCTTGACGCCGGTGGCCAGTGCCAGCAGCACCAGAAAGGCCAGCCAGTCACACCAGCGCACCCCCTCGTCGAACTGCCGCACCATGCGCAGGTACAGTGCCAGCACGAACACGCCCAGCAGCTTGATGCCGATGAGGGTGGGGTTATGCCACACCCCGAAGGCCTGCACTCCAAGAACACGGTAATCGTTCAAAAAGGGCAGATAGATTGGGTCTGCGCAGAAGCAGCACCAGCCCAGCAGACCGCTGGCAAAAATGCCGGTGCCCGCGTACCGGTGCAGAAACCAGCCGGAAGCGGCAATACCTCCTAGACACATAAGCAGCACGAACAGTACCATGCTATCGTAACTGCCCGTAAAAGCCCAGATCAACTGGTACACCTGATTCAGAGCGCTATAGCCGGTCTCATCCGGGTTTAGCGCTGTTTGGATGTGCGCCAGAAAATCCCCTGCGTACAAATTGTCGACCTGGATTTGAAGGATTTTCCAAACCATGGCAGCCGTAACAGCATATAGCGCCATCACACCCGCCCACTGCAGGGCAGCGGCCTTATTCAAACGTTCTTTCATAGTTTCCTCCGCTCAGCGTTGGCCCAGCGGCACTTCGCCGCTTCTTTGCCATCCGTTTTCGGTCTGCATCAGCAGGGCGGCGCTTTCCAGCTGCTCGAGCTGTGCCCAATCCAGATAGAACACCGCCTGCCAGTCGCCCTCGCCGGTTTGATACAGGCATACCCGCCGGGTCTCGCCCTGGCTGTTCAACTCCAGCCAGGCCCGCTGGGGCACTTCGCTCTCCGGCAGTTCCGCCCGGAGCCGGTACCAACCGGGCCCCCGTTCCGCTTCTTCCAGTTTGCTCAGGCACCACTGGCCTTCCAGTGGTTCGGCGCTTCCCTCATAGGGCAGCACCGCCTGCCACAGCAAAAACGAGCCCACCTGCCGTCCGGCGCTGAGCGCCGCCTCCGGGTAGTGATGCTCCTGCACATAGCGCAGCTTTTTCTCCGGGCTGGTCTCGTCAAAGAGGTAGATCTCGTCCTGCTCGGCCCAGTTTTTCAGCGGCAGGGTAAGGCCCATCTGTTCCAGATTTTTCTGATACAGCCCGCTGCCGCTGGTCCAGCCGCCCAGGCTCACCAGGTTCCGGTAATGGTCCTGCCAGGGCAGCACCCGGGCGTCATACACGCCGGTCAGATAACTGGCATCCTCGGTGTTCAGCAAAAAGATATCGTCCGGGTTTGTTTCCATGTGGTCCACCAGCTGGTTGCCGGTGGCGCCCGCCTGACTGGCGCGCGCGGCGGGCAGCTGGAACTGCTGGCCCATGCGCACCAGAAGCAGCAGGGCAAAACATGCCCCCGCCAGTGCGCCTGGCGCAAGCCAGCGCCGGGTGCAAAAGCGTTTGGCACCGCTGAGCGCCAGCAAAAATACGCATACCGCGTAGAAGTTCACACTGTCTTCCACGCGGGTGGGCAGGCGGCCAGTCCAGAGGAAGAAGGTATTGATCACCAATGCTCCGCCGCCAGCCAGCAGCGCGGCCAGCCGGTCCCGCCCGGAGCAGCAAACCACCGCCGCAGCCAGCAGCAGCCAGAAGGCGGTGCTGGGTTTATTGCTCAATGCGCCCTTGGCAAAATGGCTGGCAGCCTGGGCCAGGTCCGGCACAAAAGTCAACTGCCCCCGCAGCTGGCCCACCTGCTCCAGCCTTTCGGTGGTGAAAAAATCGCTGTCGCAGCTCACCCAGCTGAGCAGCAGCTCGTAGTCATTCTCGCTCACGCCCATGGCGCTCAGCTCCCCGGCAGCCTCTTCCCAGCCGGGCATGGGATAATCCGACAGCACTGACCGGGCACTGTTGAAATCCCTGTAATCCCGCCATTGGCTGCTGCTCTGCCAGGCCAGCTCGTTGATGCCCACCGCAGCGGCGAACAGCACCGCCATACCGCACGCCGCGGCCACGGCCCGCCGGGCCCGCTGTTTGAGCCCGGGTTCCGAGGCCAGCACCGCCCACAACAGGGCCAGCCCCCCAAAGGGCAGCCCCAGCAGCGCGGCGTTCTGGCGCAGGCACAGCCCTGCCAGGAAAAGCGCCAGGCCGGCAGCCAGCGCCCGGCGGCCCATCCAGCCCCGGGCATAGAGGGTAAGCAAAACAAAGCCCGCAGCGGCAAACAGTCCTGCGCTGCGGGTAAAATTAGTCTCTACCACAAGCCCCGGCCAGAAGGCGAGCAGGACCAGTCCGTCCGCCACGCAGGCCACCGGAGTCGCCAGACGGCTCCACAGCCCGTAACGAACAAAGCCCACCGCCAGAACGCTCAGCATCAATACGGTCACGGTATACCAGTCCAGCCCGGGCAGCAGCCGCCCCAGCAGAGCCACCGGTGCGCTGAACAGCACATTCAAAAAGGGGCACAGCCAGGTGGGACCGTACAGCCCAGCCAGTACCTGGGCGATGGTCCAGTCATCGTCCGGGAAGGCATGGGGCTGCGAAAAGATGGCCGCCACCGCCAGAACTGCAGTGGTGGCCATCACAAACACCCAGCGGCCAGTGCGCCCGCTCAGCCGGGGGCGCATCTTTTGCTCAAGCAGCGGCATCGTTACACCTCAAAAAACGCCTTTACAGCCTGAATCACCTGCTGCCGGTCCTGAGCAGTGAGGCCGTAGTACAGCGGCAGGCGGACCAGCCGGTCGCTTTCTTTGGTGGTATACACATCCTCACCGCTGAACCGGCCGTACCGCAGGCCGGCGGGCGCGCTGTGCAGCGGAATGTAATGGAACACAGCCAGAACGCCGTTGTCCTTCAGATGCTGGATAAAGGCGGTGCGCTCCTCCAGATCCCGGCACTTCACCCAGAACATATGCGCATTATGTACGCAGTCCTCCGGGATGGCGGGCAGCTCCAGCTTGCCGGCCTGCTCCAGCGGACGCAGCGCCTGGTAGTAATCGTTCCAGCTGGCCAGACGGTCGTTGTTGATCTGGTCCGCAGCCTGCAGCTGGCCCCACAGGTAGGCGGCGTTCATCTCGCTGGGCAGGTAGCTGGAACCGTAGTCCACCCAGGTGTACTTGTCCACCTGGCCCCGGAAGAACTTGGCCCGGTTGGTGCCCTTCTCCCGCAGGATCTCCGCCCGCTCGTTGTATTCCGGGTCCCGGATGAGCAGCGCGCCGCCCTCGCCCATGGAATAGTTCTTGGTCTCGTGGAAGGAGAAGCAGCCGAAATCACCGATGGTGCCCAGCGCCTTGCCCTTGTAGGTACTCATCACACCCTGGGCGGCGTCCTCCACCACCTTCAGGCCGTGGCGTGCGGCAATATCCATGATAGTATCCATCTCACAGGCCACGCCCGCGTAATGCATGGCACAGATGACCTTGGTCTTGTCGGTGATGGCCGCCTCGATCTTTGTTTCGTCGATGTTCATGGTGTCGGGACGGACATCCACGAACACCAGCTTGGCCCCTGCCAGCACAAAGGCGGTGGCAGTGGAAGAGAAGGTGAAGCTGGGCAGGATCACCTCATCGCCGGGCTGCAGGTCACACAGCAGCGCCGCCATCTCCAGCGCGGTGGTGCCGCTGGTGGTCAGCAGCACCTTCTGACTGCCGAACCGCTCGCTCAGCCACTGGTTGCACTGCTTGGTGAAGGGGCCGTCGCCGCAGATCTTGTGATTCTCCACCGCCTGCTTCACATAGTCCAGCTCGCTGCCCACATAGGGTGGGATATTGAACGTAATCATTCTTGTATTCCTCCGCCTTTCGGCTTTATTCTGCCCGAAGCGCTTACTCCGCGCAGGCTTGCTTTCCTTATAAAACGATGCATTTGCGCATGATACAACAGAATTATAGCATTGCAATGTGCATTTTTCAACAAAACCCGTCATTCATTCTGTGCGAAGATAGAAGGTTCCCATCCGGCCGGGCCGGGGGCTGTAATCCGCCAGCAGACGGTCCCGAATCCAGCTCTGCTCCAGACACTCGGCCAGCGGCTGTTCCAGATTGTAATTGGCGCGTCCATCCGGCAGGGGGCCTGCCAGATACACCACCTGGGGCAGCTGCCGCCCCGGCTGCTCGTAGTACCACTGGATCATGGGGTCCGCCGCGCTGTGAATCCAGTAGTCCGGCGTGTTGGGCAGGCTGTCGCAGGCCATATAGGCCCAGGGCAGCACATTCATCACGAACAGACTTCCGCCGGGCTGCACCTGTTCGCGCAGATCCTCGCAGGTCTGATTGTAATAGCTCACGGTATCGGCAGTGTCCCACATTCCGGCGCTGGGACCGTTTTCAATGCGCACCCGGCAGGCAAACAGATCGCCCGCATAGTCGGTAAAAAAGCGGATACCGGCCAGCTGCGCCAGCACCAACGCAGCCAACAGAGCCGAAGCCCCCACCCACCGGCGCAGGCAGGCGCCGGTGTGGCGGCAGACCTCCTCTTCCAACCAGAGCATGGCCGCCAGATTACACAGCAAAAAACCGTAACTGGCGTTCACCAGGCCCACGTCGGTGCCCAGGGCGATGCCGCCGCTGTAAAGAACGCCCGCAGTCCAAAGCAATAGCCCCACGGCGGGCTTTTGAGGCCGCACCGCCAGAAAGAGTGCAGGTCCCAGCAGCGCCAGCGGCACTAGCTTGAAGTTGATCCAGAACAGACCACCCGGCCGCATCACCAGGCCCCAGACCGCCACCAGGGCAAAGCCCGCCCAGAACACCGGCCGCAGCCGGGCCGCGCCGGGCAGAAAGCGCAGCGCAGCGGCCAGCAGGGCGACCAGCACCACCGCCGCCAGATAGGCAAGGCCGAACCACCAGACAAAGTCGCTCAGATACTGCCGGGCACTGGCCAAAAGGCCGCCGGAACCCTGATGCGCCACATCCTTCGCAAAGAGGTTGGGCAGCGACTCAAGCAGGCCGGCCGGGCCCAGCCGGGCGGTGAGCCAGCCCAGCACCACCGCCGCGGGCACAGCCCCTCCTGCACACAGACCGCCCAGAGCCAGCAATCGGCAGGAGCGTTCGGTCCGCCAGACCAGCACCAGAGCCACCGGTGCGGTGACCACCAGCGGCGGATAGGCCGCGGCGGCCAGCGCAAAGCAGACCCCTGCTCCAAAAGCGCGCCAGAACCCGGCACGGCGGGCAAGAGGCTCGGCGCAGGCAAAAAACAGCAGAATGAAAAACAGCCCCATACTGTTGTAAGACAGCGCCGTCAGGTTCAGCGGGATAAACAGCTGGCACAGCAGGCCTCCGGCCAGCGCCGCCCATTCCCCGGTGATCTGCCGCAGCCAGCGCCACACGGCAAGCGCCGCGCAGGTCTGCAGCAGCACTGCCGCTACCCGGCTTGCCAGGTACACGCCATCCAGCCCGCCTGTGACCAGCCGGTACAGCCACATCAGCGGCAGCAAAAGGATATTGCTGATCTGGGTCAGGGCGCTGATATCCGCCAGAGGGCGCACGCCCATCAGCATGGCGTAGGTCTTGGCCAGATAGTAGCTTTCGTCCGGCCCGTTCATGCACCACTGGGCGCGGAAGATCAGCGCCGCGGCCAGCACAACAAACAGCCCCCATGCAAGGGCAGGGCACATCGCCTGTCTGCTTTTGTATTTCATAATGTTTGATCGCTCCGTTTTTGGGATGATTTGTCGTTTTTATGATAGCATATCTGCCTTTTTTTTCAACGTCCCGCTGTATCTTTTTGCACTTTTGCCTCAGCCAGCCTTGCAATCTTCGGCCAAATGGGGTATACTGTATCTAAATTGATTCCTGCAAAAAGGGGGGCCGTTTCATGTCTGATCCTACCGCTGTATTCTCCATTTATGATGACCGCGACCGGGAGATCCGTGCCGTTGTGCAGGAGGTCTACGACGCGCTGAAGGAAAAGGGGTACAACCCCATCAACCAGCTGGTGGGTTACATCCTGTCCGAGGACCCCACCTACATCACCACCTATAAAAACGCCCGCTCGCTGATCCGCCGTGTGGACCGCGACGATCTGCTGCAGGCGCTGGTTCGCAATTACGTCAACCCCTGATCCTTCAAACCGGTTCCGTGCACCGCACGGGGCCGGTTTTTCCTTTGTGCCCGGGCTTTGCAAAGCCCGGGCTTTTTGTTATACTATAAACTGTATTATTGCGGGCGAAAATAGCCACTGGCTTTTCCCCCGCGCAAAGCGAGGTGCTTTTTATGGCGGCTGTGCGTGTGCTTCACTGCGTGGCAGGTCTGGCCCATGGCGGATACGAAAGCCTGATCATGAACCTGTACCGCTGCATCGACCGCGATGCGGTGCAGTTCGATTTTGTAAGCTCCTTTCCCGGCGTGTATGAAAGTGAGATCGAGGCGCTGGGCGGTGTGATCCACCGCATTCCCTTCATCACCCAGAAGGGCCCCTTCGTCTACACCCATGCGCTGGACCGGGTGCTCACCGAAAGCCCCCGCTATCCCATCGTACATTCCCATATGGATAAATTCAGCGGCCTTGTGATGCGCGAGGCTAAAAAGGCCGGCATCCCGGTGCGCATCGCCCACAGCCACAACACCCAGAACGAGGGCGGGCTTGCTTTCCAGGTGGTCAAGGACTACTACGGCAAAATGGTGCTGCCCAACGCCACCCATCTGTTCGCCTGCTCCAAAGCGGCGGCGGACTGGATGTTCGGCACCGAGGCGGCCCGGGCACACATTGTGCTCAACGGCATCGACCCGGAGCGCTTTGCGGTGAGCGAGGTGGCCCGCGCCAGCGTGCGGGAGGAGTTCGGTCTTTCGGACGAATGCCTGGTGTTCGGCCATGTGGGCAGGTTCACCCCCCAGAAAAATCACGACCGGATTCTGGATATCTTTTCCGTTGTTCACCAGAAGGCACCGGACAGCACCTTGCTGCTGGCGGGCACCGGCCCACTGCTGGATGAGATGCGCCAGAAGACTGCCCGGCTGGGCCTTGTGGACTGTGTGCATTTTCTGGGCAGCCGGGAGGACGTTCCCCGGCTTTTGCAGGGCATGGACGTTTTTCTGTTTCCCTCGCTGCACGAGGGACTGCCGGTGACCCTGATCGAGGCCCAGGCCTCCGGCCTGCCCGTCACCGCCGCCTCCACCATCACCAGCGAGGTGTGCGTGACACCGCTGGTGCGCCAGCTTTCGCTGGAGGATTCCAATGAGCGCTGGGCGGACACCGCCCTGGAGCAGGCGGTGCAGAACCGGCCGGTGCGCACTTCGCCCCGGGCCCAGATTGCCGCGGCTGGATACGACATCCGCCAGACCGCCGGCTGGCTGACCAACTTCTATCTGGGCCTGACCCATCCCAACGACTGAATCCCAGGAGGATGCTTTTATGAACCAAACGCCCCTTGTCTCGGTGGTGGTGCTGGTGTACAACACCGGCGAGTATCTCCCTCCCTGCCTGGAGAGCATCGCCGCCCAGACCTACCACAACCTGGAGGTGCTGATGATCGACAATGGCAGCCAGGACGGCTCCGGCCGGGTATGCGACGAATACGCCACAAAGGACAGCCGCTTTCGCACCATCCACCAGGAAAACCTGGGCATCATTGGCGGCCGGGGCACCGGCGTGACCCACAGCCGGGGCGAATACCTGGCCTTTGTGGACGGCGATGACCTTTTGCACCCGGAGATGATCCAGCTGCTGCTGGACGAATGCCTCAAGACTGATCTGCCGGTGAGCTGCTGCCGGTTCATCCCCTTCTTCGGCCCACCGCCGGAGCCCGGCCCCTGCCCGGACGACTGCCTCACCTTCGAGAGCCCGGCCCATCTGGATGCCCTGATGCACGACAAGCGGGTGGAATACAGCCTGTGCAACAAGCTGTACGCCCGCCATCTGTTCGACAATATCCCCTTCTATTCCCCGGTGGTCTACAACGAGGACCTGTATCTGAACTGGAACATTCTGCAGCACGCCCGTGGTATGGCCTTTGCGGATTTCATCGGCTACTACTACCGCCAGCACGCGGCCTCCACCACCCACCGGCCCCTGAAAGACCGGGTGCTTACCGACCAGATCTTCGTGGCCCGCACCATTCTGGACACCGCCCGCGGCGGCCCGCTGGAGGCATCGGCCGAGGCGTTCTATTACGAGAAGCTTTTGTATCTGAACAGCATGATCCTGCGTCAGGCAAACGCAAAGGATTTTACCGCCGAGCACCGCTCGCTGAAAAAAGAGATCCGGGCGGGCCTTGGCAAGGCGCTGAAAAACCCACATCTTTCCCGCGCCATGAAGCTGGCTGCCCTGCTCTCCTGCTGGGGCGGCGTATTCTACGCCGGGCTGTGCCGGCTGATGCTCACCGACCGGCGCTGACCGGCCGTGTTCTGAGGTTTTTGCATGAAACTGCTTTGCATTCTGGACAGTGTGGAATTCCCCCTCGCCCCTACCCCGGCCATCGCCCGGCGGGCGGCGGCGCTGCTGGCGCAGCAGGGGCACACGGTTCATTTTCTGGAACTGTATGACGGCGAGACCGTCCCCCCTGAGCAGCCCGACTGCTGCCGGACCCTGCTGCCCTTTGCGGACGAGCGGGTGATGAACCGGGTGCTGGAATTCGGCAATCCGGGCGGCACCCCGGTGCCGCTGCGTCTGTTGAAGCTCTGCGCCCATCCGGCGGCAGCGCTGGCCGCGGTGCGGCAGATCGCCCTGAAAAAGCCCCGGCGCATCTCAGCGGCGAAAAAGGCCATTGAGGCGCTGGACCGCCGGTATCACTTTGACGCGGCGGTGGCGGTGGCCGCTCCCTACGCGGGCAGCTTCGCTTTGGCCGCTGCCGATTTCGGCGGCAAAAAGGCCAGCTGGCAGATGGACCCCTACGCGGCCAACCACAGCTACTCCGCCCCCGGCGCATTTGAACGGGAGAAGGAGCTGCTGAACGCACTGGATGCGGTGTTCATTGCCCCGGCCATGACCCAATATTACGCCCCCGGCGCGCTGCTGGAGGGCTATGCGGCCAAGGCCCATGTGCTGGATTTTCCCAGCCTGGTGCCCCCGCCCCCCGCGCCCCGGGTGCAGAAGGAAGGCGGGCGGCTGCGCTGCGTGTTTGTGGGCAGCCTGTACCCCGCCCTGCGCACCCCCCACTACGCGCTGGAGCTGTTTAGCGCACTGAACGACCCGAATCTGGAGCTGGTGTTCGTGGGCGGCGGCTGGGAGAACTATCCCGCCAACCTGCTGGAGCCCTACCGGAAGATTCTGGGCGACCGGCTGATCGTCACCGGCCCTCTGCCTGCTGCCAGAGCAGCAGAGGAGGTGGCCAGGGCGGACGTGCTGCTGAGCCTGGGCAACGGAGTGGATAATCAAGTGCCCAGCAAAATTTTTGAATATTTCGCGGCGGGCCGGCCGGTGCTGCACCTGGCCAAGCTGAAAAACGACCCCTGCCGCCCCTACTTCGACCGCTGGCCCCTGGCCCTGACCCTGCTGGAGTCCGAGGGCACCGGGCCGGAGGTTCTTGCCCGGCTTTCGGCTTTTCTGGCCGAAAAGGGGCGCAGCCGCCTGCCCTTTGAGGAAGCGGCACGACTATTTGAATCCAACACGCCCCAGGCGGCGGCCCGCTGCCTGGAGGAAACCCTTGGAGGCTGAACCATGACGGTATTCTGGCTTTTGAATTTTCTGCCCCCGCCCATGGCCCGGGCGCTGGACCTGCCGGTGCAGGCCAGCGGCAGCTGGGTGATGGCCCTGCAGCAGGCGCTGGAGGGTCAGCCGGTGCGGCTCGTCCTGTGCGCCTACAGCCCGGCGGTGAGCGAGCCCCAGCGGCGGGAGATCGGCGGGGCGGTGTATCTGGCCCTGCCCGCCGCGGGCGGCAAGGAGGCCCTGCAGGCGGCGCTGGCCGCCGAACAGCCGGACCTTTTGCAGATCTTCGGCACCGAAAACGACCACGCGGTGTGGGCGCTGGAAAGCTTTGCACCCCAGAAAACGCTGCTTTATATCCAGGGACTGGCCGGGCCCTGCGGCGAGCATATGGCCGACGGCCTGCCGCCCCGCTTTCTGCGCCGCCAGCGGCTGAAGGAGTACCTGGCCGCCAAGACCGGCGGCGCCACCGTGCGCCAGCTGCGGGAGGGCCTTCTGGAAAAAGGCGAGGCAGAGAAAAAGGCCTTTCTGCTGGCCCACAACCTGCTGGGCCGCACCGAATGGGACAAGGCCTTTGCCGCCTCGGTGAATCCCGCCGCCCGGTATTACAAGCTGAATGAGATTCTCCGCCCGGCCTTTTACCAGGGCGGCTGGCAGCGGGATGTGCTGCGCCGCCCCCGCATCTTTGTGAGCCAGGGCAACATTCCCCTGAAGGGGCTGCACCGGGTAATCGAGGCGCTGCCCGCCATCGCCGCCCGCTACCCGGACGTACAGGTGGATGTGGCGGGCTGGCCCCCGCCCCAGAAGGGTGCGCTGCTGCAGCCGGTGATGAACTGGCTGGCGGAGTATTCCGGCTATCTGGATTCACTGGCCCGCCGTCTGGGTGTGGCCGACCGCATCCGTTACACCGGTGTGCTGAGCGCCGACGCTATGAAGACCTGCTTTTTGCAGAGCAGCGTCTTTTTGATGCCCAGCAGCGTGGAGAACAGCCCCAACTCGCTGGGCGAGGCCATGCTTCTGGGAATGCCCTGCGCCGCCGCAAACGTGGGCGGCATCCCCAGCATGCTGGAGAATGGAAAAGAAGGTCTGCTCTTCGACCCAGCCCAGCCCGGCCAGCTGGCCGAGACGGTACTGACCCTGCTGGATGATCCCATTGCCGCCGAGGCCATGGGCAAGGCCGCCCGGGCCCGGGCACTGGCAGACCATGACCCCAAGGCCATCGCCGCCGCGCAGATGTCCCTTTACCACCAGCTTTGCGAAGCAAAGGAGGTCAGACCGTGAACCAGCCCTTGGTGACGGTACTCATCACCACCTACAATCAGGAACGCTACATCGGCACGGCCATCGACAGTGTGCTGGCCCAGAAGACCGATTTTCCCTTTGAAATCTACATCTCCGAGGACTGCGGCTCGGACGGCACCCGCGCCATTCTGCAGGACTACGCCGCCCGCTTCCCGGAAATCATCCGGCTGAACCTGCGCGAAAAGAACGTGGGCATCAGCCGCAACTGGTACGAGGGCCTCTGCGCCGCCCGGGGGCAGTATGTCTGCACCCTGGAGGGCGACGACTGGTGGCGGGACGACCACAAGCTGCAAAAGCAGGTGGACTTTCTGCGCGCGCACCCGGACTATCTGGCGGTGAGCCACACCCTGCTGCTCACCGACGACGCGGGCAACACCTACGGCACCCTGCCGGACGATCAGCGCATTCTGGGCAAGGACGCCACCATGGCGCTGTTTCTTTCCGGGGTGACCTATTCCTGCACCGCCTGCCTTGTGAAAAACATCTTTGATCCGGCAGACAAGACCCTCTACGACTACGTGACCGCCAACCGGAGCATCGCGGACTTTGCGCTGTGCATGCTGTATCTGGACAAGGGCAAGGTGTTCGTGATGAACGAGGCCCTTTCCGCCTACCGTGTGGCGGGCACCGACGAAAACCACCAGAACTACAACGGCACCCAGAGCGCACTGAAAAAATACGCGGATTTTCTGGATGTGGTGAACGCCAGCCGCCGTTACTGGCAGGGCAAATACTCCTTTGCCAAATGCCTGTGCGCGGGCAGCTTTTACCCCTTCATTGACCGGATCAAGTACGGTGATCTGCGGCCCTTTGTGCAGCTGATGGGCGGCATGCCCCTTTCCGCAAAACTGCTGTTCCCCTTCTATTTTGCGGGGCGCTGCCTTTCGCTTGTGCTTCATAAACTCACGGGAGGGAGAAAAGCATGAACCAGCCTTCGATCAGCGTGATCGTGCCGGTCTACAAGGCCGAGGGCACTCTGGAAAAGTGCGCCCGGAGCATCCTTTGCCAGGCGCCCGCCGACCTGGAGCTGATTTTAGTGGACGACGGCAGCCCGGACGGCAGCGGCGCGCTGTGCGACCGGCTTGCTGCACAGGACGGCCGGGTGCGGGTGATCCATCAGAAAAATTCCGGGGCCAGCGCCGCCCGCAACGCGGGCCTGGACGCCGCCGCCGGGCGCTATCTGCAATTTGTGGACGCGGACGACTGGGTGCTGCCCGGCCTGTATGAGACCGCGCTGCCCATCCTGGAAAACGGCGCGGACGTGCTGTTCTTCGGGGTGGAGAACATTGGCTATACCCCGGAGCCGTCTCTGCCGGATGCGGCTTACAAAAGCCTCGCCGGCCTGGCGGATCAGTTCGAGCGGTATCTGGTTACCACCGGCCAGTTCGCGGCCCCTTACAATAAAATCTACAAGGCCCAGGTGATCGGGCCGGTGCGCTTTGACCCGGCTCTCAAGATCAACGAGGACCTTCTGTTCAACCTGCTGGCCCTGCGGCGCTGCGGGCCGGTGCGTTTTATTCCCACCAACTTCTACGCCTGCGACCATACCGGCGAGGGCTCGCTCTCCCGGTCGCTGCGCGCGGACCTGCTGGACGCCGAGCAGGCCACCCGGGCGGCGCTGCTCGCGTTCGCGGCCCACTACGGGCTGGATGAGGCCCGGGCCCAGGCTCTGGCCGCTGCCCGGCAGGGCAACGTGGCAGTGGCGCAGATGTCGGTTCTGATGAGCCGGAAGGGTCCCCTTTCCCTGCGGGGCTACCGGAAGGCCTTTGCCCGGATGCTGGCCCTGCCCGCTGCCCGCAAAGCACTGGCTGCCTGGCTGGCGGCGGACCAAAACCGGCTGATGGCCCTGCCCTACCGCATCTGTGTGGGGCTGCGGCTGGCCTTTCCCATGGCATTTTGGTGCTGGCTGCGGTGCAGCACCAGCCATGCCCTATGATTCTTTTTTCCCAAGGAGGCAAACATATTTATGGCGGCTGTATTGAGCTGTATCATGCCCGTGTACAACGGGGAGGAATATCTTGAAAAAAGCGTGCAGAGCGTGCTGGACCAGAGCTTTGCCTGGTTCGAGCTGATTCTGGTGAACGACGGTTCCACCGACCGCACCGCCGATCTGTGCGCTGAGTTCGCCCGCAAGGACGAGCGGGTGCGGGTGCTGACCCAGCCCAACAAGGGCGCGGCAGCGGCCCGGAACGCGGGCATCCAGGCGGCCGAAGGCCGTTACATCACCTTTGTGGACGCGGATGACATGCTGCTGCCCAAGGCCTTTGAAAAGACCGTGCAGGCCATGGAGAACCGTGAGCTGGATCTGGTGAGCTTCAACTTCTCCTTCTGCAGCGACACCGGCTTCACCGAGGCGGTCTACCCGGCCTTTGCCGCCGCCTCGCTGGAGGAGTTCTGGCCCCACTTCATCGACTACTACCGGGCCAATCAGTTCTTCTCACTGTGCAACAAGGTCTATCGCGCCCAGCTCATCAAGGGGCTGGGCCTTAAACTGGACGAGAGCCTGCGCACCGGCGAGGACATCCAGTTCAACTTCGCCTACTTTGCCAACCTGGGCAAGATGGAGCACCTGGACGGCATCTATTACGAATACTGGCGGCACGCCCAGACCCTGACCCGCGCCGCCACCCTGGACAACATGGAGACCAGCCAGCGGGTGCTGCACGGGGTGCGGCGCTTTCTGGAGCAGTGCGGCCAGAGCGAGCTGTACCCCCAGCTGGCCGCCGCTCAGCTGCCCTGGGACGCGGTGAACTTCTTCGACCTGCTCACCGACTCCTCCAAGCCCTATACGCTGGAGGAGCGCAAGGCCGGGCTGGAAAAGCTGTTCGCCAACCCCATGTGGCACACTGCCCTGATGACCCGGCTGGAGGGCCGGGAGGGTCTTTACAACGGCTGGCTGCGCAAAGCCGCCGCCAAGAAAAACGCCGGGCGCGTCCTGCTGCCCCTGCGCCTGAAGGGCAAGCGCTGACCCGATTGCCCGATTGATTGAAGAAGGAGGCACCCCATGCCCGCCATCAGCATCATCACCACTGTATACGACGCCAAGGACTATCTGCCCCTGACCGTGCAGAGCATCCTTGCCCAGAGCTTTACCGATTTTGAGCTGATCCTCGTGGAGGACGGCAGCCCCAACGGCTGCGGCGAGCTCTGCGACCAGCTGGCGAAAACCGACCCCCGCATCCGGGTGGTACACAAGAAAAACGGCGGTCCCGCATCCGCCGCCAACGCCGGACTGGATGCCGCCACCGGCGACTACATCAGCTATGTGGATTCCGACGACCTGCTGCACCCGGATTTTCTGAAAACCCTGTACAGCACCGTGAAGGAAAGCGGCTGCCCGCTGGCGTCCTGCGGCGCGGTGTGCATCGACGAGGAAGGCAATTTTCTCGAGCGGGGCGTGACCCTGCCCGAGGAATTCCTGGGCCGCCACGACGCGCTGGAGCAGTTTCTGGATGTGTTCAAGAACGGCGGCATGTACTCCATGGTCACCTGGAACAAGCTGTACGACGCGCGGCTGTTCAAAAACGTGCGCCACGACGAGACCATGTTCTACGGCGACGACGCCAACATCATGGACAAGATCTATGACGGCAACGAGATCGTGCTTTCCAACGAGCCGCTCTACTACTACCGCACCCGCACCGGCAGCATGACCGCCCTGGCCTTCTCGGCCAAGCGGCTGGACGATCTGCGCCTGTACGGCGGCTGGGTGGACTTCTTCACCGGCAAGACCGGCTACGAGGATCTGGCGGCCTGGGCGGTGGCCCGTTACTGGCAGGTGTTCTACCTGTTCTACGTACACGCCAATCTGGCGGGGCCGCTGTCCGGTGAACTGAAAGCAGGCTTTGCCCTGCACAAGAAAAAGCTGAACAAGCTGCTGCCCCGCATTCTCTCGAACCCCCACGTGGCCGGGTTTGAAAAGCTGCGGGCGGTGCTGTTCTGCGTAAGCCCCGCGCTGTGCTACAAGCTGGCCGCCGCCCGGGGCCGGATGAGCGGGGAGAAGTAAGCGGATGAAAACCATCTTTCTTCTGCCCCCTCCCGCCCTGCCGGTGCCCGCAGTGCGGGGCGGCGCGGTTGAGGGGCTGCTCACCCATCTGATCGAGGAAAACGAGCGCCAGGGCCGGGTGCGTCTGGTCTGCGTGAGCATTCCGGACCCGAAGGCCATGGAGCGCTCGAAGGAATACAAGCACACCGTCATCCATTATCTTCCCCACCGGGAAAACCGAGGCCTGTGGGGGCCGATGTGTGGGCTTCTGCGCCGCGCCGGACGTCCCGCCCCGCTGGACCCCTGGTACAATCAGGTGCTTCGCCTGATCCGCCGGGAGCAGCCGGATCTGATCGTGGCCGAGGGCGGCGATCTGAATGAGCCCCAGGCCATTGCCGCCTGTGTGGGCCGGGAGAAAATGTGGGCCCATCTGCACATGCAGATCGCGGCCAGCCCGCTCACCGACTCCATGTACGGCGGAGTGCTGGCCATCAGTCAATATGTGGCCGACCGCTGGGCCGGTACGAACGTGCGCACCGCTCTGGTGCCCAACTGCGTGGACCTGAACCGTTTTTGCCCCGGCCCTGCGCCGGAGCGGCAGGCTCTGCGCCAGAAGCTGGGCCTTGCGCCGGAGGATTTTCTGGTGCTGTTCTGCGGGCGTATCTGCCCGGAGAAAGGCCCCCACAAGCTGGTGGAGGCGCTGAAACAGATTGCCGATCCCCATGTGAAGCTGGTGATCGCTGGCAGCCCCTTCTTTGACTCCCAGCACCAGAGCCCCTTTTTCGACCAGCTGCAGCAGGATGCAAAGCCTTTGGGCGAGCGGGTGATCTTCACCGGCTTTGTGCCCAACGACCAGATGCCTGCCTACTACCGGGCTGCGGACGCCGCCTGCTTCCCCGCCTTGTGGGACGAGCCGGCGGGCATCACCGCCATCGAGGCCATGGCCTGCGGCTGCCCGGTGATTGCCACCGAGAGCGGCGGCATGGCGGAATATTTACAGGGCAGCGGCGCGGTTCTGCTGCCCCGGGATGAGGTCTGGGATTTCGGCTTTACGCCGGTTCCCGGCGTTCCCGCGCTGGCCGATGCGCTGGCCGATGCCATTCTGGCCTTGAAGCAAGACCCGCAGCGGCGGCAGTCCATGCGCCGGGCCGGTCTGGAACGGGCTGGGGCTTTCAGCCGTGCGGCCTATTACGACAACATGCTCCGGGCGCTGCTTGGCCCGGAGGACGAGGTGAATTGATATGAACAGCCCGGCCTGCACCATCAGCGTGATCGTGCCGATATACAAGGTGGAGCGCTTTCTGCCCGCCTGTGTGGAGAGTCTGCTCGCCCAGAGCTTTTCCGGCTTTGAGCTGATTCTGGTGGACGACGGCAGCCCGGACGGCTGCGCCGCCCTCTGTGACGCATACGCCGCGCAGGACGGCCGGGTGCGGGTGATCCACCGAAAAAACGGCGGGCTTTCCGCCGCCCGCAATTCCGGCATCGAGGCGGCCCGGGGCGAATTTCTCGCCTTCGTGGATGCGGACGATATTGTTGCGCCGGATTACCTGGAGCAGCTTTATCACGCGCTGCGCTCCACCGGGGCGGACATGGCCCTCTGCGCCGTGGAGGACGTGAACGAGGACGGCTCCCCTCTGGACCAGCCCGATATTACCCGCCCCACCGCCGCCGGAGTCTTCCCCGGCCGGGCGCTGCTGGCGGAATTCTTCGGCAAGAACTCCACCTGCTACACCGTAGCCTGGAACAAGCTGTACCGGCGCAGCCTCTGGCAGAGCCTGCGCTACCCGGAGGGCCTCATCCATGAGGATGACGCGGTGGCCCACCGGCTGTACGCGGCCTGTGAGCAGGTGGTCTGCCTGGATACGCCCCTTTATTTTTACCGGCTTCGCCAGGGCAGCATCTGCCGCAACGGCATCACCCCCGGCAGCTTTGACGGGGTGAGCGCTCACGCCGACTGGTGCCGCTTTTTCCGGGATGAGGGCTTTGACCGCACCATACTGGACAAAGCGCTGGCCGGCTGCTTCCGGCGGTATCTCTCCCTCTGTGCGGGCGCGCAGGATAACCTGACCTGGCCGGTGGCTGCCCGATGGCACGGGGTGCAGGCGGAGCTGCGGTGCCTGCTTCCTCTTTTGAAGCAGTGCAAGGCGCTCACTCTGCCGGAAAAGCTCAGCTGCCTGCGCTGGTGCACCCAGCCTTTGCCGCTGCCCCCGAAAAGCGAAGCAAAACGGGTGGCGCTGCTTTTGCCTCCCGGTCTGCCCGTACCCGCGGTAAAGGGTGGGGCAGTGGAGGGTCTGGCCACCCATCTGATGGCTGAAAATCAGAAGCATAAGGAACTGGAGCTGGCCCTGGTCTGCGTGCAGAACGAGCAGGCAGCCGCCGCCAGCGCCCGCTTTTCTCAAAGCCTGATCTACTTTGTTCCCCCCGCCGGGACCGTGCGTACTCTGCTGCACCGGATTCGCTTCCGGCTGGCCCGGCTTGCCCGCCGCCCGGTCTACTGGCAGGAATACCAGCACCATGCGCTGGGCTTTCTGAAGCGGCTGAATGCGGAGCTGTATTCTGTGGAGGGCGGCCAGCTGGACGCCTGGCAGGAGGCCTCCGCCCGGCTTGATCCGCAGCGGATGGCCGCACACCTGCACGGCATCGCCGAGAGCACCCCTGCGCTGGACCGCCAGTTCGGTCTGGTGCTTGCCATCAGCGATTACGTGCGGCAGCTCTGGCTGAGCACCAGCACCCACGCCGCAGAACAGGTCCGGCTGCTGCACAACTGCATCGCACCGGAATTCCTTGTCCCTGCCCGCCCGCTGGAGGCCGGGCAGCTGCGCCGGGAAACCGGTCTTTCCGAGGAAGATTTTCTCGTGCTGTTCTGCGGGCGAATCGAGCCCCAGAAAGGTGTGGGCGAGCTGATGGCCGCCATGGAGCAGCTGCCGGATTCCCGGATAAAGCTGGTGATTGTGGGCCAGAGCGAGCACGGCGAAAGCGATGCCTTTGAAGCCGAGCTGCGCCGCCGGGCGGATAAGCTGAACGGCCGTGTCCGGTTCGCCGGGCGGGTTGCCGCCGAAGTGCTGCCCCTCTACTATCAGGCGGCCCAGGTCTGTGTGGTGCCCACTCTGATCGAGGAGGCCGCCGGGCTGGTGGCTGTGGAGGCTATGGCCTCCGGCTGCCCTCTGATCGTGACCCAAAGCGGCGGCCTGCCGGAATACGTGGCAGGCAGCGGCGCCATTGTGTTGCCCCGGGGCGACGGTCTTTCCGCCCGCATCGCGCAGGCGATCACCGCATTGCAAAGCGACCCGGAACGCCGGACGGAAATGTCCGCCGCAGGCAGGGACCGTGCCAAGAGCTTTACCGCCGGGCACTATTACCGGGATTTCTACCGGATCGTAACTCGGGAGCATTCCTGACCGGGCCCGCACACGATAACTTTACCGTGAAGAAGGTTTTTTATGAACAATCCGACCATTTCCCCCCGCCTGAAAAACGGACTGCTGCTGCTTTTGCTGCTGGCCGTTCCGCTGGTGTATCTTTCCCTGAGCTTCAACGATTCGGTATGGACCGATGAGGCCTTTACCATGGTGCTTCTGCGCCAGGATTTTGCCGGGATCACCCAGGGCACCATCGCCGACGTGCACCCTCCGCTTTATTATTACATCGCAAAGCTGTTCACCATGGTGTTCGGCTGCTCGGTGCCCGTGGTGAAAGTGGTTTCCATCCTTCCGGTGGTGCTCACCTGCCTGCTGGTCACCGGCTTTTTCCGCCGCTATTTTCCCGAGCACTTTCATTCGCTTGCCTTTGCCACGGTGTTTCTCATCGGCTTCTGCCCCGCCGCCTTCACAATGAATGTGGAAATCCGCATGTACACCTGGGGACTGTTCTTTGTGACCCTGAGCGGGCTTTCTGCCTACGCCCTGTGGGCACGGCCTTCCAGCAAAATAACCCTGCTGGTGTTCATCCTCTCCGGGGTCTGCGCGGCATTCACCCATTATTACTGCGTGGTGACCGAGTGCTTCATCTACCTGTTTTTGATGATCGCTCTTCTGAAAAAGGACCTGCGCAACTGGAAGCAGTGCGTCGTGTTCTGCCTGGCCACCGTGGTGCTTTACGCCCCTTGGCTGCCGATTTTCGTGCGTCAGTTCTCCCAGGTGCGCACCGGCTGGTGGCTGGAGGAGTTCGCCCTCACCCAGATCACCGACACCGTGTCTTACCTGTTCCGAGGAGAGTTCGTCACCCTGTTTCTGCTGCTTGCAGGGGTGGTTCTGGTGGGCTTTGCCCAGCTGCTGCTCTCCCGCCCGGTGCGCCCGGGCGCCTGGTTTGCCCTCCTGTGCATGCTCACCTTTGCCGGTACCATTCTGGTGGGGTATGTGCTTTCCAAGCTGATCCGTCCGCTGTATGTGGACCGGTACATGTATCCCGCCTGTGGGCTTCTCTTCGTGGGCCTTGCCATCGCCCTGCACCAGCTGGACCAGCGCCTGCTGCTGCGCAACGCCCTGGTGGCCTTGCTGGCCGTGAATTTTTTCTTCTCCTATCCGCAGGCCATCCAGCAGGAATACAGCACCGGCACCGAGGAGTTCAAGTCCTATGCCGCGCAGGAGCTGACCGGCGGCGAGACTCTTACCACCGATTTTCAGAGCCTGACCTGGTCCATTCTGCCCTACTATCTGCCGGAGCTTTCGGTGGCCTACACGCCGGAAATCTCCCCTGATCTGAAGGGGCTGTTCCTCACGGAACGCTCGCTGGAGGAGCTGCAGGCCCTGCTGCCCCAAAGCCATATCCAGGAGGAATTCACCGGCGGCATCGACCGTCAGTACAATTTCACCATCTACCGGATCAGCTGATCCGGATCTGCCATTGATTTTCTCTGCATTGGAGGACTGACCCATGGATCTGATCAGTGTGATCGTGCCGGTGTACAACGCATTGGCCACCCTGCCCCGCTGCGTCAAGAGCATCCTGGCCCAGAGCCATACCAGCCTGGAGCTGCTTTTGGTGGACGACGGCTCCGCCGACGGCAGCGGCGGCCTGTGTGATGCCCTGGCTTTGGCCGACGGACGGGTGCGGGTGATCCACCAGAAAAACAGCGGCGTTTCCGCCGCCCGCAACGCAGGGCTTGCCGCCGCAGAGGGGCGTTGGGTGGTGTTCGTGGACGCGGACGACGCCCTGGCCCCCCACGCACTGGAAAGTGCCCTGGCTGCCCAGTCCCAAAACCCGGACCGGCTGGTGGTATGGCCCTACGCCCTGCAGCAGGACGCACTGCCTCTGGAGATATGCCGCGAGGGCGAGATTTTCGGGGTGGAAAAGACCGGCTGGATGTATCTGGACTGCTGCCTTTCCATGCCCTGGAACAAGCTGTTTGACCGCCAGCGCATCGAAGCCGCCGGGCTGCGCTTTGACCCGAGCTACTCGCTGGGCGAGGACCTTCTGTTCTGCCTGGACTACTGCAAGGCCTTTTTCGCCGCCGGGGGCGCGGGCTTTTTCAAGCTGCGCGAACCCCAGACCTTTTACGAGACCGCCGAGAATGAAAACAGCCTGACCCAGCGCTACCGGGCGGATTTC
Organism: Allofournierella sp. CML151; assembly: GCF_027853465.1. Taxonomy (NCBI): domain Bacteria; kingdom Bacillati; phylum Bacillota; class Clostridia; order Eubacteriales; family Oscillospiraceae; genus Allofournierella; species Allofournierella sp. CML151. The sequence continues at coordinate 176,726 of NZ_JAPNNW010000003.1, read as the reverse complement.
TGCGATTTGTGGATGCGGCTGTTCACCCGGCTGACCGGCGACTGCGAGCAGGTCTTTCACTGCCCCGCCGCCGACCTGACCGCCATCCGCCACAGCTGGCTGTGCACCATCTCCGACGGCGTGCAGGATATCCTTCGCCGGGGCGAAGGCAGCAAGGCCCGGCGCAAACAGCGGGCGGCGGAAGTTCTGGCCTGGCCCCAGACCGCTGCACTCTGCGCAAGCTTAAAGAAGGCTGGCCGCTTTTCGCCCCTGGCGGTGGCGATGCGCATGCACTCGCCCGGCCTTTTGGCCCGGCTGTGGAGACTGCGGGAGGAAAAGCCCGATCTTTACGGCAAGCTGGAGGCCATTGGCCAGCGCTTCGCCCGCCCGGCCCGTTTTTGATTTTTTTGCCGCGGCATGGTATAATTACATGATATTTTATCGTTTTTTCTTGCCTTATTACGCAATAGAAAGGGAAATACGCTGATGGCTAAGCCCAATGAACCGCAGTGGACCACCGTTGTGAAACCCCGCACCGGCTGGTTCGACATCGATCTGAAAGAGCTCTGGCATTACCGGGACCTGGTGACCCTGTTCACCAAGCGCAACTTTGCGGTGATCTACAAGCAGACCATTCTGGGCCCGCTGTGGATTCTGCTGAACCCGCTGATCACCACCATCCTGTTCAATGTGATCTTCGGCGGCATCGCCGGGCTGCCCACCGAGGGCGCGCCCAGCTTTTTGTTCATCATGGCCGGCAATACCCTGTGGACCATGTTCGCCGCCTGCATCAACAACACCGCCAACACCTTCGTGGCCAACGCCGGCATGTTCGGCAAGGTCTACTTCCCCCGGCTGACCATTCCCCTGTCCCAGGTGCTCACGGCGGCGATCAACTTCTTCATTCAGTTTGCCATGTTCCTGGTGTTCTGGGTCTTCTTCTTTTTCAATCAGGAGACCTTCGGCCATCTGAGCATGACCGTGTGGCTTGTCTACCTGCCGGTGTGCATCATCCAGGTGATGCTGCTGGGTCTTGCTGTGGGCATCATCGTTTCCAGCCTGACCACCAAATACCGTGACCTGGCCATCGCCGTGACCTTCGGCGTGCAGCTGTGGATGTACGCCACCCCCGTGGTGTACTCCACCACCAGCCTGTCGAACCAGCCGATCCTGAGCGCCATTGTAAACCTGAACCCCATGACCGCCCCGGTGCAGGCCTTCCGCATGGCTCTGCTGGGCTGCGGCAGCGTGGACCCCACCGGACTGGTCTACAGCCTGATTGTGACCGTGGTGCTGCTGGCCATCGGCGTGGTGCTGTTCAGCCGCATTGAAAAAACCTTTATGGATACCGTGTAACAGGAGGATTTTTGCATGTCCAATCACAGCGAGCCGGTACACAGCAAAGAGCCTGTCATTCAGGTATCCGGCGTAAAAAAGCAATACAAACTGGGCCAGATCGGCGGCGGCACCCTCACCGCTGACCTGCAGAGCTGGTGGGCCCGCATCCGCGGCAAGGAGGACCCCAACCTGCCCATCGGCACCGACACCCGCCTGTTCGGCCAGACCTTCATGGCGCTGAACGGCGTGGACCTGACCGTTTACAAGGGCGAGGCGCTGGGCATCATCGGCCGCAACGGCGCGGGCAAGTCCACCCTGCTCAAGCTGCTCAGCCGCATCACCGCACCCACTGAGGGCGAGATCAAGATCAAGGGCCGCATCGCCAGCATGCTGGAGGTGGGCACCGGCTTCAACCAGGAGATGACCGGCCGGGAAAACATCTACATGAACGGCGCCATTCTGGGCATGACCAAGGCCGAGGTGGATTCCAAGCTGGACCAGATCATCGAGTTCTCCGAATGCGGCGACTTCATCGACACCCCGGTCAAGCGTTATTCCAGCGGCATGTTCGTGAAGCTGGCCTTCGCGGTGGCTGCCCATCTGGACAGTGAAATCATGGTGATGGACGAGGTCCTGGCCGTGGGCGACATGAAGTTTCAGCAGAAGTGCCTGGGCAAGATGAGCGACGTGGCGGGCCAGGAGGGCCGCACCGTTCTGTATGTGAGCCACAACATGAGCACCATCCGCCAGCTGTGCACCCGCTGCGTGGTGCTGGACAAGGGCAAGGTGATCTTCGACGGCAACGTGGACGACGCCATCGCCGTTTATATGGACACCACCGACGTGAACGTGGTGGATTACGACCTGCGCGAGATCGGCCGCATGAACACCAGCGCCGGCAAGCGGCTGCGGGTGGAGCGGCTGACCTTCCTGGACAAGGAGAGCAGCGTGTTTGCCGCGGGCGAGCCTCTGCGCATCCGCATCGACTGGCAGGTCATGCAGCACTTCGACGCGGTGAACCTGAAGCTGAATTTCCATTACCGGGATTCCACGCCCATCGGCATCACCCATCCCATCACCCTGGGCGAGGCCCAGCCGGGCCGCCGTTACTCCACTGTGTTCACGGTGGACACCTCCATCTTCAGCGAGGGGCAGTATTTCTTCTATCTGGACGTGTTCGAGCGGGAGCTGGCCAACGCCGCCTGCCTGGACAAGCCCGCCCAGGAATTCGCCTTCGAGATCACCAACATGGACCGCACCCTGCCGGAGTGGTCCAGCGGCTGGGGTCACATCCATTTCCCGCCGGTGGTCGTTGAGTCAAACGAGGTAAACTGACGATGGGTCTGCCCAATTTATACATCTGCCACACCGCCTATCAGGTGCTGGTGGAGATGGTCCGGGCCATGGAGGACACAGTGGCCCCCGACCTCATCCTGAGCAGTGTCATTCCAAACACCGAAGAACTGGCCGGGCGGCTTTCCGCCACCGGCCTGTTCCGCTGTGTACGGGTTTTTGACGAAAACGCCTGCGGCAGCGCTATTCAGCCCGGTTTTCTGCGCACGCTGCTGTTGCAGCGGATCATGGGCCGCCGCAACGTGGAAAAATACTACGGCTTTTCCATTGACCCCAAGGCCTACGCAGCCATCTACATTCACAACGACTGGAGCGTGCTGGGCCGCTACCTGCAGGATCTGAAGGCCCCCTACGTGCTCTGTGAGGACACCATGGCCAGTACCTGCCGCCCCAGCCACCCCATCATCGACGAGCAGCGGGCCCAGCCCCATTTCCGGCTGCGGCAGAAGCTGGGCTACGGCTATCTGTACTGGGGCGACTACAAGCGGGTCAGCGCGGTGGAGACTGAGTGCGCTGCAAAGACCAATCTGTTCCCCCAAAAGCTTCGGGAGGATTCCAAAACCGACCGGTTCCACCGGCTTACCGAGGCCCAGAAGGGGCTGATCCGGCAGGTGTTCCTCACCCAGCCGCTGCCCGAAAAGGCCGAGGGCGCGGTGCTGTTTCTGCCCCGGGATTTTGTGCCGGACGGCTTGCTGGACGGCGAGACCCAGCAGAGGATGTTCACTGCCGTGGTGAAGGCTCACTGCACCGGCGGGCCTCTCTTCATCAAGACCCATCCCCGGGACTCCTTTGACTATTCGCGCCTGTTCCCGGAGGCAGTCATCCTGGAGCGCACCATGCCCAGCGAGGTACTGAATTTTGCGCTGCCCTTCCGGTTCAAAAAGGCGGTGACGGTGGAATCCACCGTGCTCAAGGCCCTGGAGGTGGCGGACGAAAAGCTGGAGCTGAGCCTTGACCAGGCGCTGGCTCTGCTCGGATAAACTGTTTTCCGGAGGCAACACCGCTCACAAAAAATTTTCCAGCGCGCTCCACCACCTGGAATTGTGCGGCATTGCCCTGAATGCTTTGAAATCAAGCGGCCCGTTCCATCGTTCATATTACGGGCCCGCAAGGAGGTTGTTCCTATGAAAATCATCGGCGTGATTCCCGCCCGGTACCAGTCCAGCCGTTTGCCCGGCAAGCCGCTGGCGGACATTCTGGGCAAACCCATGATCTGGTGGGTGTACCAGGCGGCAAAGAAATGTGAGAAGCTGGACGATCTGGTGATCGCCACCGACGACGAGCGGATCATGGAGGTCTGCCGCCGGTACGACATGCCCGCTCTCATGACCCGGGCCGACCACGACACCCCCACCGCCCGCATCCATGAGGTGAGCTGCATGCTGGACGCGGACCTGTACCTGCAGATCATGGGCGACGAGCCGCTGATCGACGCCCGGGCCTTTGACCTGATTCTGCCGGACACTCTGCCTGAGGACCCCTACTACGTGGCGGGCGTGACCAACATCATGGACCACCCGGCGGATGTGATCGACTTCTCCAACCAGAAGGTGGCCTGCAACGCCCGCCGGGAGATCCTGCTGATCTCCCGCAGCCCCATCCCCTACCCGAAGGGAACGGCGGATTTTGAGTACGAGAAGATCACCGGCATCCAGCTGTTCAGCAAAAAGGCGCTGGATTTCTACGCCGCTACCCCCAAAAGCGCGCTGGAAAAGGCCGAGGAAAACGACCTGATGCGCTTCATCGAAAACGGCCACACAGTACACGCTGTGGTTTCCCCCTACAAGACTGTATCGGTGGATACACCCAAGGACGTGGATATCGTATGCGATATTCTGAAACAGCGCGGCGCCACTGCTCAGTGAGGTACACGCAACCATGCCTTTGTTCAGTATCATCGTGCCTGTGTACCGGGCCGAAGCCTTTCTGCCCGCCTGCGTGGAAAGCATCCTGAGCCAGAGCGTCCCGGATTTTGAACTGATCCTGGTGGACGACGGCAGCCCGGACGGATGCGGCGCCTTGTGCGACAGCTTTGCCCAAAAGGACCCGAGGGTGCTGGTTTTTCATCAGGAGAACCAGGGCGTTTCCGCCGCCCGCAACCTGGGCCTGGAGAAGGCCTCCGGCGAATACATTCTTTTCGCGGACGCGGACGACCTGCTGCCCGCAGGCGCGCTGGCGGTGATTCAGGATGCTTGCCGCAAAATTGCCCCCACCGACTTTTTGTACTGGGATCACTGTGCCACCCTGCCGGACCAACCCTTTTCCGAGCCGGTCTTCACGCCGGTTCCCTTCCATGACCTGGGGCGGCTCTGGGCGGTGGAATATTCCGTCGGCTTTGTGTGGAACAAGCTGTTTTGCCGCGCTCTGCTGCAGAAATACGGCATTCGGTTTCCCGTCGGCATTCCCTATATGGAGGACAGCCTGTTCGTGCTGGACTACTGCCGGGCCATGCGCCGGGAAAACAGCGCCAGCAGCTTTTTGCATCTTTCGCTGCCGCTGTATGTGTACCAGCACAATAACGAGAACAGCATTACCCAGAACCATGGGCTTGCCTACACCCAGCGGCAATACAATGTGGTGCCGCAGCTGATCGACGCAGCCGCGGAGTTTCAGTGCCCTTCGGAGCAGATCGATCTGATGTACGCCCATTACCTGCAGTCTGTCTGCTACGGCATCTATCGGGTGGCCACAGCCCCCGGGCTGTCCTTCCTGAAAAAGCGGGCCGAACTGCACCGGCTGTTCTGTTGTGAACAGGCTCGCCGGATTCTGCATTACCACAAGCAAAACAAATTCTATTCCATCTATTATCTTCCCTTCCGGCTGCACAGCGCTTTGCTGATTCGCCTCTGGCATTGGGCGCAAACCCAAAACGAGGCCTTCTACTACGGCTATCTCAACGTTTATCCCCGCCGTTTTTTCTTCTCGAAATGGCGTACCCTGTGAACTGAGACCATTCCTCATGAAAGGAGCTGCTTTTATGCACAGCATCAAACTTCTGGACTGCACCCTGCGGGACGGCGGTTATATCAACGAATGGCGCTTTGGCTACGAAAACATCCGCGACATTGTGCGCAGCCTGGTGAAGGCGGGCACCGACATCGTGGAGGTGGGCTTCCTGCGCAATGTGGACTACGACCCGGACTGCACCCGCTGGAACACGGTGGCTGAGCTGAAGAAAATTCTGCCCGCCGACCGGAAAAACGTGATGTTCAGCGGCATGGCCCTGCACAACTTCTACGACATCGACAAGCTGGAGCCCTGGGACGGCACCGGCATCGACCTGATCCGGGTAACCTTCCACGACTACGACATCGAAGAAGGACTGGCCTTCTGCAAAAAGGCCCAGGACAAGGGCTACAAGATCAGCTGCAACCCCATCAACATCATGGGTTACTCGGATGCGGGCGTACTCTGGCTGGTGGAGCAGGTGAACAAGATCCATCCCTACGCATTCTCCATTGTGGACACCTTCGGCAGCATGCGCCAGCAGGATCTGGACCGCATCGTGAGCCTGGTGGACAACAACCTGGCCAAAGATATCACCCTGGGCCTGCACCTGCACGAAAACATGGCCCTCAGCTCCAGTCTGGCCCAGAGCTTTGTGAACAAGCACCTGAACCGGGACGTGATCGTGGACGCCAGCCTTCTGGGCATGGGCCGAACCCCCGGTAACCTGTGCATCGAGCTGATCGCCGATTATCTGAACCTGAACTTCGGCAAGCAGTACGACATCGACTGCATGCTGGATGCCATTCAGGATCAGATCATGCCCATCCGGGAAAAGGAGCCCTGGGGCTATTCCCCGCCCTACTTCCTGTCCGCCCGGTACAACCTGCATCGCAACTACGCCGAGCACCTGCTGGGCAAGGGCGATCTGTCCAACCGGGACATCAACCACATTCTGAGCCGCATCGCTCCCGAAAAGAAGACCGCCTTTGACGCCGCCTACGCGGACGAGCTGTATGCCCAGTACAAGGGCAGCGCCCTGGACGACGCGGCCGACCGGGCCAAGCTGGCCGAGCTGCTGGCAGGCCGGAAGATCCTGGCCCTGGCCCCCGGCCAGACGCTGGACACCCACCGGCAGGCCATCGAGGCCTACATCGCCGAAAACAGCCCGGTCATCATCAGCGCCAACTTCGTGCCCGAGCACTACAAGGCGGATTTCGCCTTCTTCACCAACGGCAAGCGCTTTGAAAAGCTGGAGGCCTGCCCCTGCGCGGTGATTGCCACCAGCAACCTGCAGGGCGAGGCGGATTACCGGCTGGACTACAACAGCCTGGCCGGAGCCTTCGACAAGGGCGCCAACAGCCTGATCATGCTGCTGCACCTGCTGGCCGAGCTGGGCGTGGACGAGGCTGCCATCGCCGGTGCGGACGGCTACGGTCCCGCGGGCGACAACTACTGTGACCCCCGCATGAAGAACCACACCCTGCGAGGCGCGGACTACAACCACGCCATGGCCGAAGCCATCCGGGCTCAGGAGCTGCGCGTGCGCTTCGTGACCCCCAGCTATTACGAAAAGGAGTAACATGCCCATGCAGACCAAGCTGCTTGTGCTGGACGTGGACGGCACCCTCACCGACGGGGGACTGTATCTGGATTCCACCGGCAACGAGACCAAGAAATTTTCCGTAAAGGACGGCGCGGGCCTTGTGATCGCCCGCACCGCCGGCATCAAGGTAATGATCCTCACCGGGCGGGAGAGCGTGCCTGTGCGCCGCCGGGCCGAGGAGCTGCATCTGGATTACTGCGTGCAGAACTGCAAAAAAAAGGCAGAGTATCTTGCCGCCTTCCTGGCCGAGCAGGGCCTTGCCCGGGAGGAAGTTGCCTATGTGGGCGACGACTGGAACGACATGGCGGCCATGAAGCTGTGCGGCTTTGTGGCCTGCCCCGCCGATGCCGCCCCTGAGGTGAAAGCCATTGCCCATTATGTCTGCCCCCAGAAGGGCGGCGAGGGTGCGGTGCGCGGCGCAGTGGAAAAGCTGCTGAAGGATGCCGGTCTGTTCGAGCAGGCGGTGAACGCCGCCTTCGGCGCGGGGGTGTGAGCCCATGTACGAAGCACTGAAGCAGGCGGCCTGGGCTGCCAATCTGGCCCTGCCCAAGGCAAACCTCTGCCTTGCCACCTGGGGCAATGCAAGCCAGGTGGACCGCCAGGCCGGAGTCTTTGCCATCAAGCCCTCCGGCGTGGATTATAGCTCCCTGCGTCCGGAGGACATGGTGGTGGTGCGCCTTTCGGACGGCAGCGTGGCCGAGGGCGAGCTGCGCCCCTCGTCGGACACCAAAACCCATCTGGAGCTGTACCGGGCTTTTCCCACCATCGGCGGAGTGGTCCACACCCACAGCCGGTGGGCCACCATCTTCGCCCAGGCCGGGCGGGAGATTCCGGCTCTGGGTACCACCCATGCCGACACCTTCTACGGCCCGGTGCCTTGTGCCCCTGCCCTGACCAAAGAGCAGATTGAGGGCGACTATGAAACCAACACCGGTCTGGTGCTGGCCGCCGCCTGTGCGGACTGCTACGAATCCATCCCTGCCGGGCTGGTCAAGGCCCACGGTCCCTTCACCTGGGGCAAGGATGCCGCCGGTGCGGTGGAAAACGCCATCATTCTGGAAGAGGTAGCCATGATGGCCTACCATAGCCTTGCGCTGGGTGCGCAGCCGGTGGACAGCTATCTGCTGGACAAGCACTACCTGCGCAAGCATGGCCCGGGTGCCTACTACGGCCAGACGGGCAAATAATTCAACCGGAAAGGGTTTTCCCATGGAAAAACTTCTCACACAAATCAAGCGGCACCGCCGCCTGCTGGGCGGCGCAGTACTGCTGGCTGTGGCCTTTTTCATCTTTGCCTGTGTCTGGCTCACCCAGGTGCGGGGCAACGGCGAAAAGAGCCGCAGCTGGATGATCAACGACCAGTTCAGCGAGTTCGCCCTCATCGACGACACCGTGACCCAGGATTTCGTCTGCGACCGGGACCTGCTTTATATGGGCTTTGCCTTCAAGGTGCAGAAAGCGGGCGACGAAGGCCCCACCGGCGTGCTGGAGCTTACCCTCACCGACCTGGATACCGGCGAGGTGCTGGCCACCAGTGAAGGCGACATGAGCAACATTCTGGACACCACCGAAGCCTACTACACCACGTTGGGGCTTTCCCAGCCGGTGGAGCTGACCGAGGCGGGCGAGCGCCATTACCGGGTGAGCCTGACCGCCCACTACACCGGCGAAGGGCGGCTGCTCATCGGCTACACCCCCACCGCCAACGAGGCCGGGCTGGGCCTGACCGTGAATGGCGAGTCCACCGAGGGCATGCTGGCCATCCTGGGCGTCTACGCCCAGATCGGCGGCTTTGTGACCAAGTTCTACTGGGTCATCGCCCTGCTGGCTCTGATCCTCATCGGTGCCGGATGGTGGCTGTTCACCGGAAAGAAATGCCCCCTGCACCGGATGGTCTTCTGCTTTGTGCTGGCGCTGGGCATCCTGTTCAACATGGTGCTGCCCCCTTACTCCGCGCCGGATGAGCAGTTTCATATCAACCAGAGCTTTACCCTGGCCTCCACCATCTACAACCCCTATCTGCCGGTGGCCCAAAGCCAGATTCACAGCAGCCTGCGCCGTCCCTCGGACGTGGACGTGATCGTGCAGGACGACGAAACCACGGTATTCACCTGGCAGCACATTGCCAAGAATCTGCTTACCACCAACTCCGACCCCTTCACCCACACCCAGGACTACGACGAGTATCAGGTGGATTCCAGCTACACCATGTACTGGATCAGCGCCCTCGGGGTGCTGGCAGGCTTTTTGCTCCGGCTGGGCTTCATCCCCACCCTGTTCCTGGGCAGGTTTACGAATCTTGTGTTCTTCGCCTTCCTGGCGGCCTGGGCGGTGAAGCGCACCCCGGTGGCCAAGGCGGTATTCGCCTCGGTGGCGCTTCTGCCCATGACGCTGCATCTGGCCGCCTCCTACAGCCGGGACTCCAACCTGCTGGCGCTCTGCCTGTTGTTCGCAGCGCTGGTGCTGGACCTGGCCTTCGGCCCCCGGGAGCAGATCGGCTGGAAGCAATTGATTCTGCCCGCGCTGGCCGGACTGCTGATCGTGCCCTCCAAAATCGTATATTTCCCGCTGGCGCTGCTGGTCTTTCTGATTCCGGCCGCCCGGCTGGGCCGCTTTTCCAAGGCAATCAAGGGAGGCTTCCTGGCCCTGTGTCTGGTGATTTTCTTCTTCAACGCAGGCGGACAGGTGATTCTGAACGACTTTATGAGCGGCAACACTCAGGTTGCAGCGGGAGCAGCCTCCACCAGCGTTTCCGCCGAAACCGCAGAAACGGCCCAAAGCACCGCCGAGCCGGCTCAAAGTGCGTCGGAAAGCGCCGCACAGAGCACAGCCTCGCTGCCGGAGAGCAGCGAGGGAGCCACCGCCCCGCAAACGGAAGAGGCCCCTGTGCAGGACGACAGCGTCTGCTACACCCTGCCCTACATTCTCTCTCACCCGCTGGACACCCTGGAGCTGGCCATCCGCTCGGTGGTGGAAAACGGCGACCATTACGTGAAGACCCTGATCGGCGGTACCCTGAGCTACTTCGACCCGGGCGTACAGATCGCCTGGACCTGGGTGGCCGCCCTGATGATTCTGCTGGTTCTGGCCTGGCTGCAGCCCGGCTTTGAGCTGCCGGTGTGGGCCAAGGCGGTCTGCCTGCTGATTGGGCTTGCCTGCTGCGGTCTGGCGGTGCTGGGCTGCATCTCCTGGACCCCCACCTATTACACCACCATCTACGGGCTGCAGGGCCGCTATTTCCTGCCGGTACTGAGCCTGCTGTTGCTGGCCCGCCCCAAACGGCTGCTGCTGCAGACCGACTGTACCCGCGGCCTGATCTACGCTGTAACTCTGGTGGATATTCTGGTTCTTTTCAATGCTTTTCTTTCCATTCTGGCCCGTTAAACGGCCATACGCCATCCGTTAAGGAGTACGATATCTGATGGATTACAAGCAAATTCCCCTGATCATCCCCTCTCTGGAGCCGGATGAAAAGCTACCCCGCCTGCTGGAGCAGCTGCACGCGGCGGGCATTCAGAACATCGTTCTGGTGGACGACGGCAGCGGCCCCGCCTACGCCCATTTCTTTGAAGATGCCCAGCAGCGCTGGGGCTGCCCTGTGCTGCGTCATGCGGTGAATCTGGGCAAGGGACGCGCACTCAAGACCGCCTTTAACTACTGCCTGAACACCTGGCCGGATGCCCCCGGCTGCGTGACCGCCGATTCCGACGGCCAGCACACCCCGGAGTGCATTCTCAAGGTGATGAAGGCTCTTACTGAACGGCCGGACGCCCTGATCCTGGGCTGTCGTGACTTCGACGAGAAGGACGTGCCGCTGCGCTCCAGCTTCGGCAACAAGTGTACCCGCTTTGTATTCAAGGCGCTGGTGGGCCTTTCCATCACCGATACCCAGACCGGCCTGCGGGCCATTCCCACCTCCTTCATGAAGACTCTGATGCATTCCGGCGGCGAGCGGTTTGAATTTGAATCCAACATGCTCATCGACACCAAGGAAGCCGGGGTGCCCATCGTGGAGGTGCCCATCGAGACGGTATACATCGAGGAAAATAAGACCAGCCACTTCAACCCCCTGCGGGACTCCGCCCGCATCTACGCGGTGTTCGGCAAGTTTCTGTTCTCGTCCCTGTCCTCCAGCGTGGTGGACCTGGTGCTGTTCAGCCTGTTCTGCATGCTGCTGAACTCCTTTGTGTCCGGTACTTTGTATATTACCCTGGCCACCGTCTGCGCCCGGGTGATCTCGGCCACCTACAACTACCTGCTGAACTACAAACTGGTGTTCAAGAGCCGGGAGCACCATGGCATGGCCGCGGGCAAATACTTTTTGCTGGCAGTGGTGCAGATGGCCTGCTCCGCCGGGCTGGTCAGCCTGCTGTACGCCTTGACCGGCGGATTCTCGGAACTGGTGATCAAGATCTTTGTGGACGTGTTCCTGTTCTTCATCAGCTTCCAGATTCAGCGGGAATTCGTTTACAAAAAGCGCGGGGCATAACCCCGCCGTACACAGGAGGTTTCGCTTCGTGACCATCTGTTTTTTCTCCGCTCAGTATCTGCCCACCGTTGGCGGCGTGGAGCGCTACACCTTCAATCTGGCCCGCCGGGTGGTGGCTGCCGGACACACCGCCATTGTGGTGACCAGCGCTCTTCCCGGCCTGCCGGAGCTTGAAACCGACGAGCACGGCATCCGCATCTACCGGCTGCCGGTCTGGCCGCTGATGAACGGCCGGTTCCCGGTGCTGAAACCGGGGCGGGCGTTCCGGGCGCTGGCACAGAAGCTTTGGGCCGAGCCCATCGGCTTCTGTGTCATCAACACCCGTTTTTACATCAGCAGCCTGTACGCGGCCCGGCAGTGCCGCAAGCGAGGCATTCCCGCTATTGTGGTGGACCACTCCACCGGTCATCTGCCCATGGGCAATCCGCTGCTGAATGCCGCCGGAGCCTGCTATGAGCATCTGGCGGCGGTCTGGCTGAAGGCCTGTCGTCCCCGCTTTTTCGGCGTGAGCCGTGCGGTGTGCCGTTGGCTGGAGCACTTTGGCATCCAGCCGGAGGGGCAGCTGTACAACGCGGTGGACCCCGCCGAGGTGCGGGCGCTGACCCAAGCTTCGGACGCTGTGGACTGGCGGGTCCGGCTGGGTCTTCCCACCGATGAAAAACTGGTGGTCTTTCTGGGCCGGGTGATCCCGGAAAAGGGTGTGGCCGAGCTGATCGAGGCCTTTGCCCACGCCGATCTGCCCGGGTGCAGCCTGGTGGTGGCGGGCGACGGTCCGCTGCTGCCCAAGCTGCGGGAAAACTGCCCGCCGAAGGTGCATCTGGCAGGGGCAGTGCCCTATGCCCAGGCCATGCAGCTGCTGGCCCAGGCCCAGCTGTACTGCCTGCCCACCTACTACGCCGAAGGTTTCCCCACCACCTTTCTGGAAGCGGCAGCCTGCGGCTGCCCTATTCTGACCACCCGCACCGGCGGCAGTGACGAGCTGCTGCCGGATGAAAGCTACGGCGTCCAGCTGGACGGGGTGGACCCCCAGGCACTGACCGCTGCGCTGAAACGCTGCCTGACGGATCATGCATGGGGCGCTGCAGCGGCCCAAAAGACCGCCGCCCGTCTGGAGGAGCACTTCACCTGGGACGCCGTGACCCGCGAGCTTCTGCGGCTTGCCGAAGCCCAACAACCTGACTGCAAAGGAAATTGAACGCTTATGTCCAAGCTATTGATCGTCATCCCCGCCTACAACGAGGAAGGAAACATCGTTCGTGTGGTGAACGAGCTTGTGGCCCGTTACCCCCAATACGACTATGTGGTGGTGAACGACGGCAGCCGTGACCGCACCGCCGCACTCTGCCGCCAGCACGGGTTCCGGCTGATTGACCTGCCGGTGAACCTGGGTCTGGCCGGAGCCTTCCAGACCGGGCTGCGCTATGCTGCCGAAAACGGTTACGACTGTGCCCTGCAGTTCGACGCGGACGGCCAGCACAAGCCGGAATACATCCAGCCCATGCTGGATGAGCTGGAAAACGGAGCCGATATTGTAATCGGCAGCCGGTTCCTCACCGTGAAAAAGCCCAAAAGCCTGCGGATGCTGGGCAGCTATCTGATCAGCTGGGCCATCCGCCTGACCACCGGCCAGGCCATCTGCGATCCCACCAGCGGCATGCGGATGTTCAACCGCCGCATGGTGGAGGAATTCGCCTTGAATCTGAACTACGGCCCCGAGCCGGACACCATCAGCTACCTGATCAAGAACGGCGCGGTAGTGCGGGAGATCCAGGTGGAGATGGGCGAACGGCTCACCGGCACCAGTTACCTGAACTTCGCCCGCTCGGTGGAATACATGCTCAAGATGGGCCTGTCCATCTTGCTGATCCAGTGGTTCCGCAAACGGGAGCCCGTGACCTTCTATTACCCGGAAAGGAGAGACTGAACGCCATGTCCCCACTGCTTCCCTTTGCGCTGCGCGCACTTCTGATCTGCGGCAGCCTGTGCACCACCCTGTTCATCCTTCGCCGGGTACGCCAGGCAAAGGTTCAAATCGAGGATTCCATCTTCTGGCTGCTGTTTTCCGGCTGCCTGCTGCTGCTTAGCCTGTTCCCGGAGATCACCACCTGGGTGGCCCGCAAATTCGGTTTTGTGAGCGAAATCAATGTGGTGTATCTTGCCATCATCTTTTTGCTGCTCATCAAGCAGTTTTACATGTCGGTGCGGATCAGCCAGATGGATTCCAAGCTGAAGAGCCTGACCCAGAAGGTGGCTCTGAACGAGGAAAAGATCGAACGGGGCAAGCTGGACCTGTAAACCGGCGTGCCATTGTGTTTCTGAGTCGTTTATGGTATAATAAAAATAATATATATCAACCGACTGGAGGGTTTTTACAATGGCATATACCCCGAAACTGACCTACAAGGGCAAGCCTTTGGTGCGCTGCGGCAACGAGATCTACTACGGCAGCCTGGCTGATCCCTTTGTGATTTTTATGCAGATTCTCACCGAAAAGGAAGAAAACGGCATGAAGATGGCCGATAAGATCCATGTGATGCTCATGAGCACCGACGCCTCCAAGCCCCTGCCCGAGCGTGTGGTAAAGCAGAGCAGCAAAACCGGCCTGTACACCGCTCTGGAGATCGGCTCCATGTGGCTGGAGCGTGCTTTGAAGGAAGCACCCGCCAAGAAATAACGCCGCTTCCCCACAAAAAACAACGCGCACTGTTCCACGCCCGGAGCAGTGCGCATTAATTTTGCCCTCGCTCCGAAAAGGCGCGGACAGCAGGAAAGGATGGCTGCAGCAAGATGACATTTCCCCATTTTCACCGGACAGCCGGAGGCGGGCAGGTGGATTTTTCTGGCCCCAACGTGCGCCGCAGCGTGCTTGCGGTGGCAGCGCCCATGCTGGTGGCCCAGATTCTGAACCTTTTGTACAACATCGTGGATCGGATCTACATCGGCAAAATTCCCGGTCACGGCACGCTGGCGCTGGCCGGACTGGGGCTTTGCTTCCCTCTTATTACCCTGATCACCGCCTTTGCCAATCTGTTCGGGGTAGGCGGCGCGCCGCTGTGCTCCATCGCCCGGGGCCAGAAGGACCTGAACAGTGCCCGGACCATCCTGGCCAACGCCTGGTTCATGCTGATGGCCTGTGGGCTGGTACTTACGGTTGTGGGCATCGTATTCCACAAGCCGCTGCTCTATCTGTTCGGTGCCAGCGGCGACACCTACTCCTACGCGGCCCAGTACATAACCATCTATCTGCTGGGTACCGTATTCGTGATGACCTCGCTGGGAATGAACCCCTACATCAACAGCCAGGGCTTTGCCCGCACCGGTATGCTCACCGTGCTGCTGGGTGCAGTGTCCAACATCATCCTGGACCCCATCCTGATCTTCGGTCTGGGACTGGGCGTGCGGGGTGCTGCCATTGCCACCGTGCTCTCCCAGCTGCTTTCGGCGGTATGGGTGATGGCCTTTCTCACCGGGCCGAAGGCGGAGCTGCGGCTGGTGCTGAAGGGCTTCCGGCCGGACGTCGGCATCATCAAGCGCATTCTGGCGCTGGGTACCTCCAGCTTTGTGATGGGCTTCACCGACAGCCTGGTCCAGGTGGCCTGCAACTCCACCCTGAGCGCCTTCGGCGGGGATCTGTACATCAGTGTGATGACGGTAATCAACTCGGTGCGGCAGATTGCGCAGACACCGGTGCTGGCTCTTTCCGACGGTGCATCCCCGGTAATCAGCTACAACTACGGGGCACGGATGGCGGATCGTGTGCGGGCGGCCATCCGTTTCATGACTCAGCTGGGCTTCGGCTATACCCTGCTGATCTGGGGGCTGATCTCCCTGTTTCCGGAGACCTTCATCCGCATCTTCAACCCGGACCCGGAGCTGATGGCCATTGCGGTGCCCTCGCTGCACATCTATTTCTTCGGCTTTGTGATGATGGCCTTCCAGTTCTCCGGCCAGAGCGTGTTCAAATCGCTGAACAAGGCAAAGCTGGCCATCTTCTTCTCGCTGCTGCGCAAGGCGATCATTGTGGTGCCTCTCACCCTGCTGCTGCCCCATGTGGGCGGGCTTGGCGTAAACGGCGTATTCCTGGCCGAGCCCATCTCCAACCTGATCGGCGGCCTCGCCTGCTACATCACCATGCGCCGTACCGTGATGCCGGAGCTCTCGGCCATGGAGCGGGCCAAATCCGCCCGATAAAGAGCCTTTCCAGCGTTTTTTTCACTTGCAGAGAGAAACTTTATCTTTTATGCAAAAACTGTTTTAACCGCAAAAAACGGCGGATGGTAATTGCCATCCGCCGTTTTTTATTTTGTTTGACTTAAGGAGCAATCAGAGGATTACTCGTTCTCCTCGGTGCAGTCCTCGCACTCGCAGTCCTCACCGCACTCGCTGAATTCGATCTCGAACTCGGCGCCGCAGTTGCCGCAGCAAACCTGCTCGTTCAGCAGGGTGTCCTCGTCCACGACGGTCACCGCACCGCAGTTGGGGCAGGTCAGCTCGTACTCGGCTTCCACTTCCTCGTCCTCGTCGTCTTCCTCTTCTTCGTCGTCCTCGTCCTCGTCGTCACCGAACACGGCTTCTTCCAAGTCGTCCATATCCTCGTCCATGGCGTCCAGCTCATCGTAGACCTGGTCCAGGTCGTCATCCATATCAGCCACGGTGTCGCACAGATCCTCCAGCAGGTCGTACATGGCCTTCAGGACCTTGCCTTCCTTGCTGTCGCCGATCTCCAGACCCTCCATCAGGCCCTTCAGGTATGCAGCACGCTCTTTCAGTTCCATTGTTCATTCCTCCTTTGAAGAAGTATCAAACATTTTTATGACCACGCTCCCGCCCCCGAAAACCGGCGGCGAGGCGCTCACACTGGGTAAAACAAAACCTGGGCGGCGGCAAAGCCGCCGCCCAGGTGAATGCGTTCAGGGGTCAAGCCTAAAATCAGGCGCGCTCCATGTACTCGCCGGTGCGGGTGTCCACACGGATCATGTCGCCCTCGTTGATGAACAGAGGCACGCGGATCTCGGCGCCGGTCTCCAGCTTGGCGGGCTTCAGGGTGTTGGTGGCGGTGTTGCCCTTGAAGCCGGGCTCGGTCTCGGTGACCTGCAGCACAACAAAGTTGGGAGCCTCCAGGCCGAACACGTTGCCCTTGTAGCTCAGGATCTTAACCATCTCGTTCTCCTTCACGAACTTGAAGGAGTCGGACAGATCATGCTCGTTCAGGGGGATCTGCTCGTAGGTCTCGGTGTCCATGAAGTAGTACAGGCCGCCGTCCTCGTACAGGTACTGCATCTCACGGCGCTCGATGAAGGCGGTGGGGAACTTGTCGCTGGGGTTGTAGCTCTTCTCGGTCACGGCACCGGTGATCACGTTCTTGGTCTTGGTGCGCACGAAGGCAGCGCCCTTGCCGGGCTTAACATGCTGGAACTCCACAACCTGGAGCACGTTGCCGTTCTCTTCAAAAGTTACGCCATTGCGAAAATCGCCTGCAGAAATCATAAATGATCCTCCAATTAAAATTTATTCTGGCCCGGCCAAACCGGCCTTGCGCTGCCAGCGCCGCGGCCTGGCTGCTGCTGTTGAGCGGCAGCGATGCGGCGCGGGCATTCACTGACATATCTGTTATTATTCTACCCCAGAAACGGCTATTTTTCAAGCCCTTTCTTGCCCTTTTCAAGGGCCCGGGGCGGACCCGGGGCTCACTTGCCCAGGCTCTGGTAATACCGCTTCATGGTGGCGGCGTCCTCCGCCTGAGTACCGGCGGACTCGCAGATGATTACCGGCGAAAGCCCCCGCTCGTAGCACAGCTCCAGCAGCGGCTCAAAGTCCGGCCCGTAAACGCTGTCGGCGAAGGTCAGATGCTGCTTTTCGCCGCCGGTGGTGTATTCGATCTTGCTGAAGTGCACATGGAACTTACTGGCCCGCTCGTCGCCCAGCACCTCGCCCATCCGGTCCAGGATGGCGGCATAGTCCGCCTTGGTCTTGATGGAGCCCTGGTCCCGGGCGTTCAGGTGACCGAAGTCGATGCAGGGGGTGATGCGCTTGTCCACTCCGCAGAGGGCCAGCACCTCGTCCAGGGTGCCCAGCTGGCCCACCTTGCCCATGGTCTCGGGGCAGAGCACGATGTCGGAGAAACCGGCCTCGTCCACCGCCGCCACAATGCGGTGCATGGTGTCCAGTGCCTTTTCCAGGGCGGCTTCCCGGCTCTGCTTGCCGCAGCTGCCGGAGTGGAAGATCACCCGCTGGCCACCCAGCGCCCGGATAGCCGCCGCGCTCTGCAGGATGTAGTCCACGCTGTTCAGGCGTTTTTCCTCCTCCAGGCTGCTCATGGAGATATAGTAAGGGGCGTGCAGGCTGAAGTAGATGCCGTGCACCGCCGCCTGGGCGCGGATCTTGGAGGCAAGCTCCTCCTTGATGCGCACGCCCCGGCCGCACTGATACTCGAAGGCATCCAGGCCCATTTTCGCGGTGTATTCCGGCACCTGCACGCTGTTTTTATAGCCCTGCTCGGCAAAGCTCTGGCTTGTGCCGGCGGTTCCGAATAAGATGCTCACAGCAGCTTCCCTCCCTTTTTGAAATAGCGGGCCAGAAAGGGCTTTTCCAGCCTGCGCTTGAAGCGAATGCCCTTTTTGAAATCCTCATACATAGGCTGCACCACCAAAGCCGGAATGCCGTACAGCGCTCCGGCCAGCCGGTCGGTGAACAGCTGGTCGCCCACGATGGCCATCTGCCGCCGGGGCACCCCGAATTTTTTGCGGGCCCGGGCCAGACCGAAGGTGAGCGGCTTGCAGCTCATGGCCACATAATCCAGCCCGATGGACTGGGCAAAGGGCCGCACGCGGGCCTCATTGTTGTTGCTGGCAATGGCCAGCTGAATCCCCGCCGCCCGCATCCGGTCCAGCCAGTCGCGGATTGCTTCGGGCAGCTGCTGGCTGTCGTGGCCGGTGAGGGTGTTGTCCACATCCAGCACAAGGGCGGTGATGCCCTTCTGCTGTAAAAATTCCGGCGTGATGGCCGCCGCGCCACAAAAGAGATACTCCGGTGTGATGAACATAGCGCTTCTCCCATACAAGCGGGGCACTGCCCCGCGAACCGATAAAAAATGAGCGGGCCCCCAAGGGGACCCGCTCAGGCGTTTGCACGCATTTCAGCCATTGTTCCGGCTAACCGCAATTACTTAAACTTGCGCTTGCGGGCAGCTTCGGACTTCTTCTTGCGGCGCACAGAGGGCTTCTCGTAAGCTTCACGCTTGCGAACCTCGGCAAGCACACCGCTGCGGGCGCAAGAACGCTTAAAACGACGCAGCGCGCTCTCCAGCGACTCGTTGTCCTTGACACGAATTTCCGACATCTATTTTTCCCTCCCTTGGACCTGAGGCAGGAGTTTCGTTGCATAGCCCCAAATTAGGGTATTCAACATATCGATTATACTATGCCACAGTTAGTTCTGTCAACTAAAATCTTGTGCAAATTCAAAACTTTCTGCGGTTGAAGACCGTTTTCCGGTCTTCAACCGCAAATCGTCAACAGCATTGCTTATTTGACCACCAGGTTGACCAGCTTGCCGGGCACGGCAATCTCCTTCACGATGGTCTTGCCCTCCAGCAGAGCGGCCACGGAGGCGTCCGCCTTCACGGCAGCCAGGGTGGCGTCCTTATCCAGGCCGGAGGCCAGGTTCAGGCGGGCCTTGGGCTTGCCGTTCAGCTGCACCAGCACCTCCACGGTGCTCTCCACGCACTTGGCCTCGTCGTATTCCGGCCACTTGGCGTGCGCAATCTGGCCCTCAAAGCCCTGCTGCTGCCACATCTCCTCGGTGATGTGGGGAGCGAAGGGGTTGACCAGGATCAGCAGGGTGCGCAGCTCGTCCTTGGTGGCGCCGCCGGCAGCGTACAGATCGTTCAGCAGGCTCATCATGGAGGCGATAGCGGTGTTGTGCTTGAGCACCTCGATGTCCTCGCCCACCTTCTTGATGGTCTTGTGGAAGGCGGTCTCCAGCTCGGGACGGTAGCCCTCGCCGGGAACGATCATCTCGCCCAGGCCCCACAGGCGATCCAGGAAGCGCTTGCAGCCCTTGATGCCCTTGGTGGACCAGGGAGCAGCCTTCTCGAAGTCTCCGATGAACATCTCGTACAGGCGCAGGGTATCGGCGCCGTACTCGTTCACCACGTCGTCCGGGTTGATCACGTTGCCGCGGCTCTTGGACATCTTCTCGCCGTTCTCACCCAGGATCATGCCGTGGCTGGTGCGCTTGGCGTAGGGCTCCTTGGTGGGAACCACGCCGATGTCGTACAGGAACTTATGCCAGAAGCGGCTGTACAGCAGGTGCAGGGTGGTGTGCTCCATGCCGCCATTGTACCAGTCCACAGGACCCCAGTATTCCACGGCCTCCTTGCTCACGGGAGCGGTGTCGCAGTGGGGGTCCATATAACGCAGGAAGTACCAGGAGGAACCGGCCCACTGAGGCATGGTGTCGGTCTCGCGCTTGGCGGGGCCGCCGCAGCAGGGGCAGGTGGTGTTGACCCATTCGGTGTGACGGGCCAGCGGGCTCTCGCCGCCCTCGCCGGGCTCGAAGTCGCTGATCTCGGGCAGCTTCAGGGGCAGCTCGCTCTCGGGGATGGGCTGCCAGCCGCACTTCTCACAGTAGACCATGGGGATGGGCTCGCCCCAGTAACGCTGGCGGCTGAACACCCAGTCACGCAGCTTGAAGTTCACCTTGGCGTGACCCTTGCCCTCGCTCTCCAGCCATTCGATCATCTTTTTCTTGGCATCTTCCACGCTCAGGCCGTCCAGGAAGCCGCTGTTCACCAGGGTGCCGGTGGCAACGTCGGTGAAGGCTTCCTTGTCCAGGTGGCTTTCGCCCTGGCCCTTGACCACCTCAACGATGGGCAGGCCGAACACCTTGGCGAACTCGTAGTCGCGGGTGTCGTGGGCAGGCACGGCCATGATGGCGCCGGTGCCGTAGGTGGCCAGCACATAGTCGGAGATGAAGATGGGGATCTCCTTGCCGTTCACCGGGTTGATGCCCATCACGCCCTCCAGCTTCACACCGGTCTTTTCCTTGTTCAGCTCGGTGCGCTCGAAGTCGCTCTTGCGGGCGGCCTCCGCCTGGTAGGCGCGCACGGCGTCGGCATTCTGGATGGTGCCGTTTTCCAGCCACTGGTTCACCAGGGCATGCTCGGGGCTGACCACCATGTAGGTGGCGCCGAACAGGGTGTCGCAGCGGGTGGTGTATACGGTCAGGGTGTCGCCGGTGGTGGTGGGGAAGTTCACCTCGGCGCCGGTGGAGCGGCCGATCCAGTTCTTCTGCTGGGTGGCCACGCGCTCGATGAAGTCCAGGCCGTCCAGATCGTCGATCAGGCGGTCGGCATAGGCGGTGATCTTCAGCATCCACTGGCTCTTCACCTTGTGGACCACCTCGCCGCCGCAGCGCTCGCAGCAGCCGTTCACCACTTCTTCGTTGGCCAGCACCACCTTGCAGCTGGTGCACCAGTTCACGCTCATTTCCTTCTTGTAGGCCAGACCGTGCTTGTACAGCTGCAGGAAGATCCACTGAGTCCACTTGTAGTAGCTGGGATCGGTGGTGTTGATCTCACGGTCCCAGTCAAAGGACAGGCCCAGCGCCTGCAGCTGGCTCTTGAAGCGGGCCACGTTGTTCTTGGTCACGATCTCGGGATGGATGTGATTCTTCATGGCGAAGTTCTCGGTGGGCAGGCCGAAGGCATCCCAGCCCATGGGGTACAGCACATTGTAGCCAGCCAGCCGCTTTTTGCGGGCCACGATGTCCAGCGCGGTGTAGCTGCGGGGATGGCCCACATGCAGGCCCTGGCCGCTGGGGTACGGGAACTCCACCAGAGCGTAGAACTTGGGTTTCGTGTGGTCGATCTTGGCGGCGAAGGTCTTTTCGTCCGCCCAGACTTTCTGCCATTTTTTCTCAATGGCTTTGAAATCGTATTTCACCTTTATCAACTCCAACCAAAATTTGAGCGTTTTGCCCCTTACGGCACTGCCGCATCACTCCGCGTTTTGCCCCGGAAGGATGCGGCCGCGCCGTTAAAATAAAACGGCGACAGCCAGTTTTCCACCGCAGGCTTGTCCCGCTGTGGAAAACTGGCTCATGGCCGCCCCATGCTTGCACACGGGGCGGCGTTCCGTTTGATTTATTCGTTTGCGCCGCCCTCGGCGGGTGCGTCGAACTGGATGTCGCACTCCTCGGCATCCGCCCACAGGTGCTCCAGGTCATAGAACTCCCGGGCCTGGGGATAGAACACGTGAACAATCACAGTGCCGTAGTCCAGGAGAATCCAGTTCTTGGCGTCGTAGCCCTCGGTGCGCAGAGCCTTCACGCCCTGCTGCTCCAGCTGGAACTCCACTTCCTCGGCCAGGCTCTTCACGTGGGTGGTGGAGGTACCGTTGGCGATCACAAAGTAATCGGTGAGCACGGTCAGATCCCGCACCTTCAGCACCTTCACGTTCGCGGCTTTTTTGGTGTCCAGCACTTTTGCGATGCTGGTTGCAAGCTGCAAGCTTTCCATTAATTTTTCTCCTTTCGCCTTTCCTTTCCGGAAAAGTCAGAGTGGTGTTTTCCTGTTTATTCCCCGCTCTGGGCAGTGCTGGTATCCCCGGTACTGCTCTCGCCGGTATCCCCGGCTGCCGTGTCCAGCTGGCCCATGTACTGCACATTGGAGTCGGTGGAAGAACCGACGGTAGGCACAGTGGGCACATCCAGGCTGTCCACAGGGGTGGTGTAGCTGAGGAAATAGGTGTTGATCAGATCCAGGGTCTTCTCGGTGTCGCACACCTGGATGGCGTTGCCGTTGTAGTATTCCGCGGCGCTGTAGGTGGGCACCTTGCACATCATAATGTTGGCGCTGTCCACCTGCAGGAAGCTTACGCCCACGCTCACCAGCACATCGCCGGGCATATCGGTGGTCACATACTTCAGGGCCACCGGGGTCAGCTTGGCGATATCCCACACAGTGGCGGTGCGGATGCGGGCGAACAGGCCCTGGTAGAAGTAACGCTGCATGTCCAGACGCTTGATGTCGCCCTGAGCGTAGGTCTTACGGTTACGCACAAAGAACTCCACCGCGTTGCCGTCCATGGTCTGCAGGCCCGGATACAGGATGCTGCCGTCGTACTCCATGTACTCGGGCACATAGACCTCGATGCCGCCGAACAGATCCACGATCTCACGCAGGGACTGCATGTCGATGGTCACATAGTAGTCGATGGGCAGCTTGTACTGCTCACTGATCAGCTTGGCCAGATCGGCGATGCCGCCCTCGTTGCGCAGGGCCACCGCATTGATCTTGCCGGTGCCGCCGGTCTTGTATTCCTCGCCCACGTAGGTGTCGCGGGGAATCTGCAGCATGTTGATCTTCTTTTCCTTCACGTTGAAGTTCACGTACATGATCATATCGGTCATGCCGTCGTTGGAGCTGGAGCTGCCGCCGTAGTTGCGGGTCTCGTCCTTGTCGATGCCGCAGACCAGAATGTTCACCACGTCACCCTTGAACTCGCTGGGGGTGTTGATCAGCTCGCTCAGGCTGGGGGCGCCGCCCTCGGGGCTGATGCTGTGCACCACCCACTGGTACAGGCCGAACAGGCCCACACAGACCACGGCCACCAGGGTCAGCAGGCTGATCAGGGCGATTTTCAGCGGGCTCTTTTTCTTTTTCGGGCGGCGGCGGGGCTGGCCCTGGTGAGCTGCCGGCTGAGCCTGCCGCTGAGGCTGGGCCTGACGGCGGGGCTGCTCGCTAGCATGGTAAACCGTGCGCTGCTGGCTGCCGGTGGAAGCGGAAGAGCCGCTGCGGTTGATCCGGCGGCCGGTGGAGCCGCTGGGTGCGGACGAACGGCCCGAAGCGGAGCCGGTGTTCAGTTTACGGGGCTGTTTGGGTTCATTCATGGGTATCCTCCCTGGTTTGCATGCCGCGCTTCAGGTCCTCCAGGGCCTCGAGCGACAAGGGGTCGATGGATTTGCCGCATTCCTTCATCCATCCAATGTTCTTCTCCACGGCCGTACAGACGGCCTTGTCCAGATCCTCCTCGGCGAGCCTGCGCAGCTCGTACACCTCAGGATAGTCCCGCTCGGCGCTGATCATATCGCTCAGATAGATGATCTTGTCCAGCTTGGACATCCCGGCCTTGCCGGTGGTATGGCAGCGGATGGCGCTGACGATCTCCGGGTCGGTAACGCCCCATTCGGTCTGGGCCAGGATGGCGGCGCAGATGCCGTGCCAGACCGGCGGGGGGCTTTTTTCGGCATTTTGTGCCATTATAGCATTGTTTTGCAGGATCTGCAACAATTCCTCCCGGCTGCGCTCCTTCACCGCGTCGTGCAGCAGAGCGGCCAGCTCGGCCTTGTCCGGGTCTGCCCCGTACTTTTCGGCCAGATGCACCGCCGCGTCCCGCACGTTGATGGTGTGGGTGTAGCGCTTTTGGGAAAGGCACGCCTTTACCATCTTCTGCGCTTCTTTTGCGTTCATGGGTCCTCAGCTCTTTTCGTATAAATGATACTGTTTGCAGATGTGCTGCACCAGAGGCGGCAGCGCATCCATGCCCAGCTTCCCGGCGCGCACGTCGCTGGAGGCTGCCTGCAGCACCGGGGCGTGGGCGAAGATCACCCGGCCGCCCGCCGCTTCCAGCTTTTGGGCTGCGGCCGCAAGGGACGCCGCATCGCCGCTGTAGCGGCTCTGCACCACCAGGGTGGTTTTCTGAAGCAGGCTCTGCCATTCCCTCCACTGGGTGAAGGTGGTAAGCATATCGCTGCCCACGCTGAGAAAGATCTCGGCGCCCGGGTAGCGTTCTTCCAGCATGCGCACCGTGTCGATGGTGTAGTTTTTACCGCCGCGGCCGATCTCCCAGTCCGAGACGGCGAGATCCGGATGCAGCGGCGCAAAGCACTGGCACATGGTCAGCCGCAGGCTGGCCGGGGTGGCGCTGGCCGCCTTGTGAGGCGGGATGCCCGCAGGCATGACCACCACCTTATCCGGCTGCACCGCGTCGATGGCGCTCTGCAAAAGTCGCATATGGCCGTTGTGGGGCGGGTCAAAGGTGCCCCCGAACAACAGCAGTTTCATTGCACCATTCCCCCATCCTGCCCGGCCATGCATTCAAACAACGAGGCTTGCCGGGCAGATATTTCAAAAAAGTTACAAACAAATTGTAAACAATCTGTTTTTCGCGCTGTTTTGCGGCTGCTCAGCGGGCGGCCTTCAGGATATCCTCAAACTTGGACTCCTTCTTTTTCTTCAAAAACAGCACGAACTTGGAGCCGATGACCTGCACCACGTCGGCGCCGGTGGCCTCGGCCAGAATGGCGGCGGCCTCCTTGGCGTTGTACATGCTGGTCTCCAGCACCTTCATCTTGATCAGCTCCCGGGCTGCCAGGCAATCGGCGGTGGACTTGATGAGCATCTCGTCGATCTCGCCCTTGCCGACCTGGAAGACCGGATCGAGGGTGTTGGCGGCGGCGCGCAGCGCGGCGCGTTGTTTACTGGTGAGCATAGTGTTCTCCTTATTATTTACAGAATCAGTTGATTGGCGGCTCAGCCCTCGTTCAGGAAGGCGGCCAGGTTTTTGTCCAGCAGGGCCATGGCCTTGCCCCGGTGGCTGATGGCGTCCTTTTCAATGGCCTCCAGCTCGGCGTAGGTGCGGCCCTCGCTGTTGGGGCGCACGCCGCCTTCCGCCAGCCCCACCTCATCGGGCACGAACAGAGGATCATAGCCAAATCCGTTGGTGCCCCGGCGCTCGAAGATCACCCGGCCCGGGCACTCGCCCAGATAGGTGACGAAGCGGCCCTCGGGCAGATAGAAGCAGACGGCGGACACAAACTTTGCCGCCCGTTTGCCCTCCTCCACCCCGGCCAGCTCAGCCAGGAGCTTGTCGTTGTTGGCCTCGTCGTCACCATGGCGGCCGCAGTAGCGGGCGCTGTAGACGCCGGGCGCACCGCCCAGGGCCTCCACCATCAGGCCGGAGTCGTCGGCCAGGGTGGGCAGGCCGCTGGCTTCGCAGATGGCCTTTGCCTTGATGAGGGCATTCTCCGCAAAGGTGGTGCCGGTCTCCTCCGGCTCCAGGGTGATGCCCAGCTCCTTCTGGCTCTTGACCTGGTGGCCCTGAGCCTCCAGAATGCGGCGGATTTCTTTCAATTTACCGGCGTTGCCGGTGGCTGCGCAGATGAGCATTGGAATCTGTCTCCTTCGGATCAGTTTTCAGCGAACAGAGCGTCGGCAAAATCGTGGGGAGAGAACTCCATCAGGTCGTCCACGCCCTCGCCCACGCCCACAAAGCGCACCGGCAGGCCCAGCTTCTGCTTCACGCTGATGACCGCGCCACCCTTGGCGGTGCCGTCCAGCTTGGTGAGCACGATGCCGGTGGCGCCGGCGGCGCTGATGAACTGGGAGGCCTGATTGATGGCGTTCTGGCCGGTGATGGCATCCAGCACCAGCAGGGTCTCCACGCTGGCGGTCTCGCAGGCCTTGTGCACGCTGCGGCTGATCTTGCCCAGCTCGTTCATCAGGTTCTGCTTGTTGTGCAGGCGGCCGGCGGTGTCGCAGATCACGATATCGTAGCCCCGGGCGGCAGCAGACTGCACCGCGTCGAAGACCACGGCGGCCGGGTCGGCGCCCTCGCTGTGGCGCACCACCGGCACGTCCACCCGGTCGGCCCAAATGCACAGCTGCTCGGCGGCGGCGGCGCGGAAGGTATCGCCCGCGGCCAGCATCACCCGCTTGCCCTGGTCCTTATAGAGCTTGGCCAGCTTGGCGATGCTGGTGGTCTTGCCCACGCCGTTCACGCCGATCATCAGGATCACGGCGGGCTTGCCGCTCATGTCCATGGGGGCGTCCGCCACCAGCTCGCCGGTGATGATGTCCTTCAGGGCGGCCAGTGCGTCGGATGCGGTCTTGATGTGGTCCTTGCGCACCCGGCTGCGCAGCTCCTCCACCAGCCGCACCGCCTCGTCGGCGCCGGTGTCGGCCAGGATCAGCTGCTCCTCCAGGTCCTCGTACATATGGTCGTCAATCTCGCCCGCGTTGAGCATGTCCAGAATGCCGGCAAAAAAGCCCTTGCGGGTTTTGGCCAGGCCTTCATCCAGCTTTTTCTTCCGGCTGAAAAGTCCCATAATGTCTCCCCTCGTTTCCTTTCATCGCCCGGTAGTGCGGGCGGGTGGTTCGATTTGCCTGCTCTCTGGCAGGCGGTACTCTTCTTTTATATCACGAAACCAGCGTCGCGTCCACCTGTTCCAGGTCCAGACGCAGCAGTTTGGACACACCGTCCTCCTGCATGGTCACACCGTACAGCACGTCTGCGGCCTCCATGGTGCCGCGTCGGTGGGTGATCACGATGAACTGGGTGTGGTCGGTGATGCGGCGCAGGTACTGGGCGTAACGGGCCACGTTCACGTCGTCCAGCGCGGCTTCGATCTCGTCCAGGATGCAGAAGGGCGCCGGGTTCACCGCCAGAATGGCGAAGTAGATGCTGATGGCCACCAGCGCCTGCTCGCCACCGGACAGGGCAGCCAGGTTTTTGATGACCTTGCCCGGGGGCGACACCTGAATTTCGATGCCGCTTTCCAGCACGTTCAGCTCGTCGTCCAGCTTGAGGCAGGCGGTGCCGCCGCCGAACAGCTCGGTGAAGATGCGGCCGAAGTTCCGGTTGATCTCGGCAAAGCTGCGGGTGAAGATGTCCTGCATCTCGGCAGACAGCTCGGCAATCATCCGGGTCAGCTCGGTGCGGCTCTTCTCCACGTCCTGCACCTGGTTCTTCAGGAAGGTGTAGCGCTCGCTCACCTCTTTGTATTCCTCGATGGCGCCCACGTTCACATTGCCCAGAGCACGGATGCGGCTTCGGGTCTCGGCCACCTGGCGGCGCAGGTCGGCGGCGCTTTCAAAGGGCACGCAGAGCGGCTGCGCGTCGCTCATGGTCAGCTGGTATTCCTCCCACAGCTTGGCGATCAGCTCGTCGTATTCCTTTTCGGCGGCGGCCTTGCGCTCGTTCAGGCGGGCCATCTCCTGGCTCATCTTTTCACGCTCGTCGCTCACCGCGCGCTGGCGCTGGCTCTCGCGGCTGATGCTGCCTTCCTTCTGCATCCGCTCCTCGGCGGCCTTGCGGATGGCCTCCTCAGCTTCGCGGATGCGCCCGGCGCTCTTTTCCTTTTCCTCCTGGATGGTGCGGATGCTCTGCTCGTGCTCCTCGTTGGCCTTTTTCAGCCGCTCGATGTTCTCCCGCAGAGCCAGCTCCCGCTGACCGCTCTCGCCGTGACGGCTTTCCAGGTCCCGGATGGAGGCCTCGTGCAGGCTCACGTCCTTCTCGGCGGCCAGACGGGCCAGGCGGGTCTCGCTCAGCTCGTCGGACAGGCGGGCCCGGGTGGCAAGGAAGCTGTCGTCGCTTCCGGCCAGCTCGGTCAGCTCGGCCTCCAGGGCGGCGATCTGCTCGCCCAGGCGGGTCTCCTCAGCCTTGGCCTCCTCCAGCTCCTTGCGGCTGCCGCGGATGGTCTCGTTCAGCTGCTCGCACTCGGCGGCACGCAGCTGGGCGGCGGCCTGGGCCTGGCTGATGGCCGTTTCGATGCGGCGCAGCTCGCCCTCGGCGCGGATCTTATCGCCGCCCGCGGTGATGGCCTCGCTGGAGGCGGCGGTCAGCTGGGCGTTCAGAGCTTCCACCTCGGCCTTCAGCTTATCCGCCGCGGCCTGGGCCTGGCCCTGCTTATTCTGCAGGGAGCCGATCTTTTTGCGCAGGTCCTCGATCTCCTGGCGGCGGCTGAACAGACCGGCGGACTGGCTCACGCTACCACCGGTGAAGGAACCGCCCGCGTTGATGACCTGACCGTCGGCGGTGACGATCCGGTTGCGGTAGTCCAGCGCACGGGCGACCCGGCTGGCCTCCTCGATCTCGTCCACCACGATGATGCGGCCCAACAGGTTGGCCACGATGTTGTTGTATTTGGGGTCGTATTCCACCAGACTGGATGCCACCCGGGCGCTGCCGGTCAGGCGGGAGGCGTCGAAGTGGCTGCCCTTCACGGTGTCCAGCGGCAGGAAGGTGGCCCGGCCCGCACGCTCGTTGCGCAGGAAAGCCATGGCTGCCTTGGCGGCGGTTTCGCCGTCCACCACGATGTTCTGCAGCGCGAAGCCCAGGGCGGTCTCGATGGCCACCTCATAGCCCGGCTGCACCGTAAGGATGCTGCTCACCGGGCCGATGATGCCCCGCAGCCGGTGGTTCTGGGCGGCCTTCATCACGGTCTTGACGCTGTGCTGGTAGCCGTTCATATTCCGTTCCAGGTCGGTCAGCAGCTGCAGCCGCTGGGTGGAGGCCTCCAGCTGACGGTTCAGCTGGGCGGCCGCGCCGTCCGCCTCCTCCAGCTGCTTTTGCCGGCTGGACAGCTTCAGGTTCAGGCCGTTTTTCACATTTTCCAGCCGGGTCAGGCTTTCCTCCAGGGTGTTTAAGTAAGTCCTGGTATCGGCCAGCTCGCTCTCCAGCTCCTCCAGCCCCTGTCCGGAAGTGGGTTCGTTCTGCAACGCTTCCAGCCGCTGGGCGGCGGTGGCGGCGGTGCTTTCGCAGCCCGCGGCCCGCACCTTTTCTGCGGTCTGGCGCTCGGTCAGCTCGGCCAGCACCCCGGTCACCTGACCCCGGCGCTCGCCGGTGGCGGCGTTTTCCGCCTGGATGCGCCGGAGCATCTCTTCCTTTTCCCGGATCTGGCCGTCCAGCTGTTCGATGGTTTTCTGAATGGCCTCAATGCCTGCCCGGTGCTCCTGCATCTGGGCGGCGAAGCTCTCGCGCCCGGCCCCGCTTTCTTCCAGCTGACGGGCAAGGTCGGCCATGGTCTCGGTGTTGTGGCGGATGTCGTTGTGCAGCACGGCGATGCGGCTGTCGCTGCCCGCCACTTCCTCGGTGATGGTGCGGATCTCGCCGTTCAGCCGGTCCACCTCCATGGTGAGCCGGTTCATCTCGGCCCGGATGCCCTCGGTGGAGGCGTCGATGGCCTCGATCTCGGCGGTCATCCGGTCGTAGTCCGCCTGGGCGGTCTCGTAGCGGCGCTGCTGGCCGCGCACGGTTTCCTTGGCGGTTTTCACGCTGTCCACCCAGAGGGTGACCTCCAGCTCCTTGCGGCGGGCGGAAAGCTCCAGGAATTGCTGGGCCTTGGCGCTCTCCTTTTCCAGGGGACCCACCCGGCTTTCCAGCTCGTCCAGAATGTCGTGCAGGCGCTCCAGGTTGTCCTCGGCGCTGGCCAGACGGCGCTCGGCCTCGTTTTTGCGGTAGCGGTAGCGGGCGATGCCGCTGGCCTCCTCAAAAATCTCCCGGCGCTCGGCGCTTTTCGCGCCCACGATCTCGGCAATACGGCCCTGCCCGATGATGGAGTAGCCGTCCCGGCCGAGGCCGGTGTCCAGGAAAAGCTCGTAGATGTCCTTCAGGCGCACGTTCTGGCCGTTAATGGAATACTCACTCTCGCCGCTGCGGTAGTACTTGCGGCCGATGACCACCTCGTCGGCGTTCACGTCGATGCGGCGGTCGGAGTTGTCCACCGTCAGGTTCACGCTGGCAAAGCCCATGGCTCCGCGGCTCTGGGTGCCGCCGAAGATCACGTCCTCCATCTTGCCCGCGCCGCGCAGCTGGCGGCTGCTGGTCTCGCCCAGCACCCAGCGGATGGCGTCGGAGATGTTGCTTTTGCCGGAACCGTTCGGCCCCACCACCGCGGTGATGCCCCGGTCAATGGGGATCTTGATGCGGTCCGGGAAGCTTTTGAAGCCCTGTATCTCTAGTTCCTTTAATACCATAAATCCTCCCTGGGATCATTTGGATGCGAATGCTGTTGCTTCGCTCCGGCAGGAGAAAGCCGCGCAGCAGCGTTTTGGGCTGCGCTGTTTTCTCGTGCCGGGCAAAAACGGCGCGGCACAGGGGGTTCCCCGCGCCACACCGGCCCGATTCAGTCCACCAGGCCCATCAGGCGCAGGGCCTCCTTGGCGGCCGCCTGCTCGGCGGCCTTTTTGCTGTGACCCACGCCCCGGCCGATCAGGTTGGAGTTCAGGTACACGGCCATGGAGAACCGCTTGTCGTGGTCCGGACCGTCCTCGCCCTCCAGCTCGTAGCGCAGCCGCTCCTCCGGGTTCTGCTGGATGACCTCCTGCAGCTGGGTCTTGTAGTCCGCCTCGGCGGTCTTGCCCTCGGTGATGAAGGGCAGAATGAAGGAGCGGGCCACCTCGATGCCGCCGTCCAGATACAGAGCGGCGATGAGAGCCTCGAAGGCGTCGCTCACCACGCTGGGGCGGTGGCGGCCGCCGCCCCGCTCCTCGCCCTTGCCCAGGCGCAGAAAGCTGCCCAGGTCGATCTCCTTGGCGAACTCATACAGGGCGCTCTCGCACACCAGGCTGGCCCGTGCCCGGGTCAGCTCACCCTCCGGACGGTCCTTCCACTGGTGGAACAGGTGATCCGCCACCACGATGGACAAGACGCTGTCGCCCAGAAACTCCAGCCGCTCGTTGTGGTGGATGGGGGTCTTGCTCTCGTTGGCAAAGCTGGTGTGGGTGAGGGCGGTTTCCAGCAGGGTGGGATCTTTGAATGTATAACCGATGATGGTTTCCAACTGATGCATGTTTTACGCTTCTTTCTCTTCGCTGGTCAGGTTGCGGGCCATCACGCCGCACAGATCGTTCTCCACGCAGAGCTTCGCCTGGCGGATGGCCTGATGGATGGCCCGGGCATTGGAGGAACCGTGGGCCTTGATGACCGGCTTGGCTGCTCCCAGGAAGGGCGCGCCGCCGTACTCGTCGGCATCCATGCCCTTTTTGAAGTCGGCCACGCCGCCCTTGAGCAGCAGGTAGGCCAGTGCGCCCTTGACGCCGCTCTTGAACAGGCCCTTCAGCTTTGCGCCGAAGAACTTGGCCAGGCCCTCGGTGAGCTTCAGGATCACGTTGCCGGTGAAGCCGTCGGCCACCACCACGTCGGCCACGCCGGCGGGGATGTCCCGGGGCTCCACGTTGCCCACAAAGTTGATGCGGTTATTTGCTTTCAGCAGGGCGTGGGCCTCCACATAGGTGGGGGTGCCCTTGGACTCCTCTGCGCCGTTGTTCACCAGCGCCACGCGGGGGTTCTTTACGCCCATGACCTTTTCCATGTAGACGCTGCCCATCACGCCGAAGGCCTCCAGCATGGAGGGGCGGCATTCCACGTTGGCGCCGGAATCCAGCAGCATGAAGGGGGTCTTGCCGGGGATGATGGTGGCCAGCGCCGGGCGCTTGATGCCCTTCACGGTGCGCACGATCAGGCTGGTGCCCACGTGCAGCGCGCCGGTGGAGCCGGCGGACACAAAGGCGTCGCCTTTGCCCTCGGCCAGCAGCTTCAGGCCCACCACCATGCTAGAGTCCTTTTTGGTGCGCACGGCCTTGGCGGGTTCGTCGCACATTTCAATGGTCTCGGTGGCGTTCACGATCTCGATGTGATCCAGCTTCAGGTTGTTTTCCCTGGCACAGGCGGCGATCTTCTCAGCATCGCCCACGGCGATGATCTCCAGATCCGGCGCAAAGGTAACCACTGCGTCGGCCGCGCCCTTCAGGATCTCGGCGGGGGCGTTATCGCCGCCCATTGCGTCCAGAATGATTTTCATGGTTTGCACACCCTTTCTATGCTGCTGTGTTTCGCTTCGTTTTTACTGCGCGTTTTCGGTCCACTGCTCCATGGCGGCAACCGCCCGGTTGGCAATGGCCAGGTACCGCTCCCGCTTGTCCCGGATATGCTCGGCCAGCGGGGGCAGAATGCCCATGTTCGCGCCCATGGGCTGGAAGTTTTTGTTCTCGGTGGTGATGTAGCGCACCAGCTGGCCCAGCATGGTCTCGGCGGGCAGCTCGGGCAGCTGACGCTCCTCCAGTGCGGCCAGGATGCTGCGGGCTGCTAGCAGGCCGCAGGCGGCACTTTCCATGTAGCCCTCAAAGCCGGTGATCTGACCCGCGAAATACACCTTGGGGTGCTTTTTCAGGTTCAGACCCGCACTCAGCAGGTGGGGGCTGTTCAGGAAGGTGTTCCGGTGCATCACACCGTAGCGCACGAATTCGGCATTTTCCAGGCCGGGAATCATGGAGAACACCCGCTTCTGCTCGCCGAATTTCAGGTTGGTCTGGAAGCCCACGATGTTGTAGAGGGTGCCGCCCGCGTTCTCCCGCCGCAGCTGCACGTTGGCCCAGGGCCGGTGGCCGGTGCGGGGGTCGGTGAGGCCCACCGGGCGCAGGGGGCCGAAGCGCATGGTGTCGGCCCCGCGGCCCGCCATCACCTCGATGGGCATGCAGCCCTCGTAGACGGTGAGCTTGCCGTCGAACTCATGCAGGGGGGCCCGCTCGGCGCCGACCAGCGCCGCGTGGAAGGCCTCGTATTCCTCCTTATTAAAGGGGCAGTTCAGGTAGTCCGCGTCGCCCCGGCCGTAGCGGCTGGCGGCGAAGACCTTGTTCATGTCCAGGCTTTCGGCGGTGACGATGGGAGCCGCCGCGTCGTAAAAGCTCAGCTTATCGCCCCCGGTCAGCCGGGTGATCTCGTCGGCCAGAGCGCCCTCAGTCAGGGGGCCGGTGGCCACCAGAGTCAGCCGGTTCTCGTCAATGGCAGTCACCTCGCCGGTGTGCAGGGTGATGTTCGGCTGGCTCTTCACCATCTCGGTGACCGCGGCGCTGAAGGCGTCCCGGTCCACGGCCAACGCGCCGCCCGCTGCCACGCGGGTGGCCTCGGCGGCCTTGAGCAGATGGCTGCCCAGCAGCTTCATCTCGGCCTTGAGCAGACCGGACGCGGAGTCCAGCCGGCCGGCTTTCAGGCTGTTGGAGCAGACCAGCTCGGCAAAGCCCTCGCTTTTGTGGGCGGGGCTGAATTTGACCGGCTTCTGCTCGTACAGGTCCACCTGTACGCCCTGCTCGGCCAGCCAGAGGGCGGCCTCGCAGCCCGCAAGGCCCGCCCCTAAAATCGTTACTTGTTTTTCCATAGTTCTCCGTTACTGTTTGTTCACCTGAGTCTCAAAGCCGCAGCCTTCCTTTGCGCAGTACAGGCGGCTGCCCTTCTTGAACAGGGTCGCGCCGCACTTCTCGCAGGTCTGGGCCACCGGCTCATCCCAGGTCATAAAGTCGCAGTTGGGGTAATTCTCGCAGCCATAGTACACACGGCCCTTGGCGCTCTTACGCAGCAGCATACGGCCGCCGCACTTGGGGCACTTGCCGCCGGTGTCCTTCACCAGGCGCTTGGTGTTGGTGCATTCCGGGAAGCCCGGGCAGGCCAGGAACTTGCCGTAGCGGCCGGTCTTGATGACCATCTTGCGGCCGCACTTTTCGCAGATCTCGTCGGTCTCCTCGTCGGGCACCTTGATCTTCTTGCCCTCCATGTCTTTCTCGGCCTTTTCCAGCGCGGCGGCAAAGCCCTTGTAAAAGGCGTCGATGGTCTCGCGCCAGTCGGCGCTGCCGTTTTCCACCTTATCCAGGTTCTTTTCCATGCCGGCGGAGAAGGTCACGTCCACGATGTCCGGGAATTCCTGCATCATCAGATCGTTGATGGTGCGGCCCAGCAGGGTGGGCTTGAGCTTCTTCTGCTCCCGCTCCACGTAACCACGGTCGATGATGGTAGTGATGATGGGCGCGTAGGTGGAGGGGCGGCCGATGCCGTTTTCCTCCAGGCTGCGGATCAGCGTCGCCTCGGTGTAGCGGGCGGGGGGCTGGGTGAACTTCTGCTCCGGAGTCAGAGCCCGCAGCTTCAGGGTCTGGCCCTGTTCCAGCGGAGGCAGGGCGGTCTCCTTCTTCTCCTTCTCGTCGGTGGCCTCCTCGTACAGGGCGGTGAAGCCCTCGAAGGTGACCACGTAGCCGCTGGCCCGGAACTGGTAGTCCGCCGCGGTGATGTGAGCGGAGACAGTGTCCTGCTCGCAGTCGCTCATCTGGCTGGCGATGAACCGGCTCCAGATCAGCCGGTAGAGCTTGGCGATGTCGCCGGAGATGCTTTTTTCCGCCTCATCCGGGGTCAGGGACGGCACACTGGGCCGGATGGCTTCGTGAGCGTCCTGGGCGGCGGTGGCGCTGCGGCTCTTGTAGGTGCGCTTGGTGGGGCAGACGTACCGCTCACCGTAGGCTTCGGTGATATACTCCTTGGCGCCGGCCACTGCCTCGTCGGAGACGCGCAGGCTGTCGGTACGCATGTAGGTGATCAGACCCATGGTGCCCCGCCCGGCGATGTCCACGCCTTCGTACAGGGTCTGGGCGGCGCGCATGGTGCGGGTGGCGGTGAAGCCCAGGCGGCGGCTGGCCTCCTGCTGCAGGGTGGAGGTGATGAAGGGCGGTGCGGGAACCTTCTTGCGGTGGCCGCGCTTGAGTTCGGTCACGGTGTAGTCCGCGCCTTCCAGGTCCTTCACGATGCCCATGGCCTGGGCCTCGTTGGTGACCTCCATCTTTTTGCCCGCGGCGGTGCCGTAGAAGCGGGCGGTGAACTTTTTCTGGCTGGACGGCGGCGACAGGGTGGCGTCCAGGTTCCAGTACTCCTCGGGCTTGAAGTCCTCGATCTCCTTTTCCCGGTCCACAATCAGGCGCACGGCCACGCTCTGCACCCGTCCGGCAGACAGGCCCCGGCGCACCTTGCGCCACAGAAACGGGCTGAGCTTATAGCCCACCAGACGGTCCAGGATGCGGCGGGCCTGCTGGGCGTTGAACAGGTCGATGTCGATGGCCCGGGGATGGGCCATGCCCTCGGTAACGCCCTTCTTGGTGATCTCGCCGAAGGTGACCCGGTTGGCGTCCTCGATGTTCAGACCCAGCAGATGGGCCAGATGCCAGCTGATGGCCTCGCCCTCGCGGTCCGGGTCGGTGGCAAGGAAGACCTGGTCGGCCTTTTTGGCCTCGCTCTTCAATTCCTTGATGAGCTTTTCCTTGCCCTTAATGTTGATATACTGCGGGGTATAGTCGTGGTCCACATCGATGCCCAGCTGGCTGGCGGGCAGATCGCGGATGTGGCCCATGCTGGCGGTGACTTCATAGCCATCGCCCAGATATTTCCGAATGGTCTTCGCCTTGGCAGGCGACTCCACGATAACTAGCTTAGACATAGTACTCTCCCTTGCACAGAGCGCCCTGCCGCAAAACGGGCGGGCAGCTGTTTATGCGCGCCGGTATTGCCCTCCGGCGCCGGAAACGGCAATGCCGCTGACCTCCAGCTCCATCAGGGCGGCCAGCGCCTGACCGGCGGAAAGGCCGGCCGCTTTGGCCAGTGGTTCCAGGCCCTGGGCCTGGCTGGTGAGCGCCTTCTGCATGGCCTTCGCCTCGGCGCTCAAAGGTGGGGTTGCCGGGCGTGCCCGGCGGGAAACGCTTTTTTGCGGCGCGGGCTCGATGCCCAGATGCCGCAGGATTGGTGCTGCGCTGGGGGCGGCATAGGCCTGGCCCTCCTCCAGCAGCTGGTTGGTGCCCCCGCACAGGGGGCTGAAGATGGCGCCCGGCACCGCGAAGACGGTGCGGCCGTAGCGCTTTGCGTGGCCTACGGTGTTCATGGTGCCGCTTTTCTGGCGGGCCTCCACCACGCAGACCGCATCCGCCAGGGCGGCGATGATCCGGTTGCGCTGCAGAAAGCCCCCCGCCCCGGTGGCTTCCCCCGGGGCAAATTCGCTGATGACCGCGCCGCAGCCCTGCTCCATCTGAGAGCGCAGGCGGCGGTTGGTCACCGGGTAGGTCTTGTCGATGGCGGTGCCCAGCACTCCCACTGTGGGAGCACCGGCGGCCACAGCGGCCTTGTGAGCCTCACTGTCCAGCCCGTCGGCCAGACCGCTCACCAGGCAGACGCCCGCCTGGGCCAGCTGGCCGCCGATGAGGGCGGCGGCCTCCACCCCGTAGCTGCTGGGGCGGCGGCTGCCGATCATGGCCACAGCCGACGGCTGGGAAAGGGCGGACACATCGCCGGTGCAGTAGAGCACCGGGGGCGCGTCGGAAAGGGCGGACAGCCGGGCGGGATAGTCTTCCTCATCCTGGCAGAGCACCCGCACGCCCATGTGATGACAGCGGGCCAGAAGCGGCGCAAACCGCTCCGGGGTCAGCTGTTCGGCACGGCGCAGCTGGGCCGGGGTGAGCAGGCCGGACATGTCCTCCCTGCCCACTGCTTCATAAAGCTCTCCCGGGGTGCCGTAAAGGGCCAGCACCCGGCCGCAATGGGCCGCGCCCGGCCCCAGCACCGCCGAAAGCCAAAGCCATTCCAGCTGCCGCCGCTCCGTCACTGAATCTCCCCCCGAAAATGCCACAGAAGTACACTGCCCGCCACGCTGGCGTTTAGGCTTTCCACCTTGCCGGTGATGGGGATGCGCACCGCCGCGTCGCAGGCGGCGATCACCCCGTCGGAAAGGCCCTGCCCCTCGCTGCCGATGACCACGCACACCCCATTGGGGTACGCGCCGTCCACCTCGTTCAGCGGGCGGCTGTTGTACAGCGCGGCGGCAAGGCAGGTGCTGCCCCAAGCCCGCAGCTGAGCCAGTGCGTCGGCCAGGTTCGGGCAGGTGACCACCGGCATCCGGCCCGCCGCGCCCATGCTGGCGCGCAGCACCTTGGGGCCGAAGGAATCGGCGCAGCCGGGGCTTAAGATCACCCCGTCAAACCCGAAGGCGGCGGCGCTGCGGATGAGCGCGCCCACGTTGCCCGGGTCCTGCACCCGCTCCAGCGCCAGAAAGCGGCCGTTGTGAGGCAGGTCCAGGAAGTTGGCAGAAGGCTGGCCGAACACCGCGAACACGCCCTGATTGGACTGGGTGCCCGCCAGCTTTTCGGCCACATGGTCCTGCACCAGATACTGCTCGCAGTCAAAGCGTTTCAGCTCCGGCGATTTGGCCAGGGCCTTCTCCGTATAATATATTACCTTTATAGGGCAGGATTTTGCAAGCTCCAGGCAGAGCTTTAAGCCCTCCGCGAAGAAAGCTTTTTCTTCAAGGCGGAAGGCTGCGCTCTGGGCCAGTTTGCAGGCATATTTTATTTTGCCGTTTTCACGGCTGGTAATGCGTTCTGGCATGTGTTCAGTTCCTTATTTGGTCTGCTTGTGTGGAGAAAGCGGCGTCGCTCGTTTGCGCAAAGGGCGCGGCAGCCGCCCATATACAAAGCGACGCCCGTGCGCGTGCGCGGGCGTTGCTTTTGGTTATCAACTTACAGAGCCTTCTTGGCGGTCTCCACCAGAGCGGTGAAGGAAGCGGGATCGTTGATGGCCATCTCGCTCAGCATCTTGCGGTTCAGCTCGATGCCGGACTTCTTCAGGCCGTTCATGAAGCTGGAGTAGTTCATGCCCTGAGCGCGAACAGCGTTGTTGATGCGGGTGATCCACAGGTTGCGGAACTGACGCTTCTTCAGCTTACGGCCAACGAAAGCGTAGTTGCCGCTCTTCATGACCTGCTGCTTGGCCATCTTGAAGTGCTTGGACTTGCTGCCGAAGTAGCCCTTGGCCAGCTTCAGAGTCTTCTTTCTGCGTTTGCGGGTCATCATAGCGCCTTTGATACGTGCCATTGTTTATATCTCCTTTACAGTCACAATCTAAAAGTTAAAAAGTCCGTTCCGTCTAAGCGAAATAAGGCTTAGGCGTAGGGCAGCATGGCCTTCACGGCAGCTGCGTTGGTCTTGTCGGCGTAGGCGTTCTTACGCATGCCGCGCTTGAGCTTGGTGCTCTTCTTGGTCAGGATGTGGCTGTGGTAGGCGGGTCCGCGCTTTACTTTACCGTTCTTGGTCAGCTTGAAACGCTTTTTCGCACCGGAGTGAGTTTTGATCTTAGGCATTGTAATTTCCTCCTAGTTGTTTGAATTACTTGTTGGGCTTGGGGCTCATGAACATCTGCATGCTGCGGCCCTCGAGCTTCGGCTGCTTATCCACCACCGCGTCGGGCAGAGCCTCGGCGAAGCGCTTTTCCACTTCCAGGCCAAGGTTGGTGTGCGCCATCTCACGGCCGCGGAACCGGATGGACACCTTGATCTTGTGGCCGGCCTTGATGAACTTGGCGGCCTGGTTGACCTTGGTGTTGAAGTCGTTCGTGTCGATGTTGAGCGAGAGGCGGATCTCCTTGATCTCGATGACCTTCTGGTTCTTCTTGGCCTCTTTCTCACGCTTTTGCTGCTCGAAGCGGTACTTGCCGTAGTCCAGGATCTTGCACACGGGGGGGACCGCCTGGGGGGCGATCTTTACCAGGTCCAGATTCTGCTCTTCGGCCATGCGTAGCGCCTCACGGCTGGACATTACACCCAGCTGGCTGCCATCCGCGCCGATCAGACGGATCTCTTTGTCACGAATGCCCTCGTTGATCTCAAGCTCTTTTTTGCCGTTCGTAGCGATGTGGATACACCTCCAATTTGATTTCAAAACTGTGATAAAATGAAACGCGGCCGCCGAATCGGCAGCCGCGCAGTACACACGCAATGGACCCGTTTTGCTTCAAAACAGATCGTCGCACATATGACCCGGGCCCCATTGGGCCGCAAGGTGAGCACGGCGGCTAAACCGGTTGCTGCTTTCTTTACCGGTCTAGTATAGCACGCCGGGATGCCGCCGTCAAGGGATTTTTGCCGTTTTCGCCAAGTATTTTTTGAATCAGCTCTTTCCACAAAAAACGACATTCATTCCCCGAAGGTTTCGCTCTTTTTATTGACAAACGCTTCCCTGTTTTTTACACTGAAAGCAGAGAAACTGTTGTGAAGGGATGATGGTCTTATGGCGGAACTCATCCTGCTCGGGCTGCTGGCATTGCTGGCGGGACTTGTGCCCTATTTCACCATTGGTGCAATCCGCGCGAAGGACGATGAGACCCTTTCGGACCAGCGGGCCTACGCCTGCCTGTGCTGCGCCGGTGCGGCGGTGCTGCTGGCGTTTGTGCTGTGAACAGCGATGTGAAGGAGGATCACTATGGATGCTGTATTGGTTTCGTTGATGTATCTTGTGCCCACCATTGCCATTTGGGCAATCAAGATGCTGATCTTGTATTTTATCCTGAAAAAAGCCTTCTACCGGGCGCTGGTGAAATTCCACGACACCCACGGCTTCTCCTCCTTCTGTGAGGAACCGGAGGAGGCATACTCCCCTACCCCTGAGGAGATTGCTCCTGAGGAGCTCCCCGGTCAGGCCCAATAAACAAGACAAACAGCCCCTGACGCTGTGCGATGCAGCGCCAGGGGCTGTTTTCTTTTTATTCCGCTTCCGGCGGCACGTCGATCTCCCTGCCCAGCGAAAAGCTGTAGAGAGTCATTTTGGTGAGCGGTTTTGCAAACCGGCGGCGGATGGCCGCCGCGTACAAAAGCAGCTGGGGCCGGTAGGCGGCCAGAAACTGCTCCGGCGTTTTGTGCCGGTCGGTTTTGTAATCCACCAGCTCCAGATGGTCCTCAAATTCCAGGATCACGTCCGCCACACCCTGCACCAGCACCTGGGCCGCGCCGTAATCCGCCGCCTTGTCCACAGCGGCCCGGGCGGCGGGCTGGGCGGTGATGAACTCGTATTCCCGCAGAATCCGCTGTGCGGACTGCATCCGGGCGAACAGCGGACCGGCGAAGAACTGCCGCAGCTTGGCAAAGTCCATCTTGTCGTAGAG
Organism: Allofournierella sp. CML151; assembly: GCF_027853465.1. Taxonomy (NCBI): domain Bacteria; kingdom Bacillati; phylum Bacillota; class Clostridia; order Eubacteriales; family Oscillospiraceae; genus Allofournierella; species Allofournierella sp. CML151. The sequence continues at coordinate 136,504 of NZ_JAPNNW010000003.1, read as the reverse complement.
GGCCTCGTCCAGCAGCTTTGCCTCCACCTGCCGCTTTGCCTCCCCTTCCGGGTCGGCTGCCGCGGCGGCCAGGTCCGCGTGCTGCAAAAAGGCGTGGAGGGCGGTGCCCTTTTCGGCGGCGGTCAGGCCCTCCTTATACAGGAAGCCGGGCCGCTCCAGGATCGGGTCCTGGGCCTCGTGGGTGAGGGCGGTCACGCTGACCTTGGCGGGCACCTGGGTCAGCGCCGCGGCCGGGTACTGCCAGGCAAAGCGGCTGCGCACCGCCTCCAGCAGCGTTTCGTCCGGCGCGCCCTCCGGCAGCCGCACCGGGCAGGCGGGGGCGGGCTCGGTGAATTCGTCCGCCTCCAGGCTCACGGTGAACCGGTCCGCCAGCTCCTTTTCGCTCACCGGGGGCTGGGGCAGCACCTCCACCTCCAGCTGGCGGCAGAAGTCTTGCGCCCGGGGGTGGGCCATGGCGGCCTGCATCACCCACTCGCCCCGGCTGGCACAGTGCTCCAGCAGATATGGCTCCGGCGCGCCGGAAAAGATGCGCAGGGCCAGCTTCTGGGCCAGCTTCAGGGCGTTCTTGGTGGCCATGGTCATGACCAGCTTGTCCCGCGCCCGGGTGAAGGCCACATACAGCACCCGCATCTCCTCACTCAGGCCCTCCTGGGCAAGGGCGGACTGCACCGCTCGGTAGGGAGCGGTCACGTAGGTGCCGCCCTGCCCGGCCCGCAGGGTCAGGCCGATGCCCAGCTGCGGGTGGAACACCGCCGCGGCCCGCAGGTCCTCTTTATTGAACTCCCGGCCCAGATCGGCGGCGAAGACCACCGGGAACTCCAGCCCCTTGGACCGGTGTACCGTCATGATGGTCACGCAGCCGGGACGGCTCTGGCCCTGCTCCGGGCCGGGCACGCCGTCCCCCGCCAGAGCCGCGTCCATGGCCCGCACCACACCGGCCAGGCCATGGCCGCCGCAGCCGGAGACAAAGGCGGCGAACTGGCGCAGGTTCTCCCGCCGGGCGCTGCCGTCCGGCATGGCACCCGCCGCGGCAAGGCAGCCGGTGCGGGCAAAAATCTCCTCCATCAGCCGGTCCACCGGCATGGTTTGGCTGAGCTGGCGCAGGGTGTGCAGCCACTGGCCGAAGGCCTTCACCTTTTCGTCCTCGCTGGCCATCACCGCGCCGTAAAAGCTGCCGTTTTTGCGGCCAAGGCGCAGGTTCACCAGATCGTCCGGGGTGAAACCGCCCATTCCGCTGAGCATCACCGCCGCCAGATGCACATCCTGGGCGGGGTTGTCCAGCACCCGCAAAAGGCTTGCCACCGGGCGAATCTCCGGCGCGTCCAGCAGATTCTCGGCCCGGTCCACATACACCGGGATGCCCTCCGCCTCCAGCTGGGCGGCGTAGTCCCCGAAGGCGCCCCGGCTGCGCAGCAGGATGCAGAAGTCCTCGTACCGGGGCGGCCGGGGGCCGGTCTCGCCCCGCACGGTAAAGCCGCCGGCCGGGTCCATCAGCTGGCGGATGCGCCGGGCGATGTACTCCGCGTCTCCCGCCGGGCGCTCGCTCTGTACCAGCCGGAACTCGCAGTCACCGGCATAGCCGCCGTAATTTTCCAGATCTCCCAGGCCGGGCACCAGCCGCTCGCCGGGGCCGTAGTCCACGCCGCCCAGCTTTCGGCTCATCAGGGGGGTGAACAGGGCATTCACCCCGCCGATCACTCCCGGCGCACTGCGGAAGTTGGCATCCAGAAACAGCTTCTGGGGGCCGGGCTGGCCGTATTCCACAAACCGGTCCAGCTTCTGCTGAAAGATGGTGGGGTCCGCCTGGCGAAAGCGGTAGATGCTCTGCTTCAGATCGCCCACGAAGAACAGGTTGGAACCGTCCGGCCGGGCCAGACAGTGATAGAGGGTGTCCTGCAGGGCGTTGGTGTCCTGGTATTCGTCCACCATCACCTGCTCGAACTGCTCGCTCAGCTGAGCCGCCAGCGGAGTGGGGGTGCCGTCCTCGTTCTGCAGCAGCTGCAGCGCCAGCTGCTCCACGTCGCTGAATTCCAGCATCTTCTCTTCCAGCTTGGCCTGATAGAACCGCTGGTTGAATTCCCGCTCGGCCCGGGCCAGCGCCCGCACCAGCGGAGCAGCGGTGCGCCGGTCCTGCAAAAACTCCTCCTCGCTGCACAGAAAAACCGTTTCCTGCAAACGCTTGAGGGTATCCTTCAGCAAATCCCGCCGGTCCTTGATGCGGGTCATCGCCTCGCTGGAATGGCCCCGCACCGCCTTCAATCGGGCATAGCTCAGCGAGCGGCTGGCCTCGCACATGGCATCCCAGGGCTGGGAGTCGATGGCGTCCAGAAGCTGGTCCACCGCCTCCTCGTCCGATTCCAGCGCCGGGCGGTAGGCCTCGTCGATGGCCGGGTCGTTTGCCAAATCCTCCAGGTTCTGGGCCGCCAGCTCCCGGGCGCAGAGGGCCGCCCGCCGGGCCTCGGTGCGCAGGGTCTGGCCCCAGCGGGTCTCGTCCAGGGGCGCGTCCTCCTCCCACTGGGCGCAGAAGGCCTCCAGCACCTTCTCCGGCCGGGGCATGCTGCTCAAGAAGTCGTGCAGCTGCTCCACCACTCGGCTGGCCATGGCGTCGCTGCGGCCCTTGCCGTACAGGTCCGCGAAGGCGCAGAAGTCCGGGTCATTGTAGGCGTTTTCCAGTGCGTCCGCCAGTGCCTGACGGCGCAGCTGGGCCAGCTGGGGACCGTCGGCGGTGGTGAAATCCGCCGGGATGTCCAGCGCACTGAAATGAGTCTTCAAAAGCTGCAGGCAGTAGGAATCGATGGTGCAGATGGGCGCGCGCTGCAGCAGCATCCGCTGGCGGCGCAGATGGCCCGAGCCGGGGCGCTTTGCCAGCTCGGCGGAAAGGCGCTGGGCCAGCTTTGCACGCAGGCTGGCCGCCGCCGCCCGGGTGAAGGTGACGATGAGCAGCCGGTCCGCGTCCACCGGGTTTTCCTCCCGGCAGAGGATGCGCACCGCCCGCTCAACCAGTACGGCGGTCTTGCCGCTGCCCGCGGCGGCGCTGACCAGCAGGGCGCTGCCGGTGTGGTCGATGGCCCGGCTCTGCTGGGGGGTAAATTTGATGGTTGCCATAGATTGCCGGTCCTCCTTTTAGTCGTCCTCGTGGCCGCAGACACTGCGGTAATCACAGTATTTGCAGTTGGTTTCCTTGCGTTTGCCGTGGCCGATGGGCTCGGCGGCCACCTGCCCGGCGTAAAGCCGCTCGGCCATCTGGACCACCAGGCCGTCCAGCTCCTGCCGGAGCCCGTCCAGAGTCTCCAGGCTGGCCAGCGCCGGGCCGGGCTTTGGGGTGCCGTCCTTGTCGAACTTAAAGGGCACGAACAGGCCCTTGCGCTCCCGGTCCATGGCGTCGATCACGGCGTATTCGTCCGCCACCAGGCCCTCCACCTTGTATTCCAGGCCCTTGGCCGCCTGCTGGCGGCTGCCCCGGGTGGGGGCCGGGTCGGCCATCAGGTAGAGCACGCCCGCCGGGGCCGGGTCGGCAAACTGCTGCCCGCCGTTGCGGGTGAGGGTAAACAGATAGACCAGCATCTGGCAGTTGAGGCCGTTTTTCACGTCCTCCAGCAAAAACTCCTTGCTGCCGGTCTTGTAGTCCACCACCCGCAGCCAGGTGTTGCCGTTCTTCTCAAAGGCGTCCACCCGGTCGATCTTGCCCACCATGCGCACCGTCTCGCCGGTGGAGGTGGTAAGCACCACCGGGGGCACATCCTCCGGGCTTGTGCCGATGCCCTTTTCAAAGGCCACCGGCACAAAGCTGCCCTGCCGCTGCTCCGCCTGGATATACAAAAGCAGGCTGGCGGCGCTCTTTTTCAGCCGCTCCACCAGATAACCAAACCGCCGGGCCTGGCCGGGCATGTTCTCCTCCACATATTCCTCTGCGATGGCGGCGGCCAGGGCCTTCACCTGCTCCTCGCTCAGGTCCACAAAGCCCTCGCCCGCCCGGCGCAGCGCCTGCTCCAGGATATAGTGCACCAGATTGCCGCTCTGGTCGGCAGTGAGGGCCGCCTGCTTGCGGGGCTTTGCCCCCAGCACGTATTCCAGAAAATAGGCGAAGGGGCAGGAATAGTACCGCTCCATTCGGCTGGGGGTGAGCCACAGCTCCCGGCCCAGCAGCTGCTTCATGGCGGCGGTGTTGTGCACCGCAAAGGGCTCGGCCCCCGCCGCCTGCTTCACCGGGTTCAGCAGCTTGCCCTGCTCGGTCTCGTCCCGGTATTCCGCAAGGCTTTGGAAAAGGGCCGCGGTCTCGCCGCTTTCCGCATCCCAGCTCTGGCCCAGCAGGTCCAGCGCCATGGCCGGGGTGGCGGCCAGGTCCGCCCGCTCCAGCGCCGGTTCCTTTGGCGTAAAGCACTCGATCACCGGCACAAGGGCACTGGTCACCGGCATGGCGGCGCTGCCCGCCGCCCAGCTGAGCCACAGGCCTTTCGCCGGGGCGGTGAGGGCCTTGTAAAAGCACACCTGCTCCCGGATGGCCCGGTTCTCGAAGCAGTCCGGCATTTCCACGCCCTGACGCATCAGGCTTTCCCGCTCGGCGTGAGTGAGCAGGCCCTTGTCGCCGGGGGCCTTGGGGAACTCGCCCTCGGCCAGCCCCAGCACAAAGCACCAGTCCGGGTTATCCAGCCGCATCCGGCCCGCGGTGGTGAAGATCACCTGGTCCAGCGTCTGGGGAATGTGGCCCAGGTCGGTGCTTCGCACCAGCAGCTCGAACAGGTCGGCCAGCTCGGTAGCGGGCAGCACCTCGTCCCCCAGCAGCAGGGCCATCTGGTTCAGAAGGTCCGCCGTCAGGTTCCACACCCGCACCGCCTCACTGGCCGCGGGGATGCCCTCGCTGGCTTTCAGCTCGGCGCACATTAGTCCCATGGCCTCCTCGCCGCCCAGCGCCTGCATCCGTTTATACAGCGCGGCGCAGACCTGAGAGGCGGGCAGGTCCTTGCAGCGGGCGGCAAAGCCGTCCAGCTCGCCCACCAGGAAGGCCCGGGCCTCTTCGGCCAGAGCCAGCTGCTCCTCCTGTTCCTTCTTCGCCTTTTCTGAAAGAGTATTGGCCCCGAAGCCTGCGGGCGACAGGGTGAAGGGCTGCCGCCACTGGGCGGCGGAGAGCTGCCAGGTATAGGCGTAATTTTCCAGCGCGCAGAGCTGGGGATCGGTGAGACTGGTCAGGCCGGTTTTGGCCACGGCCAGCAGATTGTCGGTACACAGGCCCCGGCGCAAAAGAGCCAGCAGCGCCCGCACCAGCCGCACCGGGGCGGCGTGCTCGGCGGTGGTGGCCTCGTCGCAGAAGAGCGGGATACCCGCCAGCCGGAACTCGTACCGGATGGGGGCCAGATAGTTCTCACTGTCCCGGCAGATGACCGCCATTTTGCCGTAGGGCACTCCCTGCCGGGCCAGGGCCTGGATGGCTGCCGCCACCTGCTTGGCCTCGTCCGCCCGGGTGGGGGCCTGCCAGAGGGTGAGCCGGGCTTCGCTGGCGGGGGCCGGGTCCTCCAATTGGCCGGACAGCAGCCGGTTCAGCCGGGCAAGGTCCGGCGCTTCGCTGTGGCGGAAGTCGGTGTCCAGCACCAAAGGCGCGGCCACCGGCACACTGTTTTTGCGGGCCAGCTGGCGCAGGGCCGCCGCCATCTGCTTGGCTCCGCTGAACAGGCCGAGGCCTCCCTCGTAGTCCTCCAGCCCGTCGCAGCAAAGGGCCACCGTCACATCCTCGGCCATGGTGAGCATCGCCTCCAGCAGGCGGCGCTTGGGCGCGTTGAAGGTATCGAATTCGTCGATAAACACCGCGCGCCCGGCGAAGAAGTCCGGCTGCAGCGCTTTGGCCGCCGCCAGCACCCGGTCGCCCGGGTCCATGGCCGAGCCCTCCAGCAATGCCTCGTAAGCGGCAAAGATGCCCGCCAGCTCGCCCAGCTTGCGGCTGCTGTGGCCGGTGTTCTTGGCCAATTCCTCCAGCTGCCGGGGGTCAAGACCGGCGCTCTTGAATTCGTCCAGGGTCTCGGCGCATTTTTCGCAGAAGGCCGCGCTGCGCCGGTGGCGGCTGTAGTACACCAGATTCGGCCCCATGGACTGCAGCGCCCGGCGCACCAGCACCGCCCGGCCCGCGTCGGTGAGGGTGCGCACCGCCGCGCCGCCGTAGGCCTGCAGAATATCCTCCGCCAGGCTGGTGAAGCTGTAGCTGGTCACATAGCCGGACAGCTCGTCCCCCAGCAGCTGATACAGCCGCCCCTCGGTGGAGGAGGTGAACTGCTCGGGCACGATGAGCACGCTCTTTTCCCCTGCCAGCGCCCGTGTGCGGATGGTTTGTAACAAATGGCTCGACTTGCCGCTGCCGGACACTCCCAGCACCAGATGCAGCATGGCGATCCCTCCCTTGTTTGGTCTGTGCTTTTGATTATAACACACCGCCCCGCCCCCGCAAACAAAAAGCGGGCGCCCCATGCCGGGAGCGCCCGCTGAACATATTGATAAGGTAAAATCAGGCAGTGGCGGTGGCGGCGTCCTGTGCGGGAGCGGCAGCCTGCTCGGCCTTCTGGGCCTTCTTCTCCGCCATGGCAGCCATCAGGTTGGCCACGATGGAGCCGGAGATGTTGTGCCATACGCTGAACAGCGCGCCGGGAACGGTGGCCAGGGCCAGGTCGGGGAAGACGGTGCCTGCCAGGCTGGTGGCCAGGCCGCTGTTCTGCATGCCGACTTCGATGGACAGAGCGTTGCACTTGGGATCGGACATGCCCAGCAGCTTGCCCACGCCATAGCCGCAGGCGTAGCCCAGAACGTTGTGCAGGATGACCACGCCCAGGATCAGCAGGCCGTTGGCGAAGAGCTTGGCCTGGTTGCCGGAAACCACGGCGCCCACGATGGTGACGATGGCGGCCACGCTGACCAGAGGCAGAACCTCCACGGCGGCCTGGGTGAACTCGCCGAAGAACTTGTTGACCACAAAGCCCAGGGCGATGGGTACTACAACCACCTGCACGATGCTCACGAACATGCTCATGGCATCCACGGAAACGGTCTCACGCAGGTACAGGTAGGTCAGCGCGGGAGTCATGAAGGGGGCCAGCACGGTGGAGCAGGCGGTCATGCCAACGCTCAGGGCAACGTCGCCCTTGGCCAGGAAGGTCATCACGTTGGAGGAGGTGCCGCCGGGGCAGGTGCCCACCAGCATCACGCCAACCGCCAGCTCGGGAGGCAGGTTGAACAGCTTGATGAGCAGGAAGGCCAGGAACGGCATGATAACGAACTGGGCCGCGCAGCCCACCAGAACGTCCTTCGGGCGGGTGAAGACCACCTTGAAGTCCTCCAGCTTGAGGGTCAGGCCCATGCCGAACATGACCACCATCAGCAGGTTGTTCACGGTGACCAGACGGGTCACCACGTTCCAGTCCTTGCCCACCCACAAAAAGCTTTCGGGTACAAAGAAGGCCAGAGCGGCAACCGCCACCACGATGAAGGCCATGTACCGGCCCACAAATTTGCTCACCTTTTTCAACGCGTTCATTCTTTCGTTCCTCCTGTTGTTTCACACTCGATTTTGCAAAATTCCGCAAGAAATTATTGTTCCCAAAGGATTATTTGAGCACCGCGCCGGTGTTTGCGCTGCTCACCAGCTTTGCATAGCGGCCCAGCCAGCCGGTGGTGATGCGGGGGGCGGGGGCCTTCCAGTCTGCACGGCGGCGCTCCAGCTCCTCCTCGCTCACCTTCAGCTCCACCTTGCCGGCGGGGATGTCGATGGAGATGGTGTCGCCCTCCTCGATCAGGGCGATCTCGCCGCCCTGGGCGGCCTCCGGGCTCACATGGCCGATGGATGCGCCGCGGGATGCACCGGAGAAGCGGCCGTCGGTGATCAGGGCCACGGTCTTGTCCAGCTTCATGCCGGCCAGAGCACTGGTGGGGTTGAGCATCTCTCGCATGCCGGGGCCGCCCTTGGGGCCCTCATACCGGATGACCACCACGTCGCCGGGGTGGATCTGGCCCGCGTAGATGGCGGCGATGGCCTCGTCCTCACTGTCGAACACCCGGGCCGGGCCCTCGTGCACCAGCATCTCGGGGGCAACGGCGCTGCGCTTGACCACGCAGCCGTCCTTTGCGATGTTGCCCCAGAGCACCGCGATGCCGCCGGTAGTGCTGTAGGGATTGTCCATGGGACGGATGGCGGAGGGGTCCCGGTTTTCGGCCCCGGCCAGATTCTCGCCCAGGGTCTTGCCGGTGACGGTGGGCAGCTCGGTGTGGAGCAGGCCCGCGTCCGCCAGCTGCTTCATCACCGCCTGCACGCCGCCCGCGGCATACAGGTCCTCAATGTGGGTGGGGCCCGCCGGAGCCAGGTGGCAGAGGTTGGGCACCCGGGCGCTGACCGCGTTGATGGTGGCCAGATCCATGGGAACGCCCGCCTCATTGGCGATGGCCAGCAGGTGCAGCACGCTGTTGGTGCTGCAGCCCAGGGCCATGTCGGTGGCCAGGGCATTTTCAAAGGCGGCGGGGGTGAGGATGTCCCGGGGGCAGAGATTCTGCTCCACCAGCTTCATCACCTGCATGCCCGCGTTCTTTGCCAGCTGGGTGCGGGCGGAGTAGACCGCCGGGATGGTTCCGTTGCCGGGCAGCGCCATACCGATGGCCTCGCTCAGGCAGTTCATGCTGTTGGCGGTGTACATGCCCGCGCAGCTGCCGCAGCCGGGGCAGGTGTTCTTGGTGAAGTCGTCCAGGGTGGCGTCGTCGATCAGGCCCGCCTTGTAGCTGCCCACCGCCTCGAACATCTGGGACAGGCTCACCTTCCGCTGGCCCTGACGGCCCGCCAGCATGGGGCCGCCGCTCACCAGAATGGAGGGAATGTTCAGCCGGGCCGCGGCCATCAGCATGCCGGGCACGATCTTATCGCAGTTGGGCACCAGCACCAGGCCGTCGAAGCAATGGGCCAGGGCCATGGTCTCCACCGAGTCGGCAATCAGCTCGCGGCTGGGCAGCGAATATTTCATGCCGGTGTGCCCCATGGCGATGCCGTCGCACACGCCGATGGCCGGTACCAGAACCGGGGTGCCACCCGCCATGCGCACGCCGTCCTTCACCGCCTGGGCCAGCTTGTCCAGGTGGGAGTGGCCGGGCACGATCTCGCTGAAGGCGCTCACCACGCCGATGAGCGGCCGGTCCAGCTCCTCGTCAGTGTAGCCCAGTGCGTAGAACAGGCTGCGGTTGGGGGTGCGCTCGGCACCTTTTTTCACGTTGTCACTTCTCATGGTTCCAAATCCCCTTTTTATCGTAAAATCAAAATAAAAAAGCCTTTGTCTTTCGCACTCGAACTCGTTCGAATGCAAGAGACAAAGGCTTTTGAAAGCGCTCTGCGGTACCACTCTTGTTGCCCCGCCAGACGGCGAAGCCACCTCATGCCCGGACTCCCCGGCTTTTTCTAGCCGGTTCTAACCAGACGGCGGGATAACGGTTGCCTTCCGTCCGCGTTTACTCGCGCCCCGAAGGGCCTTTCAGGCGGCAGCTCAGAGGTGATTTTTCTCCCGGCCTTGATCGCGCTGCCTCGCACCAACCGGCAGTTCTCTGGGCGCAGTACACAGGGTACTTTTCCTCTTCAATGCTTTTGCGTATTGAATTGTCGTTGTGATCATTATAGCACTGTTTGCGCCGTTGTCAAGCAGTTTTCGGCTGATTATTTTGAATAAATTCACGTCAATTTGTTTGAATTTATTCGTACATTCCGCACTTTGCAACCGGGATTTTTTCTGTTACAATAACAAAAAACGCACCGCACCGGAGTCTTCATTCTCCCCGCGCGGAACCGAGAAATGAGGTTGATTCAAATGGCAGGTTTGACGATGGAACGCGCCAAAGAGCTGCTGCACAGCACCACCACCGAGGCTCATCTGTTCGAGCACGCCATTGGCGTGAGCGCCGCAATGGGGGCCATGGCCCGCCACTTCGGCGAGGACGAGGCCTACTGGCAGGCGGTGGGCTACCTGCACGATTACGATTACGAGCAATACCCCGAAGAGCACCTGAAGCACACCGAGGAGCCCCTGCGCGCCGCCGGTGTGGACGAGGAGAGCATCCGGGCGATTCTGGCCCACGGCTACGGCCTTTGCAGCGAAGTGGAGCCCCAGACCCCCATGGAGAAGAGCCTGTTCACGGTGGACGAGCTCACCGGTCTGATCGGGGCCACCGCACGCATGCGGCCGGGCGGGCTTTCCGACCTGGAGGCCTCCAGCGTGAAGAAAAAGTTCAAGGACAAAAAGTTCGCCGCCAAGATCGACCGGGCGGTGATCAAGCAGGGCTGCGAGATGCTGGGCATGGAACTGGGCGACGTGATCGAGCTGTGCATCCAGGGCATGCGCGAGCAGATGGACGCGCTGGGTCTTGGCCCCAAGGAGGGCTGAACCGCCCCGTTTTTCAGATTTGAACGGCAGAAAAAGGCCGGTATCCCACTGGGATACCGGTCTTTGCTTTGGTTATTTGTGTTTGCGGATCAGCGTCCAGGCCAGCGCCAGAACACCGGCGGAGGCAGCCGCGCCTGCTGCAATCAGCAGCGGCAGCGGCTTGCCCGCCTTGGTTTTCGAGGCGGCGGTTTCGCTGCTCTCACTTTCCGGAGCGGCGGTGCGTTCCGGCTGCTCCTGAGGCTTGGCGGTGGGCTGGGCCGGGACCTGGGTGGGCACGGGCGTCGGGGACGGCTCCGGGCTCTGGGCAGGCTGCTTTGCCTGGGTTTTATTGGGCTGGCTCACCGTCTGCTGGCCGCTGCTCTGCCTGCAGACGGAACGGCAGCCGGGGCCTGCGTGGCCTGCGGTGTCTGCTGCGCCGAGGTACTTTCCGGCTTTGTGATGGCCTGTGGAGCCTGGGTAGCCTCCGGCTTTGCAGTGGGCTGCGGCGTTGCGGTGGGTACCGGGGTCGCGGTGGGCGCCGGAGTTACGGTGGGCTGTGTGACCGGGGCGCTCTTCCAGATCGCATACAGGGTCACCACGCCGCCCTCCTCAACGGTGAGGTTTTTTACGGTCTGGCCGTCGGTGTACTGCACCGGCCCGCCGGGCCGGGTGCTCCAGCCGGCGAAGGCACTGCCCTCCTTGGAAAAGGCGCAGCCAGCCAGCTTCACTTCGGTGTTGTAGCGGGCCTGGGTGGGTTCCATGCTGCCCTGCCCCTCTCCGGCTTCATATCGGATGGTGTAGGAATTGGCCTTCCACTGGGCGTACAGATCTACCTTGTCGCCGTCTCTCTTTTTGCCGCCCAGGCTGCTCACCTGCTGGCCGTTTTCATAGGCGGTGCCACTGCCGTCCGGCGATGTATTTTTCCTGGATGGGCTGGGTGTACTGGCTGTCGTAGAACCATTCCGACCGCTCGGAGCCCACAATGGGGTCCTGCTCCAGGAAGTCCTCGGTGTCCACCTGCAGACCGGGCACGTTGGGCAGAATGAGGGTGCGCAGGTCGTTGTTGCGGCCCACAAAGCCGCTGTCCTCCAGCTTGGTGTTGTGGCTCAGATCCAGGCTGGTGAGCAGGTTGTGCCGGGAATAAAGCTGCACCAGCTCCGGGTTGCCGGAAAGGTCCACCTGGGTGAGCAGGTTCATCTCGAAGTTCAAATCCACCAGCTTAGGGCAGCCGGTCACATCCAGCATTGTGAACTGGTTATAGGCCACATACAGCCCCTCCAGCACAGGCAGCTTCAGGGTGAGGCTGGTCATCTGGTTGCCGGAAGCGTTCAGGCTCTTCAGCTGGGTGAAATGCTCGATGCCCTGTAAGCTGGCGATGCCCTGATTGCTCACGTCCATGGCGGTTACAGCCTGCCGCTCTGCATCGGTGAGCAGACCGTCCACCCCAGCGCCGTTCAGATTTTCCGGCCGCAGGAGCCAGGCGCGGAAGGCGGCGTCCGGGAAGTTCGTTTCGTTCACTGCCACGCCCTGGGCGGCGCTGTTTTCCTCCGCGGGGGCAGTTTCCGATTCGGCGGGCGCTGCCGCGGGGGCGGCGGGCTCTTCCACGGTGGCAGGCCGGGTCGCAGCTTCTTCGGCATTCTCACCGCTGGCTGCATCCTCTACAGCTCCAGCTTCCGCAGCGGCAGCATCCTCCCCGGCAGGCGGAGCTTCCTCGCCGCTTTGTCCCCCGGCATCTGCGTGGACCGCAGCCGGAAGCTCCTGGGCGAAGGCGGAAACCGGCAGCGACGCTGCCAGCATCATCACTGCGGCCAGCAGGCACAGGCCCCGGCGCAAGGCATTCCTTCTCATGGAACAATCAACCTCCCTCTGCTTTTGCAAGCACAAGCAGTAAATATGATCACTCTTTCACAGACTATATCATTGTATCATTAACCTACCAACACAGAGAGAATAAAAACATCAAAAGCACAAAAAAGCAGGACCTTTCTCCCTGCGGATTGGAGAAAAGTCCTACTTTCTATCCGGTATTTACCGCTTTTGGGTCAGCCCAGCTGCTGGTTGAACACCGTAATCAGACGGCTCCAGGTGGCGGTACCCACCTTGCCATCCGCCGTCAGGCCCTGCTGGCCCTGGAAAGCCACCACCGATTTTTTGGTACCGGACCCGAAGTTGCCGTCCACGGTCAGCTGGGGCACACCCGCAACGCCGTTCAGGTAGCTCTGCAAAAAGCGTACCCAGTCGCCGCTGCTGCCCTGCTGCATCACATAGCCCGCATACCGGGTGACCACCTTGGGCGGATTCCCGGCCCGCACGGCCTCATACACCTTGGCCAGCCCGGCAAAGGTGTTCTTGCCCAGCAATGCGTCGGCGGTGAGGCCGAACTGGGGCTGGAACCGGCGCAGCGCCGCCGAGGTGCCGCCGCCGAACACACCATCCGCCGAGATGGTCTGGATGCCGGTGTACACCTTGCTCAGAGCCGCCAGCTTCTGCTGCATGCTCTTCACCACCGCGCCCTTCGCGCCGGGGACTGCCACGATGCCCGGGTAGATTTCACCCGCGCCGTAGATGCCCGCATACTGGGTGTACAAGGCGTTCCAGGTGCTCTGGCCGGTCATGCCGTCCACGGTCAGGCCCGCCATGGTCTGGAACTGCTTCACCGCCTGCACCGTGGCCCCGCCGTACTGGCCGTCCACCGCGACGCTCTGGATCTGGGGCCATTGCTTGCGGATGCCGTTCAGCCAGGTCTGTACCTGGGCCGAATCCGGCCCCTTGCTTCCGTTTTGCAGCACCGTTCCGAAGTACGGGGGCACTGCTGTGATTGTTGCCATATCTGCATCCCTCCTTGCGCCATTGTATGCGCTAACGTTACGGGATGTTCCTCTCAATTTTCGTGCAGCCACTCCTCCAGCCGCTCCACCGCCTCCAGCGCGGCGAAGCGGACTTCGTAGCCCTGGCTGTTTTCCAAAATCTCCTGCTGGGCCGCCTCGGGGTATTCGGCGGGCTGTGCAGCGGGCAGGCAGAGCGCCGGATAGAGCACACAGAACCAGTTGCGGCCCGCGTGGTCCCCCAGCTCCACCCGCAGCGCATCGTACCGGCCCGCGGGCAGAGTAAACGCCTCGTAGGCGGTGGTGGGGAAATACATGTTGGTCACATAGACCCGCACCGTCTGGTTGCTGCCCTCTTCGCGCACCACCCGCTCGGCCGCGCGCTGGAAGTCCTGCAGATGGGCCCGGGCGGTTTCCAGGGCAGCCTGCTGGTCCGGCAGACCGGCGAACAGGGTCTGGGCGGTCTTCAGCACCGCATCCCGCACCAGCAGCTTAAGGGCCTGGTCCTCTTCGCTGTTGGAATTGGCCTGCACGTGCAGGCGCAGGGTGTCCTGCCGCAGGGAGGCGCAGGCCGCCGAGAAAGGGCCCAGCCAGCCGCTCACAGTAATTGACAGCACCAGCCCGGCAGCCAGGGCCACATGGGCCACCCAAGATTTATTTTCTTTAAGTACCGCAAAAAACATAAAAACGCACGTCCTTTCCTTGGCAGCTTCTGCCAATAGAATGGACGTGCGTTCCGTTTTTTATTCCGCCGGATGGGATTTTTGCTCGGGATTTTTTCCGCCCTTGTTCCGGGCGGGGGCCGGTCGGCGGCTGTGGACCACACGGGCGCCCCAGCGGTCCGACCGGGCCAGATAAACCTGACTGTACTCCCGGCGCAGGGCGGCGGCGGCCTGCTTTGCGGCGGCTTCGTCATCAAACACGCCGAACACTGCCGCGCCGCTGCCGGTCATCAGGCTGGCCAGTGCGCCATTTTCGTTCAGCAGCCGCTTGATGGCCGGGGTCTCCTTTGCGCCGCTGCATTCCTCCAGGGCGTTGCCGCTGGCGGCGCACAGCGCGTTCAGGTCCCCCGCCTTCACCGCTGCCTCCGCGGCGGCGGAATCCGGGTGGACGCTGCTGCCCACCTCGTCGTAACGGGCGAAGGCCTCGGGGGTGCTCACGCCCACGCTGGGCATAACCACCACAAACCAGCAGTCCGGGCAGGGGGGCAGGGGCTTGAGGATGTCGCCGATGCCCTGCACCCGGCAGGTGCCGCCCAAAATGGCAAAGGGCACGTCCGCACCGATGGTGGCGCCGATGGCACACAGCTCGGTGATGGACAGCTTTGCCCCGTACAGCTCATTCATGCCCACCAGCACGGCGGCGGCGTCGGCGCTGCCGCCCGCCATGCCCGCCCGCACCGGGGTGGCCTTGTGAATCTCGATTTCCACACCGGCCAGCAGACCGGTATAGTGGAAGAAGGCCAGCGCCGCCTTGTAGGCGGTGTTCTTTTCGTTGGCCGGGATACGGCTGCCGGGCAGGCGCAGGATCAGATCCCGGCTTTTGCGCAGCACCACCCGCTCGTGCAGGGTGATGGTCTGCATGATCATATCCAGCGCGTGGTAGCCGCCGGGCAAAAGGCCGGTCACGTCCAGCGTCAGGTTCAGCTTGGCCGGGGCCAGCACGGTTACCTGTTTCATGGCTCACACCTCGTTATAATTTTTTTAAAAGAAAAGACCGCCGGGTGTCGATGGCCTTCACCGGGCACATCTCGTGGCAGCAGAAGCACCGGATGCATTTGGCCGGATGAATGTGCGCCTTGCCCTGCACCGTGATGGTGTGCTGAGGGCAGATCTCGGCGCACTTGCCGCAGCCGATGCACAGGCGTTTGTTGATCACCGGGCGGGGGGCCAGCAGCCGCTCCACCGCAGGCACCGCCCAGCGCACCGCCCGAGGGGCCTTGTCGGCAAAGTCCACACTGCCCCAGCTGGAGGGCAGCCGGTAGCCGGGAATGGGGCGGCACAGCTCCCCTTCCCCCCTGGCGCAGGCCAGGTCGAACCGCTCCGGGCACAGACCCCGGCCGATGGCCGCGTTTAAGTAGGGCACGTCCTTGGGGCGGATGTTCAGCATATGGCAGAGGGCAAGGTCCATCTGCAGATGGTTCTCTGCCGCTGCCATAAGACCCACCATGCGGGGCGTGCCGCCCGCCGGGCCGTCGCCCTCCTGAGCCAGAATGCCGTCCAGAACGGCAAAGCCGGGCTTCACGCAGCCCAGCAGGTCGATGAGCATCTCGCCGAAGCGCTCCTTATCCGGGAAGCGCATGTGCCACTCAGCCTTCTGCAGGCCGGGAATGCAGCCGAACAGATTTTTGGTGGCGGCGGAAAGGCCGGTCATCATGTGGGTCTTGAGCTTGGGCAGGTTGATGAGCACATCGCAGTCCAGCACCGGCTCGACCAGGGTAAAGGCCCGGACCAGCTTTCCGCCGGATGCGGTTTCCCGGCTTCTGCAGTCGGTATAGAGGGCCGCGCCCTCCTCCCGACACACGTCGGCCAGGCCGCTCACTTTATAGATGCTGCGCAGGATGGCCGGGTTGTAGACCCCGCCGGGGGAATCCGTTACCATGATGGAGGCAGCGCCCCGGCGGCGCACCGCCCGGATTACCGCCCGCACCAGCGCCGGGTGGGTGGTTACCGCCCGTTCCGGCGTGTGTTTGGCCAGCAGGTTGGGCTTCAGCAGCACCTTCTTGCCCGCCAGCGCTTCGGCGGCGGGCAGCTGGCAGAACAGCCGCTCCACCGCGGCATCCACCGTCTGCTGGTCATAGCTTGCCGCCGCGGCAAAGTACACGTTGTTATCCATTCACGCCCTCGTCCCGCAGCTGCTGCAGAAAGGCCTCGATCCGATCCAGCGCCTGCTTCAGATGGCTCACGGAATAGGCGTAACTGATGCGCACAAAGCCCTCGCCGCAGTCGCCGAAGGCGGTGCCGGGCACCACCGCCACCCGCTTGGCATACAGCAATTTTTCACAGAATTCATCGCTGGACAGGCCGGTGGACTGGATGCTGGGGAACACATAGAAGGCGCCCTTCGGCTCGAAGCAGGAAAGGCCCATCTCGTTCAGGCGGCTGACCAGGAAACGGCGGCGCATGTCGTATTCCTGGCGCATGCGCTCGATCTCATCGTCACATTCCCGCATGGCCACCACCGCCGCATACTGACTGGTGGTGGGCGCACACATGATGCAGTTCTGGTGCAGCTTGGTCATCACGGCAATCACCTCGCGGGGGCCGCAGGCAAAGCCCATGCGCCAGCCGGTCATGGCGAAGGCCTTGGAGAAGCCGTTCACCACCACGGTGCGCTCGGCCATACCGGGCAGGCTGGCGATGCTCACATGGGGATGGTCGCAGTAGTTCAGCTCGGCGTAGATTTCATCCGAGAGAACCATGATGTCGGTATCCCGCAGCACCTCGGCAATGGCCTCCAGGTCCTCCCGCTCCATCACCGCGCCGGTGGGGTTGCAGGGGAAGGGCGTGATGAGCAGCTTGGTCTTGGGGGTGATGGCCGCCTTCAGCTCGGCGGCGGTGAGGCGGAACTGGTTTTCCGCCTTCAGAGGCACCGGCACCGGCACGCCGCCGGTGAGGGTGGTGATGGGCTGGTAGCATACAAAGCAGGGCTCGGGGATAATGACCTCGTCGCCCGGGGCCACCAGGCTGCGGATGCACATGTCAATGGCCTCGCTGCCGCCCACCGTGACCAGGATCTGGCCCAGCGGGTCGTAGGAAAGGCCGAACCGCCGGTCCATGTAGGCGGCGATCTCCTGCCGCAGCTCCTTCATACCGGCGTTGGCGGTGTAGCTGGTTTTGCCCTTCTGCAGGCTCTTGATGCCCGCGTCCCGGATGCGCCAGGGGGTCTTGAAGTCCGGCTCGCCCACGCCCAGGCTGATGCAATCGTCCATTTCGGCGGCGATGTCGAAGAATTTACGGATGCCCGAGGGCCGCATGGCGGCAGCGGCCGGGGCAATCAAACGGCTGTAGTCCATCACAGCGTAGCCCACTCCCTTTCGTCCGGCTCTTCCTCGGCGTACATCACGCCGTCCTTTTTATAGGTGCGCAGCACAAAGTGAGTGGCGGTGGAAAGCACGTCGTCCATGGGAGAAAGGCGCTTGGCCACGAAGAGGGCAATCTCCTGGAAGCTGTGGCCCGCGATCACCAGCTGCAGGTCGTAGCCGCCGCTCATGAGCAGCACGCTCTGCACCTCGTCAAACTGGCTGATGGCCATGGCGATCTCATCAAAGCCGTGGCTCTTCTTGGGGCGCACCCGCAGCTCGATCACGGCCTGCACCTTATCGGTGCTCACCTTTTCCCAGTCCACCATGGCCCGGTAACCACGGATTACGCCCTTCTTGGCGTAGTCATCCATCTGGGCGGCCACTTCCTCGGGGCTGATGCTCAGCATGGCGGCCAGCTCCTCCACGCTCAGGCGGGCGTTTTCCTCCAACAATTTCAGCAAACGTTCCATACAATGGGTCACTTCTTTCTTTGTTGATTGGCCCCTTTGGGGCAAATTCGGCAATTTACCTTATTATAAAAAAAAATACTCTTAAAGTAAACCACGGGGCTGCAAAATCTGCTATAATGGCAATAACGTCTTGCAGCCGCCAGCGGCTGCAAACCGCCGCAAACCGGGCACCGCGCCGCGCGCTGTGCCGCCGCAGAGGGAGGATTTTGGTTTATGAAAGCTGTTATCACCGTTGTCGGAAAGGACACCGTTGGCGTAATCGCCAAGGTCAGCGCCGTGTGCGCCGAGCTGAACATCAATGTGGAGGACGTGACCCAGAGCATCATGCAGGATATGTTCTGCATGATCATGCTGGTGAACCTGAGCCGCTGCACCCAGGATATGGACACCGTGCGCGCCCGCTTTGCCGCCATTGCCGAAGAGATGGGCATGGAGCTGCACATCACCCGCGAAGAAGTGTTCGACGCGATGCATCACATTTGAGAAGGGGGCCGTTCCATTGAGCATGATCAACACCAGCGACATCCTGGAAACCATCGGGATGATCACCTCGGAAAATCTGGACGTGCGCACCGTGACCATGGGCATCAGCCTGCTGGACTGCGCCGACCCGGACCCCAAAAAGGCCTGCGAGAAGATTTATAACAAGATCACCGAAAAGGCCGCCCGCCTGGTGCCGGTGGTGGAGAAGATCTCCACCGATTACGGCATTCCCATCATCAACAAACGCATCAGCGTGACCCCCATCGCCATGCTGCTGGCCAGCGCCCCCACCGCCGATCCGGTGGAATACGCCAAGACTCTGGACCGCGCGGCCAAGGCCGTGGGCGTGAACTTCATCGGCGGCTTCGGCGCGCTGGTACACAAGGGCTTCTCCGCCGGGGACGAGCGGCTGATCGCCTCCATCCCTCAGGCGCTGGCTGAGACCGACATCGTGTGCAGCAGCGTGAACATCGGCTCCACCAAGACCGGCATCAACATGGACGCGGTGAAGCTGATGGGCAACGTGGTGCGCAAGGCCGCTGAGGTCACCGCCGACAACCAGTGCATGGGCGCTGCCAAGCTGGTGGTGTTCTGCAACGCCCCCGAGGACAACCCCTTCATGGCGGGCGCCTTCCACGGTGTGGGCGAGCCGGACTGCGTGGTACACGTGGGCGTTTCCGGCCCCGGCGCGGTGCGCTCCGCCCTGGCAAAGCTGCCCAAGGACGCCCCGCTGGACGAGGTGGCCGAGCTGGTGAAGCGCACTGCCTTCAAGATCACCCGCATGGGTCAGCTGGTGGGCAACCTGGCCGCCAAGGAGCTGGGCGTGCCCTTCGGCATTGTGGACCTGTCGCTGGCTCCCACCCCTGCCATCGGCGACAGCGTGGCCAACATTCTGGAGGAGATGGGTCTGGAAAGCTGCGGCTGCTGCGGCACCACCGCTGCCCTGGCCCTGCTGAACGACGCGGTGAAGAAGGGCGGCGTAATGGCCTCCAACCACGTGGGCGGCCTGTCCGGCGCTTTCATCCCCGTGAGTGAGGACGACGGCATGATCCAGGCGGCTCGCTGCGGCAGCCTGTGCCTGGAGAAGCTGGAAGCCATGACCGCCGTGTGCAGCGTGGGCATCGATATGGTGGTTCTGCCCGGCGACACCCCCGCCGAGGTGATCAGCGCTCTGATCGCCGACGAGGCGGCCATCGGCATGGTAAACACCAAAACCACCGCCGTGCGCGTGATTCCCGCCATCGGCCGCAAGGCCGGCGAGGAGCTGGACTTCGGCGGCCTGCTGGGCTACGCGCCCATCATGCCCATCAGCACCTACAGCCCCAGCGTGTTCATCAACCGGGGCGGCCGCATCCCCGCTCCCCTGCAGGCGCTGAAAAACTGATTTTTTTCAAAACGCACAAAAAGAGGTCTCCCGCCGGGAGGCCTCTTTTTCATTTCGCTTACATTATATAAGGACAGGAAAGCCCCCGGCCCGGGGAGAGGTTCGGGCCAGGGGCATTTTGTTATGGAAGGAGTGATGGAGATCAGCCCTTGACGAAGGCACCTTCCTTCATGATGACCTTCATGTTGTCCACGGCGATGGCGCGGATGTTCTCCAGGGGGTTGCCCTCGATGACCAGCAGGTCAGCGGACTTGCCGGCTTCCAGAGTACCGGTCACGTCGTCCACCTTCAGCATCTCGGCGCCCACCTTGGTGGCGGCCACGATGGTATCCATCTCGGAGATACCGGCGCACTCCACGAAGGAGTACATCTCGCCGATGGCGGTGGTGCCATAGGGAGTCAGGCTGCTGCAGAAGGAGTCGGAACCGATGGTCAGGCCGATGCCCTTGGCCTTGGCCTTGCGCAGGTTGGCGTAGATGCGGTTCAGCTCCTTCTCAACCACGGTCTCACCGGGCTGAGAGTCGTGCATCTCGGGGATGTACACGGGGGGATAGGTCTTGAACCACTCATGCAGGAACTGGATGGTGGGGCAGAAGTAGATGCCCTTCTCGGCCATGATGTCCAGGCATTCGTCGTTCAGAGCCTGGCCGTGGATGATCAGATGCACGCCGGCCTTGGCGGAGTCCAGAGCGCCGCCGAAGCCCTCGGCATGGCTCCACACGGGGATACCGACCATGTTGCACTCGTCCACAACGGCCTTGATCTCTTCGTAGGTGTAGTGCTGATCGGTCTTCTTGTCCCAGCGCCAGATGCCGCCGCCGGTGGACCAGATCTTGATGGCGTCAGGGCTCTGACGCAGACGGCGGCGAACTGCCTTGCGCAGCTCCCAGGGACCGTCTACACGCTCTGCCCAGGGATGGCTCTCGTCGTTGTACCAGCTGGGCAGCTTGTGGCTGTCGCCGTGGCCGCAGGTGCGGGCGAAGCCCAGGCCGGTGCCCACCACGCGGGGGCCGGTCATAACGCCGCGCTCGATCATATCGCGGATCTGCAGGCCGCTGCGGCTGATCTCACCAACGGTGGTCAGGCCGTGCTCCAGGCACTCGTGAGCCTGCTGAACGGCAACAACGGTCTTCTGGATGGGATCTTCCAGTACCCAATCGGTATCGTCGTCGGTCAAGTTGCCGGAGAAGTGCAGATGGGTATCGGTCAGGCCGGGCATGATGGTCTTGCCGGTGATGTCGTGGGTCTCGTAATCGGGGCCGTATTCCTTCTTGGGACCGGCGTATACGATCTTCTTGTCTTCCACCAGGACCAGAGAGTCCTTGACCGGCTCAGCGCCGGTGCCGTCGATCAGCAGACCGCCAACGAATGCTACCTTACTCATAATGAAACAAACCTCCTGTTTCTTTGTTTGTGTATGTACCGAAGCGTAGTTTGAGCGCTTATAGGTTCATTTGGAAAATTACTTTTTCTTGGCTGCCTTGGTAACGGCCATCAAAATCAGGCCAATGACCAGCCAGCCCAGAACGATGCCCCATTCCACACCGTTCAGAGCGGCGGGGCTGAAGGGTACCACCATCAGCAGGATCACGATGGAACCGGCGGCGATGGCGGCGCAGATGCCCAGCTTGCCGCCGGGGACCTTATAGGGACGGGGCAGATCGGGCTCGGTGTAGCGCATGCGCAGGCAGGCCAGGCTCACCATGGTGCAGCTGAAGATGAAGGCCAGTGCGGAAACGTTGGTCAGGCTCAGCAGCATGTTCTTGCCCAGGAAGGGTCCGATCACGGTGATGACCGCCAGGATGGTGCAAGCCAGCTTGGGGCAGCCGGACTTGGAATCCAGCACCGCGAAGGATTCGGGCAGCTGGCCCTTTCGGCCCATGGCCAGCATGATGCGGCTGGTGGCGCCGAAGAAGGAGTTCATGGGGCCCATGGGTCCCAGGGTGGCGATGATGAGCATCACCACATAGAAGATCATGCTGATGTCCTTCAGGCAGGCCAGAGCGGGCACGTCCTTGGTGATGAACTCGGTCCAGGGAACGATAGTGCCGAAGGAGTAGATGCAGATGATGTAGAAGCCGCCCGCAGCCAGCAGGGCCAGGCTGATGATCTTGCCGAATTTGTTCCAGTCCAGACCCTCGGCGGCCTCCTCAGCCTGCTGGGGAATGGTGTCGAAACCGGCATAGAAGAACGGGGTCATAACCAGAACGGACACGATACCGGCGAACATGTTGGTACCGGCGGTCTGGGTGGTGCTGCTCTGCACCTGCTGGAAGGAGGGCAGGATGTTGGCGGGGCCGCCCTTGAAGAAGGAGATGCCCATGGCCAGCAGCATACCGGCCAGCAGAGCCTTGGTCAAAAAGGCCTGCAGCTTGGCGGCGCTGGAAGCGCCCTTGAAGTTCAGCCAGATCACGTAGAAGGCGAAGCCCAGCGCGATGATGGTGGGGAACAGATAAACGTCCGCGCCCAGGATGCTGTACAGCTTCACCGACCGCAGAATCGGGAACAGATCGCCGAACATCTGGCTCACCAGAGTGGAGATGGCGATGGCCTCCCAGGGGCACAGGATACCGTTGCCCAGAACCAGGAACCAGCCGGTGATATAGCTCAGGGTGTGACCGAAGGTGCGGTCCACATATTCCACGATGCCGCCGGAGATGGGAATGGCGGCGGTGAGTTCACCGAACACCGCGCCGATGGGCACCAGGAACAACGCGCCGATGCCGAAGGCGATCATTGCGGCGATGGGGCCGCCGCCGGTGACCATCCAGTCGCCCACCTGCAGCACCCAGCCGGTGCCGATAATGGCGCCGAAGCCGATGGTGAAGAAGTTCCACAGCGACAGTGTCTTTTTCATTCCGCCCTGTTCGGGCGCCGCTGTTTGGGGAGCATTTGCCATGAAGAGTTCCTCCTTGTTACAGGGCATTTGGGTCTGTCTGCCCATTGGCCAAAGACAGATTTCAGTCCTGTTTTTTCTTCTCTCTCACCCACTGGAAAAAACGTTTCCGGCGGGCACGGCAACACTATACCAAGTTTTTGGCAAAGTGTGTACAGCTCGCGCACAATCTGCACTTTTATCGTCAAAATCAGCAAAAGCGGTTGATTTTGTTGACCAAACCCCATATAATATATACAAAGTGAACAAATCTAAGGCGTTTTTTTCTACATCAAAATCCGGGTATTTTCCCCGTTTCGCGCCTAAAACAGGAGGTTTTTCTGGTTATATGATCCGTTACATTGCACTGTGCGGCCGCGACCGGCAGGAAAATTCCGAGCTGCTCCACAGCCTGGCTCCGCTGAACAAACGGGTGGGCCTGGAATTTGTTTTTTTCGACTCCAGCCGTACCCTTTTGGATGAATACAACCGGGGCCGCCGGTTCGATCTGATCCTGCTGGATGTGGGCGAGGACGGGTCCGGTCTTTCAGCGGCCATCCAGCTGCACCGGCTGCATCCGGCCATGAGTCTGATTCTGCTGGCCAGCAGCGAGCAGTGGGCCATTCCCGGCTATCGCACCCGGGCCTGCGGCTATCTGGTGCGGCCCTTCTCCGGGGTGGCGCTGCAGGAAGAGGTCTGGCTGGCGCTGACCCACTGCGAAACTCCCGATTTTTACTACAGCTTCTCCAGCGAGGAGGGCACGGTGCAGATCAAGCACAGCGAGATCTATTATTTTGAATCGGACGTGCGGCGCATCACCCTGGTGGGCGAAAGCGCCAGCTACCAGTTCAACGGCCAGATCAGCCAGATCGCCCAGCAGATGGAGCCCTTCGGCTTCGCCCGCACCCACAAGAGCTATGTGGTGAATCTGCTGCACGTGGAAAACCTGTTCCGGGACGTGCTCACCCTGGCCAACGGCTGCCAGATCCCCTGCAGCCGGATGCACCACCAGGAGGTGGCCCGCCGCATCCGGGACCGGCAGCCCTCCAGCGAGCTGTGGGCTCCGCCCCGCTGCTGACCGAATTTTTCTCTTTGCATGTTGGCTCCGGCTGTGCCGGGGCCTTTTGTTTTGCCCAAAAATCCCCCGCGCTGCCCATGCCGCCCCTTGTATTGACATTTGAATCCACAGGTGCTACACTGATGCAGCGTATAGGCATTATAATAAAGTATTGATACCAAACCAAAGACGGAGCAACGGCTCCGTTTTTCCAAAAGAGGGGTTTTACGCAATGACACTTGATCAACTGCCGATTGGCAAAACCGCCACCATCACGGCGGTAAACGGCTCCGGCGCGCTGCGCCGCCATTTTCTGGATATGGGCCTCACCCCGCGCACCCAGGTAACGCTGCGCAAGGTCGCTCCCATGGGCGACCCCATCGAGCTGGAGCTGCGGGGCTACGAGCTGACCCTGCGTCTGGAGGATGCCAAGAGCATCGACATTGAGGGCGTGCACACCCGCACCCCCGAAGAGGTGGAGGCCGAACACCATCACCAGCACGACCTGCGCGCCGTGGAGCCCATCGCTCACCCGGGCCTGGGCGAAGCCGCCGCCAAGCGGAACCGGAGCGCGAACGCTCTGCCCGCAGGCACGCCCATCACCTTTGCGCTGGCGGGCAACCAGAACTGCGGCAAGACCACCCTGTTCAACCAGCTCACCGGCTCCAACCAGCACGTGGGCAACTTCCCCGGCGTGACCGTGGACCGGAAGGACGGCCAGATCCGCAAGCACCCGGAGGCCACTGTGGTGGACCTGCCGGGCATCTATTCCCTGTCGCCCTATTCCAATGAAGAGATCGTGACCCGGGACTTCCTCATCAACGAGCGGCCCCAGGGCATCATCAACATCGTGGACGCCACCAACATCGAGCGCAACCTGTATCTGACCATGCAGCTGATCGAGCTGGGCATCCCCATGGTGCTGGCCCTCAACATGATGGACGAGATGCGGGCCAACGGCAACACCGTACTGGTGAACCAGCTGGAGGAAGAGCTGGGCATCCCGGTGGTGCCCATCAGTGCCGCCAAGAACGAGGGCATCGACGAGCTGATCGAGCACGCCATGCAGGTGGCGGTAAACCAGGAAAAGCCCGCCCGGGTGGATTTCTGCGCCGGCGCCATGCACCGCTGCATCCACGCCATCTGCCACCTGATTGAGGACCATGCCCAGCGGGCCCGGGTACCCCTGCGCTTCGCCGCCACCAAGCTGGTGGAGGGCGACGTGCCCATGCTGGAGCGGCTGCAGCTTTCCGACAACGAGAAGGATCTTCTGGAGCATGCCATCACCGAGATGGAGGCCGATCTTGCCACCGACCGGGAGGCTGCCCTGGCGGACATGCGCTACGCCTTCATCGGCGCGCTGTGTGAGCACACCGTGATCAAAAAGGGCGAAAGCCGGGAGCACGCCCGCAGCGTGAAGATCGACAGCCTGCTCACCCACCGTTTTCTGGCCATCCCCATCTTCCTGGGCATCATGGGGCTGGTGTTCTGGCTCACCTTCGGCCTGATCGGCCAGGGTCTGAGCGACCTTCTGGCCCTGGGGCTGGATGCCCTGACCGGCGTGGTGGACAATGCGCTCACCGCCTACGGCATCAACCCGGTGGTACACAGCCTGGTGATCGACGGCATCTTCGCCGGTGTGGGCAGCGTGCTCACCTTCCTGCCCATCATCGTGGTGCTGTTCTTCTTCCTCTCCATTCTGGAGGACTCGGGCTACATGGCCCGCGTGGCGTTCGTGATGGACAAGCTGCTGCGCAAGATCGGTCTTTCCGGCCGAAGCTTCGTGCCCATGCTCATCGGCTTCGGCTGCAGCGTGCCCGCCATCATGGCCACCCGCACCTTGTCCAGTGAGCGGGACCGGAAGATGACCATCCTGCTCACCCCCTTCATGAGCTGCTCGGCCAAGCTGCCCATCTACGCCATGTTCACCGCCGCCTTCTTCCCCAAGTATCAGGCGCTGGTGATGATCGGCCTTTATGTGACCGGCATCCTGGTGGGCATTCTGTTCGGCCTGCTGCTCAAGGGCACCGCCTTCAAGGGCGAGCCCGTTCCCTTTGTGATGGAGCTGCCCAACTACCGCCTGCCCAGCGCCGCCAGCGTGCTGCGGCTGATGTGGGAAAAGGCCAAGGACTTTTTGACCCGTGCCTTCACGGTGATCTTTGTGGCCTCCATCATCATCTGGTTCCTGCAGACCTTTGACACCCGCCTGAACGTGGTGACCGATTCCTCCACCAGCCTGCTGGCCATGCTGGGCAGTCTGATTGCTCCCCTGTTCGCACCTCTGGGTTTCGGCGACTGGCGGGTTTCCACCGCCCTCATCACCGGCTTTACCGCCAAGGAGGCGGTGGTCTCCACCCTGGCGGTGCTCACCGGCTCCAGCCTGAACACCCTGCCCCAGGCGCTGGGCAGCCTGTTCACCCCCTTCACCGCTTTTGTGTTCCTGATCTTCACCCTGCTTTACACCCCCTGTGTGGCAGCCATCGCCGCCGTAAAGCGGGAGATGGGCGGCGCCAAGGGCGCCCTCACCGTGGTGGTGGCCCAGTGCGTGATCGCATGGCTGGTTGCTTTTGCCGTTCGCTGTGTGGGTCTGCTGTTCGGGCTGTAATCCAAGCTATCCCGGCCGGGTATGCTGCCCGGCCCTGATCCGGAGGTTTTACTTATGAATCTGCCCACTCTTCTGGTGCTTGCGATCGTTGTGGTCTGCTTTGTGGCGGCTCTTGTGTTCATCTGCAAAAACGGCGGCTTCGGCGGCGAGTGCAGCGGCGACTGCTCCAGCTGCGCTGCCCGCTGCGAAGCAGCCAGGCAGAACAAGGAAGACGGCAAGCACTGAATATTTTTCTCCGTTCACCCCAAAGGGCGGGCGGGAGCTTTTGCTCCCGCCCGCTCTTTTTGTTTGGATTCGGGCTGAGCATACCGGATGCCCGCCGCCCGGCAGATATTTATGCATATTTTGCAAGAACGCATGCATATTATTCTTTTTCCAGTTTTTTTCTCCGCTTTTACTCATGCAAAAAGCCTTCATTTTGTATTCACACGATATTAATAAATCCCCACAAATTAAGAATAAATATGCCGTTTATCCCGTTATTTTTTAGATTATATGCATTTTAGTCATCAAATCGCACAGCGTTTTCCTCTTTTGCTGCGCTGCTTTGTCAAAGTATACAGTCTTATAAAAATTCATTGACATTGAATATTTATTCAGCTATAATGAGTCCATCGAACACAGGACAGCGGCTTTGAGGGGGCCGCTTCATCAAGGAGGAAACACAGTATGAAAAAGTTGATCGCATTCGCATTGGCATCCATTCTTACCCTGGGCCTGACCGCCTGCGGCGGCGGCGCTTCGTCCACCGCTTCTTCTGGGGCGGCATCCACCGCCTCTTCCACCTCCACCGCTTCTTCCGCGGCGGAAAGCACCGGTTCTTCCACCAGCACCGACGGTGCAACCCCCACCCTGGACGCCATCAAGGAGAAGGGCACCTTCACCCTGATGACCGCCACCGGCTTCCCGCCCTTTGAGTATCTGGGCGCGGATGGCCAGCCCGCCGGTGTGGACATCGACGTGGGCAAGCTGGTGGCCGATGAGCTGGGCGTGGAATACGAGGTTCTGGACATGGACTTCGGCCTGCTGATTGAGGCACTGAAGAGCGGCAAGGGCGACATGATCGGCGCGGGCATGACCGTAACCGACGAGCGTGCCCAGCAGGTGGACTTCACCGTTACCTACGCCACCGCCGGTCAGGTGCTGCTGCTGCCTGCGGACAGCACCATCACCAGCGCCGAGGAGCTGAAGAGCGGTGACTACACCGTGACCGTACAGGCCAACACCACCGGCGACATCTACGTACAGGACACCCTGGGCATCTCTTCTCCCCTGCAGTTCAAGAATGCAGTGGAATGTGCCGCTGCTCTGGCCGCCGGTAAGGCCGACGCCGCTGTGATCGACAGCGTGGCCGCCAACACCATCGTGAAGAATTACGAGGGCGAGCTGAAGGTTCTGGACGAGATGGTCACCGAAGAGAACTACGCGCTGGCCATTGCCAAGGGCCAGGAGGATCTGGTGGAGTTTGTGAACCAGGTCATCGAGAAGAACATTGAGAACGGTACCATCGACAAGCTGCTGGAGGAGCACACCGCTCTTTCCAGCGAGGGCTGATAAAACCGGAGCGGCGGGGCCCAAAAGCGGGCCCCGCGTTCCACAGTGAGGTTTTTGTATGGAAAAGCTTTTGAACGACCTTTACATGGCCGTTATCTATCAAAACCGGTGGCAGGTTTATCTGGAGGGCCTGGGCAACACCCTGCTCATCACCGCCTGCGCTCTGCTCATCGGCATCCTGATCGGCCTTGTGGTGGCGCTGGTGCGCATCACCTGCGCACCCCGGAAAAACTTCCTGCAAAAGCTGGGCAGCTGGGTGTGCGGGCTGTACACCACCGTGATCCGCGGCACGCCCGTCATCGTGCAGCTGCTGATCCTTTACACCGTGATCCTGGCCAGCAGCGAGGGCATTGTGGTTTGTATCGTGGGCTTCGGCATCAACTCCGGCGCTTATCTGGCCGAGGTGGCCCGAAGCGGCATTGCCTCGGTGGACCCGGGCCAGATGGAGGCCGGGCGCAGCCTGGGCCTCGGCTACGGGGTGACCATGCGCAAGATCGTGCTGCCCCAGGCCGTGAAGAACATTCTGCCCGCCCTGTTCAACGAGTTCATTGCTCTGCTGAAGGAGACCAGCGTGGCCGGTTACATCGCGGTTCGCGACCTGACCAAAGCCTCGGACGGCATCCGCGGCATCACCTTCAACAGCGTTCCGCTGTATCTGGCGGCCATCATTTATCTGCTGTTCGTCATCGGCATCACCCAGATTCAGAAGCAGGTGGAAAGGAGGCTGGCGCAAAGTGATCGCGGTTAACAACCTGACCAAAGACTTCGGCGGGGTCCAGGTGCTCAAGGGCATCACCGAGACCATCTCCCCCGGCGAAAAGATCGCCATCATCGGGCCCTCCGGCTCGGGCAAATCCACCTTTCTGCGATGCCTGAACCTGCTGGAGACCCCCACAAGCGGGCAGATTTTCTTCAAAGGGCAGGACATCACCGCCCCCGGCACCGACATCAACCAGGTGCGCCAGCACATGGGCATGGTGTTCCAGCATTTCAACCTCTTCCCCCACCTGACCGTGCGGGAGAACATCACCCTGGCGCCGGTGCAGCTGAAGCTGCAGACCAAGGACGAGGCCAACGCCAAGGCCGAGGAGCTTTTAAAGCGCATCGGCTTGTACGACAAGATCGACACCTACCCCAGCAAGCTTTCCGGCGGCCAGAAGCAGCGCATCGCCATTGTGCGGGCGCTGGCCATGGACCCGGAGGTGCTGCTCTTCGACGAACCCACCAGCGCACTGGACCCGGAAATGGTGGGCGAGGTGCTGGGCGTAATGAAGGACCTGGCCGACCAGGGCATGACCATGGTGATCGTAACCCACGAGATGGGCTTTGCCCGCGAGGTGGCCACCCGGGTCCTCTTTATGGACGGCGGCCAGGTGCTGGAGCAAAACCCGCCCGCCGAATTTTTTGAACACCCGAAAAACGAGCGCCTTTGCTCCTTTTTGTCCAAGGTGCTTTGAATTTCATACAAGCAAATTCAAACAAAATCAAAAACAACCGGCCCCGCTGCGGGCCGTCTGAAAGGAAGTCATTCTCATGAAAACTCAGTACAACAAGGTTCTGCTGGCCTACTCCGGCGGTCTGGATACCTCCATCATCATTCCCTGGCTGAAGGAAAACTACGGCTGCGAGGTCATCGCCGCCTCCGCCGACGTGGGCCAGGGCACCGAGCTGGACGGCCTGGAGGAGAAGGCCATCAAGACCGGCGCTTCCAAGCTGTATGTGCTGGATCTGACCGATGAGTTCATCGATGATTATGTGTTCCCCACCCTGCAGGCCGGGGCCAAGTACGAGGGCACCTATCTGCTGGGCACCAGCTTCGCACGCCCGCCCATTGCCAAGCATCTGGTGGAGATTGCCGAGAAGGAAGGCTGCGACGCCATCTGCCACGGCTGCACCGGCAAGGGCAATGACCAGGTCCGCTTTGAGCTGAGCATCAAGGCCTTTGCGCCCGACATGCCCATCATCGCCCCCTGGAGAGAGTGGGACATCAAGAGCCGCGAGGAGGAAATCGATTACGCCGAGGCCCACAATGTTCCCCTGAAGATCAACCGGGAAACCAACTACTCCAAGGATAAAAACCTCTGGCACCTGAGCCACGAGGGTCTGGATCTGGAGGACCCCAGCCTGGAGCCCCAGTACCAGAAGCCCGGCTTCCTGGAGCTGGGCGTAAGCCCGGAGCAGGCCCCGGACACCCCCACCTATGTGACCATCCACTTTGAAAAGGGCATCCCCACCGCAGTGGACGGTGTGGCCATGAAGGGCAGCGACATCGTGCGCACCCTGAACAAGCTGGGCGGCGAAAACGGCATCGGCATCATCGACATCGTGGAGAACCGTCTGGTTGGCATGAAGAGCCGCGGCGTATACGAGACCCCCGGCGGCACCATTCTCTACTTCGCCCACGCGCAGCTGGAGATGCTCTGCCTGGACAAGGCCACCGCTCACTACAAGGAGCTGGTTGCTCAGAAATTCTCCGAGATCGTATACGACGGCCAGTGGTACACCCCCCTGCGTGAGGCCCTGAGCGCCTTCGTCACCGAGACCCAGAAGACCGTGACCGGCGATGTGAAGCTGAAGCTCTACAAGGGCAACATCATCCCCGCCGGCACCACCTCTCCCTACAGCCTGTACAGCGAGGAGCTGGCCACCTTCGGCGAGGACGGCATCTACGACCAGAAGGATTCCGCCGGATTCATCAACCTGTTCGGCCTGCCCGTCACCGTGCAGGCAAAGTGCAAAAAGAACTGGCCCAAGGAGTGAGAAGCAATGTTTCAGCATGTGATCGTAAAGACCCCCTGCAAGGCCATGGTGAACGGCATTACCGATCACCCCGAGCTGGGGACCCCCGACTATGAAAAAGCCCTGGCCCAGCACGCGGCCTACATCGAAGCTCTGAAGCAGTGTGGTGTGGATGTGACCGTGCTACCGCCGGACGAGGCCTACCCGGACAGCTGCTTCGTGGAGGACCCGGCCATCGTGACCAAATACTGCGCCATCGTGACCAACCCGGGCGCGGCCAGCCGCAAGGGCGAGACCGCCGCCATCGAGCCGGTGCTGGAAAAGTTCTATCCCAAGGAGAAGATCTTCCACATCACCGACCCGGGCACCCTGGAGGGCGGCGACGTGATGATGTGCGGCGACACCTTCTACGTGGGCCGCTCCGCCCGCACCAACGAGGCGGGCATCCAGCAGCTGGGCGAAATTCTAGGCCAGTTCGGCTGCAAGGTGGTGGAGGTTCCCCTCACCGAGGTACTTCACCTGAAGACCGGCGTGGTCTACCTGGAAAACAACAACATGCTCACCGCCGGTGAGTTCTGCGACAAGCCCGCCTTTGCCGGCTACAACAAGGTGACCATTCCCGCCGAGGAGGCCTACGCGGCCAACTGCATCTGGGTGAACGGCACCGTGCTGGTGCCCGAAGGCTACCCCACCGTACTGAAGGCGGTGCAGGAGCTGGGCTACAAGACCATCGTGTGCGACACCTCCGAATACCGCAAGATCGACGGCGGCCTGAGCTGCCTGTCCCTCCGTTTTTAAACCAGAAAAAGTGCCCCGGGTATTCCAAGATACCCGGGGCACTTGCCTTTTTATGCAAAAAGGGAGCGCAGCCTTTCGCCGCGCTCCCTTTGCTTCTGTTCAGTCGTTCTGTGCCTTGTGCACAATCCACACCTCGTGGGCCGCCACAGTGGCCTCCAGATCGTCCACCTTTTTCTCCAGACGGTCCAGCCGCTCGTTGGCCTGCACCACACCGTCCGCCACCTGGCGGATCATGGGCATGACCTGGCTTTCCACCACCACGTTCATGTGGTTCTTCATCCGCTCCTCGCTGGCGGTAACAGCTGTGTTGACAGAACTGTCCACATAGCTCTTCATTCGCTCTTCGCTGGCTGCTATGGCCTCATTGAATCTTTGTGTCATCCGCTCCTCGCTGGCAGCGATGGCTGTATTGATCAAACCCGCGAGGGCCTGCATATCTTCCTGGGTCAGCATGGTGCGCTCCTTTCTGCCGGGGGCTGCTTTCTTCACTCATCTGTTGCATTGCTCAGTATAGCACAGCTGCCCCGGGGGAATCAATGCGTTTTTTGCCCAAAACCGGCTGGCAGTTTTTTCCCGCTTTACGGTGCGGGCACCGGCTCCGGCTGCCGGGTGCAGATCTGCCGCAGCTTTTCCACCAGGCGCTCGTTGTCCGCCCGGGTACCCACCGCCAGACGGCACCAGCTGCTGTCCAGCCCGTGGAAGGTGGCGCAGCTGCGCACCATCAAGCCCGCGGAAATCAGGGTATCTGCAAAGCCCGCCGGGCCCTGCACCAGCACAAAGTTCACCCGGCTGTCCAGCACGGTGAGGCCCAGCTGCCGCAGCTGCTCGGTGAGCCAGGGCCGCTCGGTTTCCAGCAGGGCGCGGGTCTTTTCCAGATGCTCCGGCTGGCGCAGCGCGGCCAGTGCCGCAGCCTGGGCCGGGCCGCTTACCCCAAAGCGGGGACCGACGGCGGCCATCTGCCGCACCAGCTCCTCATGGGAGGAGATGGCATAGCCCACCCGCAGGCCGGGCATGCCCCAGGCCTTGGAGAAGCTGTCCACCACCACCAGGCCCGGGCAGTACACCGCGTCCTGCTTGAGGGAGTGCTCCTGCCCGTCCCGGGCAAGCTCGATGAAGCTCTCGTCCACCACACACAGCACATCCCGCTCAGCACAAAGCTTCACCAGATTCATCAGGCTGCTGCGGGGCAAAAGCGCCCCGGTGGGGTTGCCCGGATTGCACACCACCAGCATCTGAGCGCCCTCCAGGGCCTGCTCCACTGCACCGGCTTCGGGCACAAATTCCTGCTCGGGCCCAGCCAGCAGATGCACCAGCTCGCAGCCCGTCTGCTCCAGCGCCCGGCCGTATTCCTCATAGGCAGGCTCCAGAATCACCGCCTTCTTCGGCTGCACCGCCCGGGCCAGCCGCCAGATTACCTCGTCCGCACCGGATGCCACAAACACGCTCTTGGTCAGCACCTCATACCGGTCCGCCAGAGCTGCCCGCAGGGCGGTGCAGTCCGGGTCCGGGTATGTATCGGCGGCGGTCAGCGCGGCGGCAGCGGCCTGGGCGGCTGCCGGAGGCATCCCCAGCGGGTTGCTGCTGCCGGAGGCGTCCAGCGTGCGCATTGCCAGCGGCGGCATGGCCGGAGCCTCAATGCCCAGAAACTCCAGCAGCGCCCCGGCCTGGGCCATGGTCTCGTCGAAGCCCTGCTGGTACAGCGCCCGCAGCTTGTTCACATCCCGCTCGGTGCGGGTCACGGTGACCGGGGTCTGGGGGCGGATCACAAAGGCCTTGCCCTCCTGCTCCAGCTCCTCGATGCGGCGCACCCGGCGGTTATAGTCCTCTGCCTGATGCAGGCAGGCCTCCATTAATTCCGGGTGATTCTTGTAACGGCGGCGGTACATCTGGTCGATGGCCGGGCCCTGGCCCTTTTTGCGGAAGCCCTTCTGACGGGTGAGCACCACCACCAGCTTGCCCGCCGGGAAAGGCAGCTCCTCCGGCAGGGGGATGCAGCTGGCGATGCCGCCGTCCAGGCAGACGTCCTCACCCACCTTCACCATGCTGCACAGCAGCGGCATACTGCAGCTGGCCCGGCAGGCGGTGAAGAATTCCTCGCCCATCTCCTTGTCGTGGTAGAAGATGGCCTTGCCGGTGCGGCAGTCGGTGGCCACCGCCCACATGCTCTGGTCGGAATGATAGAAGGTCTCGTAGTCGAAGGGCACCAGCTCATGGCTCAGCTGCCCGAACACGAAGTCAAAGTTGAAGAAGCTGAAGGTCTTCAAAAGATGGGACGGCCCCATGTAGCGGGGGTCGTTCACGTAATTCAGGTTGATGTCCCGGCTGCGGCCCGGCTGGCGGGACAGATAGCTCAGCGCGTTCAGCGAGCCCGCGCTCACGCCCACCACATTGGGGATGCGCACGCCAAGCTCCATCAGCGCGTCCAGCACACCGGAGGTGTAAACACCCCGCAGCGCGCCGCCCTCCAAAATCAATGTATCGTTCTGGTTCATGGTCTTTCCCTCACTTCCTCCGGACGGAAGTTCTGCTCCCGTCCGTTTGCTGGTGCAAAATAAAACATATTGTTCAAGGCAATACCGCACAATTCACGCCTAACAGCTCAGGCGGCGTATCACGCCAAAATTTTCCGTGATATTTTCCAAAAATGCTCACCAAGCCACCAAGGATTGGCTCCTCTTTTTGGTTCATATCACAAAAAATTTTCCGGCGCGCTCCACCACCTGAAATTGTACGGTATTGCCTTAGTATAGTACAAAATTATAAAAAAATCATGCCCTGCTGTGAAAAAACAGACAAGGCATGATTTTTCAATGACAATTCTCCTTCGTTCCGGGCGATGGAACGCACCGGCTGAGGCGTTCGCCGTGAATGGTACGGTGCTTCCTCAATGATAATACCGGCCGACCATCTTGTCCAGGTCCAGCACCGCACGCTCGGCGCCGCGGGCCACCTTTTTGGCCATCTTCTTCATCTTGCGGGTGTTTTTGCCCTTGGTTCCGGCGGCCACCCCGGCCGCTACTGCCATGGTCGCGGCGGTCAGGCCCGCGGCTGCCATCATGGTTTTCTTTTCCATCCTGCATTCTCCTTTCCTAGGTAAAAGCTGCAAGCGCCTGGGTTTGCGCTACGCCGTTTAGTCTGCCCCGCTTTTCCTGACCTATACGGTTTTCTTACGGATTCTCTCTTTTTTTGCGGCGGGAATTGTGATAGACTATATAAGTTAAGAGCATCCCACCCTGTTCGGGTGGTGCGTGCTCTTGTTCAAAGGAGTGACCTGTTTTTGAAGCATACCGCACCCAAAACTATTTTGTGCATTCATGATTTGTCCGGCATGGGGCGCTGCAGCCTGAGCGTTGCCGCACCGGTGCTGGCCACGATGGGCCACCAGCCCGTTCTTCTGCCCACCACCCTGCTTTCCACCCACACCGGCGGCCTGGGCAAGCCGGTGGTGCAGCCGCTGGCTTCCTACGCCGAGGCCGCGCTGGACCACTACCGCAAGCTGGGCGTGGAGTTCGACTGCATCTATTCCGGCTACCTGGCCAGCGAGGCCGAGCAGCAGCTGGTGCGCAAGGCCTTTTCCTACTGGCCCGGCGCACTGAAGGTGGTAGACCCTGTGCTGGCTGACCACGGACGTTTTTACACCGGCATGCAGGATCTGCTGCCCGGCATGCGTGAGCTCTGCCGCCAGGCAGACCTGATTCTGCCCAACCTGACCGAGGCCTGCTTTTTGCTGGGCCGGGAATACAGCGCCGAGGAGTTCACCCCCGAGCAGGCCCAGGCTCTGGCCGATGAGGTGAACGCGGGCGTGCAGCGGGCGGTGGTGACCGGCCTGCCCCTGGCCAAACACCTGGCCTGCGCGGGCTCCAGCGGGCGGGACCGCTTTGTGGTCAAGCGCCTGCGCATCGACCGCAGCTACCCCGGCACCGGCGATCTGTTCGCCGCTGTTCTGGTGGGCTGCCTGTTGCGCGGCAACGCCCTTTCCGCCGCGGCGGACGCGGCCGCCGGCTTTGTGGCCGAGGCCATCAACAACACAGCGCCCACCGCGGACCCGGCCTTCGGCGTATGGTTCGAGCCGCTGCTGGGCCGCCTGAGCGGAGGAAACTGAGCAATGCCTGTTTTGAACATCGTTCTGGTGGAACCTCAGATTCCGGAGAACACCGGCAACATCGCCCGTACCTGTGCGGTGACCGGCGCACGGCTGCATCTGGTGCGGCCGCTGGGCTTTGAGGTGACGGACAAGCACCTGAAGCGGGCAGGGCTGGATTACTGGCACCTGCTGGACATTACTTATTATGATGATTTGGCGGACTTTTTCGCCAAAAACAGCGGCCCCTTCTTTTATTTCACCAGCAAGGGCCGCCACCGCCACACCGACGTGACCTACCCGGACGGCAGCTATCTGGTGTTCGGGCGGGAGGACGCCGGCCTGCCGGAGCGGCTGCTGTTTGAAAACCCGGACCACTGTGTGCGGATGCCCATGCGCAAGGGTGTTCGCTGCCTGAATCTTTCCAACTCGGTGGCTATCGGGGTATACGAAGCGCTTCGCCAATGGGATTTTGCGGACCTGGAGAGCCAGGGCCAACTGACCAAATACGAATGGAAGTGAGGAGTACCATGCGTAAGATCGCCGTTTTGACCGACTCTGCCTGTGACATTCCTGTTGAACTTCAGGAAAAGTACGGCATCGATATCCTGCCCTTCACCATCACGCTGGACGGCGTGAGCTATGTGGAGCGCAAGGATTTCACCTTCGACCAGTACTACCAGATGCTGCGGGACGCCAAGGGCACCCCCAGCACCGCCCACATCACCGCCATGCAGTTCTGCGACCAGTTCTGCAAGTATCTGGATGAGGGCTACACCGACGTGCTATATGTTAGCATCAACTCCACCGGCAGCGCCACCCACGACGCCGCCGTGATGGGCGTGGACCTGCTGAACGAGGAGCGCCCCGGCCACGAGCTGCGGGTGCACATTGTGGATAGCCACACCTATTCCTTCATCTATGGCTGGCCGGTCTGCGAGGCCGCCCGCCTTCTGCGCAACGGCGCTGAGCTGGAATATGTGATGAACATGCTGAACGATCGCTTCTCCCGGGCCGAGGTGGTGCTTTCCGCCTTCAGCCTGAAGGTGATGAAGAAGAGCGGCCGTGTTTCGGCTGCCGCCGCCTTCGCGGGCGAGCTGCTGGGCCTGCGTCCCATCATCAGCCTGATCGACGGCAAGAGCAAGGTGGAGGCCAAGGTGCGCGGCGACGCCGCCGTGCCCGGCGCGCTGATCAAGTACGTGCGCAGCCGCGTGGACAACATCGACGAGGACTTCGAGTACATGATTGCCTGCACCGACATTCCCGCGGTGGATGACCTGATCAAGCAGTGCAAGAAGGAGTTCGGCCACGGTCCCCTGCATGTGTTCAAGCTGGGCGCCGCGGTGGCCAGCAACACCGGCCCGGACACCATTGCCATCACCTACCTGGGCCGTCCCCGCCGCTGATTTTTCCATTACAATAAAAAATGCCCCGGCAGCCGCCGGGGCATTTTTATTTGCTTGTTGTTCAGGCCTTTCCCTCCGAGCCTGACAGGCGGATAATCCGCTTCACATCCTCGCACAAGGCGTCGCTGGCGTACTGGCTCACCTTCCAGGAATGGCCCTGGTGGTCCAGCTCGTCCATCGCCCGCCGGTAATGCTCCAGATACCTCCAGCGGATCTCGGTGCCGAAGTTGATCTTGGCCACGCCCAGCCGGATGGCCGCTTTGACCAGATCCTCCTCCATGCCGGTGCAGCCGTGCAGCACCAGCGGAAGATCGGTAAAGATGCGCACCTGCTCCAGCACCTCCAGATGGATGTCCGGCCTGCCCTTGTAATAGCCGTGGGCGTTGCCGATGCCGATGGCCAGGGTATCCGGCTGGCACAGCTGCAGAAACCGGCGCACCTGCTCGGGGCTGGCGATGTTCTTGTTCTCCAGCGCCACCCCGTTTTCCAGCCGGAGCAGCTCGCCCACCTCCGCCTCCACCGGCACTGCCCGCTCCCGGGCCATGGCCAGCACCTGATTGGTGAGGGCGGCGTTCTCCTCCACCGGAAGGCGGGAGCCGTCGATCATCAGGCTGGTAAAGCCCAGCTCCAGTGCCTGGGCACAGAGGGGCACACTGTCGCCGTGGTCCAGATGGATGGACACCGGCACATCCACCTGCCCGGCGCACCATTGGGCGGTATGCACAAACCAGTCGTGGCCGGAGTAGGCCCCGGTACCCGGGTAATGGGCCAGAATCATGGGACTGCCCAGCTCCTGAGCCGCCTTGCAGCAGGCCCGGATGATGTCGTAGTTGCCGCCCTGGGTGTTGATGGCGGGAATGGCGTAGCCCTCCCGGGCGGCCTTGCGCAGCTGGTCCAGATTGTTGGTCAGCATGGCCTGCTCTCTCCTTTCCAAACGACACGACGACACGGCGGCCGCTGCTCCATTGCCAGGGCAGGGCCGCCGAAGAATATACTTCTTTGCTTACAGCTGGGGCTTGAAGGTGACGAAGCGGCGCAGCTCCTCGCCGATCAGCGGGCGGCACCAGTCCACGAAGGCAGGGGTCACGTCCCGGCCATCGGCGCTGATGAACTCATCCGGCATCTTGCGCTCGTGCAGCATCACCTGCTCCACCGGAATCAGGAAGGTCTCGGACTTATAGACCGGACCGGGCACACGGCGGAAGCCCACCATCACGCCGTTCTCCCCGTTCAAGGCGGCACGGCAGGCCTCGGCGCCGGCGATCACCGCCTCCTCCCGGTCCACGCTGGACTGGAAGGCGATGGAGGACCGGTTACAGATGCCCGGCTTTTCGCTGCGGGCCTTGATGCCCAGCTTCTGGATCACCAGGTTGGCCAGATGGGCGCTCACGTCGCCGTAGTAGACCGAGCGGCCCACCTTAAAGATAGGCGGCACGATGGAGGAGCCGTCCGGGTTGCACAGGCCCTCGCTGGTCACGATGACCACGCCGCCCTTTTTGCGGTGCAGCTCGAGCACCCGCTCCAGGAACTCCTCCTCAATGAAGGGACGCTCGGGCAGGTAGATCATATCCGGGCCGTCGCCGTTGCCGCTGCGGGCCAGGGCGCTGGCGGCGGCAATCCAGCCGGCGTTGCGGCCCATGGCCTCGATCACACTCACGTGGATGGGCAGGCT
Organism: Allofournierella sp. CML151; assembly: GCF_027853465.1. Lineage (NCBI taxonomy): Bacteria > Bacillati > Bacillota > Clostridia > Eubacteriales > Oscillospiraceae > Allofournierella > Allofournierella sp. CML151. The sequence goes on along the minus strand of NZ_JAPNNW010000003.1, from coordinate 98,164 downwards.
GCGCACGTCCTGGCTCACCTCGCTGGTGATGGCCGCAATGTAGCGGGCGGCGGAGCCGAAGCCAGGGGCATGGTCGGTGACGGCAATGTCGTTGTCGATGGTCTTGGGGATGCCCACCACCCGCACGTCCACACCCTCGGCCACGCAGGCCTTGTAGAGCTTGCCGCAGGCGTCCATGCTGCCGTTGCCGCCGTTGAACAGCACGTATTTGATGTCGTGCTTTTTGCAGATGCGGGCCATGTTGGCGTAATCCTCGGCCTCCAGCGGGTCTCGGCTGGTGCCGATGGCGGAGGCGGGGGTTTGAAGCAGCAGGCGCAGCTCCTCCTCGGGCACGGCGCTCAGCTCGCAGAACTGCTCCCGCAGCATACCGCCGCTGCCGCCGATGGCACCGTAGACCTTATCCACCTGGTCCGGGTGCTTTTTGGCTTCGGTCACCGCGCCGTACAGCGAGGAATTGATTACAGCGGTAGGTGCGCCGCCGTGCACGATCAGCAGATTTCCTTTCATGACACTTCTCCTTGTCTTATGGGTTCTTGCGTTGAACGCTGTTTTATCTCCAATGGCAGGCCCGCCGGGAGCTGCCAAAGCGTGCTTATTCCACCGCGGTGCTGGCCCGGCAGATCAAACGGGTGGAAACCCGCACCGGTTCGGGCACCTGGCCCTGCTCGATCATGGTCTTGAGCATATCCACCGCGATGCGGGCGATCTCGGCCCGGGGGATTTCCATGCTGGTGAGCGGAGGCGCCACATACTGGCCCAGACTGGAATTGTCAAAGCCGATGACCGCGATATCCTGCGGGATGCGTTTCCCCTCCGCCTGAGCCGCCTGCATGGCAATGCAGGCCACCTTGTCGTTCCGGCCGAAGATGGCGTTCACCGGCCGGCCGCTGCGCAGATACTCTCGCACCCGCTGGGCCAGCTGCTCCGGGCTGGCGCAGCCGGTGATGATCCGGCTTACCGGGTCCGGGCAGTAGCCGCTCTCCTGCATCTGGTGCACAAAGCCCCGGTAGCGCAAATCATCCATATTGCTGAAATTGCCCCGGGCACTGTAGCGGTCGATGTACAAAATATCCCTGCGGCCAAGGCCGCCCAGATACTGCACACACTCCCGCGCGCCCTCGTACAGGCCGTTGTCGATCCGGCCCGCGCCCTTCACCTGGGAATAATCCCGGTTTTCCAGCAGGACCACCGGGATGTTGGCGTCCACAAAGCGCTGGATGAAGGCCTGAGGAAAGCTAATCGAGCTGATGAGCAGGCCGTCCGGACGGCGGCCGATGATCTCGTTCACGAACTGCTCGGTGTTCCGGTTGGAGCACAGCGACACCATGTAACCCAGCCCGTAGGCGCACTGGTCCAGCTCGTTCACCAGCAGGCTGAAGTGTTCGGTGACGATCTGGTCCGCGATGAAGATGATCTGGTTGCTGCTCTTGCCCTTCAACGCACGGGCGATGCTGTTGGGCCGGTAGTTCAGCTGGCGCACAGCCTCCTCCACCCGGCGGCGTTTTTCCTTGTCCACATAGCGGTTGTTGTTGATCACGTAAGAGACCACCGTCTCGCTGACTCCGGCCAGGCGGGCCACATCCTTGCGGGTGACCTGCTTGAATTTCGGTTCCATGCTGTGACCTCCTTCATCTAAACACGAGTGTATCTCTTTTTTCCCATTATAAATCCCCCGCATGCCGCCGTCAAATAAAACGAGGCGCTTCACCGTAAAACTTTCGGACGGTTTTTGTTGCACTTTGACGATAAAGTTTGCTATAATACCGGTATGCGCCCAAAAGCGCAAGAGCAACTTAGGATTTTAGGCTCGCCCGGGTTTTGCCCGGGCCCACCCGTTTGGACCTGGCAGTGCCAAACGGATAAAATCTTTCTGCCGGAGTGTAATTATGAATACGAAACGTCTTGTCCGCGCGGCCATGGTGGCCGCAATTTATGTGGTGCTCTGCCTGGTGCTGGCCCCCTTCAGCTACGGCGCCGTGCAGGTTCGCCTGGCCGAAATGCTGTGCCTGTTGCCGGTGTTCGGCGCGGAGTACATCGTGGCTGTGACCCTGGGGTGCTTTTTGGCCAACCTGCTGGGCTCCACCCTGGTGGATGTGGTGTTCGGCACCGCCGCCACCCTGGTGGCCTGCCTGCTGACCTACGCGGTGCGCAAGATGCGCATGGGCGGTCTGGCCATTCCCGCCGCGATCCCGCCCATTGTGAGCAACGCAGTGATCGTGGGTGCGCTGGAGCTCACCTTCTTTTTGCCCGGCGTCACCGGCACCGCTGCACTGGCGGCCTGGAATGCCCTGACCGTGGGCATCGGCGAGGTGGTCAGCTGCGGCATCCTGGGCGTAGCCCTGGTGAAGCTGATGGAGAGCAACGCCGGCCTGCGCCGCCTGTTCTGCGAATGAGCCGTTTCTTTTAAAAAGCAAAAGGAGGCCGCCATGAAACCGAGTCTTTTGATCTGGGACTGGAACGGGACCCTGCTGGACGATGTGTCCCTGTGCAACCGGTGCCTGAACGATCTGCTGGCCGGGCACGGCTATACCCAGCGGTACGACGCGGCCGCCTATAAAGAAATTTTCGGATTTCCCATTCAGGACTATTATGTCCGTGCGGGCTTCGATTTCAGCCGCCATCCCTACGAGGAGCTGGCGGAAATTTACATGGCCCAATACCTGCCCGCCGCCGAGGGCTGCGGGCTTTGCCCCGGCGCCCGCGAGGCACTGGAGTGGGCGAAGGACGCCGGCATCCGCCAGGTGATTCTTTCCGCCTCCCAGCTGCCCATCCTCCGCCGCCAGGTGGAGGAGCGTTCGCTTTCTGGCTTCTTTGATGAGTTGCTCGGCCAGAGCGACATCTACGCCCGGGGCAAAAAGGAGACTGGCCTTTCCTATTTAAAGGAGAGCGGCATCGACCCGGCCAGCGCCGTGCTGGTGGGTGACACCCTGCACGACCTTGAAGTGGCGCAGGCCATGGATACCCGCTGCGTGCTCTGCGCCGCCGGACACCAGAGCCGGGCGCGGCTGGAGGCCGCCGGGATTCCGGTGATCGGCACCCTGAACGAGCTGCCCGCCTGCCTGGAACAGCTTTGATCAACAGAACAAAAACGCCCTCCCGGCCGGGAGGGCGTTTTCTTTATCTGATAAGCTTCAAGCCACGAACAGAAACACCGCCAGGAAGTGGAGCAGGCTCCCCGCCAGAATGAACAGGTGGAACAGCTCGTGGAACCCCCAGTTGGGACTCAGGTTGGGACGCTTGGCGATGTACATCACCGCGCCCACCGAGTAACTGATGCCGCCTGCCGCCACCAGCACCAGGCAGGCGGTGGGCATGGAGGCAAAGGCGGGCAGATCCACCAGAATGGACCAGCCCATGGCCAGATAGATCAGGGTGCCGATCCAGCGGGGCGCGTCCAGCCAGACCAGCTTGAACAGAATGCCCAGAAAAGCCGCCGCCCACAGACAGCCCAGAAAAATCTCCCGCTCTCCGGCGGGCATATATGCCACGCAGAAGGGCGTATAGCTGCCCGCAATGAGCACGTAGATCATGGCGTGATCCAGCTTGCGCAGCCGCCGCAGCGGCGCCGCCGCGCACAATGCATAATGATAGATGCTGCTGGCGGAATACAGCGCCACCAGCGAAAGGCCGAACAGGGCCACCCCCGCCAGCACCAGCGCGCTGGAACCCTCCCACAGGCTACGGCCCACCAACAGGAAGGTGGCGATCACGCCGCCCACGGCGCCCCAGAAATGGGTGTAACTGCTCATGGGCTCACGGCCCTTTGCGAAATACCGGCTCATAAAATCCCCTCCTTGAAACCATCTAGTTTCAAAAACTATGTTCTATTGTTAGTATAACCAGTTTATGCGATAAAATCAATGTCTGACAAAAAAATTAACAAATATTCCACCCCCTCGCTTTGACAGGGGGCTATGGATGATGTATGATATTAGAATAGCGTAGTATGGGCTTTCTATACACGCACGGTGCGCCGCTCATTTGCGCGGCCATTTTTGTGTATCAACGATATAGAAAAGAATGTGAGTGATCGATTTGGCATTTTTAGACAAGCTCTTCGGTTCCTTCTCCGACAAGGAGCTGAAAAAGATCCGCCCCATCGCCGATAAGGTGATCGCGCTGGAGAGCGAGATGGCCGCCAAGACCGACGCGGAGCTGCAGGCCATGACCCCCGCTCTGAAGGAGCGGCTGGCAAACGGCGAAACTCTGGACGATATCCTGCCCGAGGCCTTTGCCGTCTGCCGTGAGGCCAGCTGGCGTGTGCTGGGCATGAAGCACTTCCCCGTGCAGATCATCGGTGGTATCGTGCTGCACCGCGCCTGCATCGCCGAGATGCAGACCGGTGAAGGCAAGACCCTGGTGGCCACCCTGCCCGTTTACCTGAATGCGCTGGCCGGCAAGGGCGTGCACGTGGTAACCGTGAACGATTACCTGGCCCGCCGCGACTCCGAGTGGATGGGCAAGCTGTACCGCTGGCTGGGCCTGAAGGTGGGCCTGATCGTGCAGGGCATCACCAACGAGCAGCGCCACGCCGCTTATAACGCGGACATCACCTACGGCACCAACAACGAGTTCGGCTTCGACTACCTGCGCGACAACATGGTGGTCTACAAGGAGAACATGGTGCAGCGCGGCCACTTCTTCGCCATCGTGGACGAGGTGGACTCCATCCTGATCGACGAGGCCCGTACTCCCCTGATCATCAGCGGCAAGGGTGACGATTCCAGCGACCTGTACCAGCAGGCCGACGCCTTCGCCAAGACTCTGAAGATGAGCAAGATCGTGGAGCTGGACGACAAGGAGGACCAGGACGCCCAGGTGGACGGCGACTACGTGGTGGACGAAAAGCACAAGACCGCCACCCTGACCCAGTCCGGTGTGAAGAAGGCCGAGGCCTACTTCCATGTGGAGAACCTGGCCGACGCCGCCAACATGACCCTGGCCCATCACATCAACCAGGCCATCAAGGCCCGCGGCGTGATGCAGCGGGACATCGACTACGTGGTGCGTGACGGCGAGGTCATCATCGTGGACGAGTTCACCGGCCGACTGATGATCGGCCGCCGCTACAACGAAGGCCTGCACCAGGCCATCGAGGCCAAGGAGGGCGTGAAGGTTGCCGCCGAGAGCAAGACTCTGGCCACCATCACCTTCCAGAACTACTTCCGCATGTACGAGAAGCTGGCCGGTATGACCGGTACCGCCAAGACCGAGGCGGACGAGTTCATCGAGATCTACGGCCTGCAGATCGTGACCGTGCCCACCAACAAGCCCCAGCTGCGCAAGGACGAGCCGGACAGCGTGTACAAGACCGTGAAGGGCAAGTACGACGCAGTGGTCAAGCAGGTTGCCGAGTGCCACGCCAAGGGCCAGCCCGTTCTGGTGGGTACCGTGAGCATTGAAAAGAGCGAAACCCTGAGCAAGCTGCTCAGCCGCCAGGGCATCAAGCACAACGTGCTGAACGCCAAGAACCACGAGAAGGAAGCCGAGATCGTGGCCCAGGCCGGTAAGAAGGGCGCTGTGACCATCGCCACCAACATGGCCGGCCGTGGTACCGATATCATGCTGGGCGGCAACGCCGAATACATGGCCAAGGCCCAGCTGCGCAAGGAAGGCTTCGCCGAGGAGCTGATCGTGGAGGCTGACGGCCACGGCGAGACCGACAACGAGGAGATTCTGGCCGCCCGCGCCCGCTTCAACGAGCTGCTGGCCGCCCACAAGGCCGAGATCGCCAAGGAGGCCGAGGAGGTACGCGCCGCCGGCGGTCTGTACATCATCGGCACCGAGCGGCACGAGAGCCGCCGTATCGACAACCAGCTGCGCGGCCGTTCCGGCCGTCAGGGCGACCCGGGCGCTTCCCGCTTCTTCCTGAGCCTGGAGGACGACCTGATGCGTCTGTTCGGCGGTGAGCGTGTGCAGAGCCTGATGGACACCCTGGGCCTGGACGACGAGACTCCCATCGAGAACAAGATGATCACCAACACCATCGAGAGCGCCCAGAAGAAACTGGAGGCCCAGAACTTCAGCACCCGTAAGAACGTGCTGCAGTTTGACGATGTGATGAACAAGCAGCGTGAGATCATCTACGGCCAGCGCCGTCAGGTGCTGAACGGCGAGGACCTGAAGGACACCCTGCGCACCATGATGAAGGACAACATCGAGGGCAGCGTGGCCACCTTCTGCGCCGGTGATGATTCCTCTGCCTGGGATCTGGCCGCCCTGCGCCGCCACTACCTGGGCTGGCTGACCATGGACAGCGACCTGCACTACGAGCCCGAACAGCTGAAGAGCCTGAAGCGGGAGGACGTGAGCAAGTTCCTGCTGGACCGGGGCACCCTGATTCTGGACGGCAAGGAGAAGAAGTACGGCTCCAACATCATGCGTGAGCTGGAGCGTATGTGCCTGCTGCGCAACGTGGACACCAAGTGGATGGACCACATCGACGCCATGGATCAGCTGCGTCAGGGCATCTACCTGCGCAGCTACGGCCAGCGCGACCCCGTTGTGGAATACCGTCTGGAAGGCTTCGAGATGTTCGACGCCATGATCGATAACATCAAGGAAGACACCGTTCGCATGCTGCTGACCATCGAGCTGAAGATTCAGCCCCAGCAGCAGGCCCCCGTGGTGGAGCGCACCCAGGTTGCCAAGCCCACCGGCGACGCCGCCACCCCCGGCAAGAACGTGAAGGCCACCAGCTCCTCCGGCCCCATCAAGGTGGAGAAGATCGGCCGCAACGATCCCTGCCCCTGCGGCAGCGGTCTGAAGTGGAAGAAGTGCACCTGCAAGGAGTACCATCCCGACCTGTAAGCCAGTAAAATACGCGCCCGCCGGACTCTTTCGCTGAGTCCGGCGGGCGTTTTGTGTTTTTTGATAAAAGAAAGCCCGCGGTTCCGGCAAAGCGTCGGAACCGCGGGCTTTTTTCGTTTTATTTGCGGGCGCACTCGCCGCCCTCACCCCGCAGCAGGGTCAAGCCATGGGGAATCACGTCCAGGAATACGTCCATGCTCTCCTGCACCGCCTTGGGGCTGCCGGGCAGGTTGACGATCAGGGTCTTGCCCCGGATCACCGACACGCCCCGGCTGAGCATGGCCCGGGGCGTAATGCGCAGGCTCGCCGCCCGGATGGCCTCGGCGATGCCGGGCGCATTCCGCTGGGCCACTGCCATGGTGGCCTCGGGGGTCACGTCCCGGGGGGCAAAGCCGGTGCCGCCGGTGGTGAGAATCAGGTCCAGCTGGCGCTGGTCGCACAGGCGGATCAGCTGCCGTTCCAGCACTGCCTGTTCATCCGCCAGCAGCAGGGTCTCCACCACCTGGTAGCCCTTTTCCTCCAGCCGCTTCACGATGGCAGGGCCGCTCTCGTCCTTCCGCTGGCCCTGAGACCCCTTGTCGGACAGGGTGATCACCGCCGCCTGGAAGGGCCGAACGCCGGTGCGCTCGGCCAGCCGCATCTCGTCGCCCACTGCGATCTCGCCGCCCTCCAGCACCCGGGCGAACACGCCCTCCCGGGGCATGATGCAGTCGCCCATGGTCTTGTAGATCTGGCAATGATTGTGGCACTCCTTGCCGATCTGGGTGATCTCCAGCAGCACGGAGCCGCAGCGCAGCAGGGTGCCCACCGGCAAAGCCCGGAAGTCAAAGCCCTCCACCACCAGATTTTCTCCGAAGGCACCGTAATCCACCTGGGCGCCCTTCTGCCGGAAGGCCTCGATTTTTTCATCGCCCAAAAGGCTCACCTGCCGGTGCCAGTTGCCGCCATGGGCGTCGCCCACCAGGCCCCACTCAGGGGTGAAGCTGGCCTTTTCCACCGGGTGCTTGGCCACGCCCCGGGTTTCGGACACACAAATCGCTTTTACGGTTCCCATCCTTTGTTATCCTCCGATCTGCGCCATGCGGCGGTGTTCTGTGATCTCATCGTATTTGTCAAAGCAGTGATGGGCGGGCTTTTGCTCCACCGCCCGGGCGATGGCCGCCTGCAGCGCCTCGTCGGATGCGCCGGTGCGCAGCAGCGCCCGCAGGTCCACCGAGGCATCGTAGCACAGGCAGGGCTTGAGCTGGCCGGTGCTGGTGAGCCGCAGCCGGTTGCACTGGTCGCAGAACCGGTGGCTCACCGCGTCGATCCAGCCGATGCGGCCCTGCAGGCGTTCGCTGGCCTCATAATGGGCCGGGCCGTTGCCCCGCCGCTCATTTACCGGGTGCAGGTCCGGCCAGCGCTCCAGCAGCAACGCCCGGGCCCTTTCGGGCGACAGGCCGCCGCCCCCGCTGCCCTCGCCGATGGGCATCAGCTCGATGAACCGCACATCCAGCGGCCATTTTTCCGCCATTGCCGCCAGCGGCACCACCTCCGGCTCGGCGCTGGCCAGCAGCACACAGTTCAGCTTGGTGCGGATGCCTGCCGCCATGGAAGCACGCACGCCCCGCAGCACCTTGTCCAGCACGTCGTGCCCGGTAATGGCCGCGTAGCGGGCCGGGTCCAGCGCGTCGATGCTCACATTCACCGCATCCAGCCCCGCCCGGGCCAGGGGCAGCGCCAGCTCCTCCAACAGCACCCCGTTGGTGGTCAGGGTCACCTGGCCGCAGCCGGGCAGGTTTTTCAGCTGCTCCACAAACTCCACCGCGCCCCGGCGCACCAGCGGCTCGCCGCCGGTCACCTTGAAGTTACAGATGCCCAGACTGATGGCCGCCCGCGCCGTGCGCAGAATCTCCTCATAGCGCAGAATCTCCTGATGCGGCACAAAGTCCGCCCCGTTCGGCATGCAGTACCGGCAGCGCAGATTGCACCGGTCGGTGAGTGAGATCCGCAGATAGTCGATGCTGCGGCCGTAACGATCCTTCATCGGGTCAATTCCCCTTTCCCGCACCGGGCAGACCTGACCCCGGGCGGCTTCCTTATATTTTAATAAATATAACGCCTTTTATTAAAAAAGTCAATGAAGGCCCGCCCCGCCGGGTGGCCCTCACAGACCCAGCGCCTGCATGACCACCACCGCGGCGGCGCTCACCGCCAAAGCGGGCAGATAGTTCAGGGTTTTGATCTGCTTGATGCCTAAGATTCCCAGGCCGGAGCTGAAGATCAGCGCACCGCCCACCAGGCTCAGTTCGGTGAGCAGTTCCGTGGTCACATAGGGGGCAATCGCGCCGGACAGCAGATAGATGGCCCCCTGCCAGCAGAAGAGCACCAGTGCCGCCAGCGCGATACCGATGCCGAAGGTGGAGGCCAGCACCGTGGAGGTGATGCCGTCCAGCACCGCGTTGGTGAACAAATAGGTATTGTCGCCCTGCAGGGCGCTCTGCATGGGCCCCAGAATGCTCAGGGTCCCGGCACAGAACAACAGGATGGCAGTGGAAAGGCCCTTGCCCAGCTCACTGCCGCCCGCCAGCGGCAGCTTGTCCACCGCCTTCTGAAATAAGGTGTCCAGCGAGATGGCGGTGCCCAGCACGCCGCCCACCGCCAGACTCACGATGAACAGCACCGAATACCGGCTCTGGGGCATGGCCTGTACCACCGAGTTCACTCCCAGCAGGGTGGCCGCCAGGCCCATGCCGTTCATCAGGGCCTCCTTGTATTTTTCGCCCAAGCCGCTTTTCAGCCGGCTGCCCACCAGGCTGCCCGCCAGAATGGTGGCCGTATTTGCAATGGTTCCAATCATATTGCTCTCGTTTCCCTCCCCGATTGATCTGCCCCGGCGCTCAGCCGTGCAGGGTATAGATCACGCTGGGCCGCCCGCCGGTGGAGTAATCCACCCGGGAATCGGCCCGGCCGCATTCCACCAGATAGTGCACGTAATGACGGGCGGTTACCGCCGAAAAGCCGGTCTTCATGGCCAGCTGCTCGCAGGTGAGGCCCTGGGGATTGGCCTGCAGGCAGGCGCAGATGGCCTCCAGCGTTTTGGGCTGCAGCCCCTTGGGCAGCGGCTTGTCCTCCGGCTTTTCCTCCGCCGGGGCTGCCGCAGCCGGTCCCCGGTGCAGCAGCTCGTCCAGCTGCTGCTGGTTCACGCTCTGGGCCCGGATGGCCTGCCTGCGCCGGTCAAAGGCATCCAGCGCCTGGCAGAAGCGGTCGTATTCAAAAGGCTTGACCAGGTAATCCACCACGCCCAGCCGCATGGCCGCCTCCACGGTGGCGGTGTCGCTGGCGGCGGTGATCATGATCACATCGGTGCTCACCCCTGCCGCCCGCAGCTGGCGCAGCACGTCCAGCCCGTCCATCTGGGGCATGTACATATCCAGAATCACCAGATCCGCCGGGTGGCTGCGCAGATATTCCAGCGCGGCCCGGCCGTCCGGACATTCCCGGCACACCTGAAAGCGCGGGTCCTTTTCGGTATAGCGGCGGTTGAGCATGGCCACCATGGGGTCATCCTCCACGATCACGACCTGGTACAATCTCTCTCCTCCTTTTCCTGCTTATCCTCTGTATTCTCTTCCTGGGGCGGGATGTGAATGGTGAAGGTGGTGCCCAAGCCCACCACCGATTCCACCCGCACGTCGCCGCCGTAGGCCTGCACAATGCTCTGCACCAGGGCAAGACCGGTGCCCCGGCCCTCGCCCTTGGTGGAAAAGCCCTGCTCGAACATCCGCTGCTGCACCTTGGGTGCAATGCCGCAGCCGGTGTCCTCCACGCAGATGAGCAGGCCCTGGGCCTCCTCCTGGATGCAGACCTCCACCTCCCGCACCGCGCCGTCCGCCACGTTCTTGAAGGAGTCGAAGGCGTTCTCGATCAGGTTGCCCAGTACCGAGATCATGGCGTCGATGGGCAGGCAGCGGCTGCCATGGGGGAAATGGCTGGAGGCATCCAGCCGGAAGACCACCCGCAGCTCCTGGGCGCGGCTGAGTTTGCCGATGAGCAGCGCCGCCACCGCGGGCTCCTGGATGCGGCCGGTGATGCCGCCCATGGACTGAGCCCGTACCTTGGTCAGCTCCAGCACATAGCGCTCGGCCTCCTTGTATTCCTCCAGCTGCAGAAGGCCCAGAATCACATGCAGCTTGTTCATGAATTCGTGGGTGTTGGCCCGCAGCGCCTCCACCACGTGGTTCACGCCGGTCAGATCCTCGGCCAGGCGCACCATCTCGGTGCGGTTGCGGAAGATGGCCACCGCGCCCACGGTGCGGCCGTTTTTCACGATGGGCATCCGGTCCGCCAGGATCTTCACATGCACCAGCGATTTGAGCGGCACGTTGTATTCCGCCTTGCCGCTGTGCAGCACCCGGTCCAGGGTGCTGGCCGGGTAGACCTGGTGCAGCGGCTGGCCCACCGCCTCGTCCACCGGCAGCTCCAGCATCTGCTTTGCCGCCGCGTTCAGGTAGATGATGCGCTCGTTTTCGTCAATGGCCATCACGCCCTCTTCCAGCGCGTCCCAGATATCCGCCCGCTGCACCATCAGCCGGTGCAGGTCCTCGGGCTCGTAGCCCGCCAGCTCGCTTTTGATGTAGCGGGCCAGCCGCCGGGCCCAGAAGCCGCCGATGCACAGCGCCACCGCCGCGATGACCAGGTACTGCAGCACGGTCCCGGCCACCATCCGGTACACCGACCGCATGTAGACCCCCACCACGGCATAGCCCAGCAGGTTGCCCTCCCCGTCAAAGACCTTGGCGCAGGCGCAGCGCTCCATGCCGTTTTCGGTCTCGCCCTCCTGCAGAAAGACCGGCTCAGTCTGGGCCGGGTCCGGCTGGACCACGCCCTGCAGGCCGCCGCGGGTGCTGGCCCCGGCCAGCATGGAGCCCTCCGTGTCGATGACCACCGCCACGTCCAGATCGTTCACCCGGCGAACAACCTGCTGCAGCAGGGCGGTGACCGACTGGTCGCCGCTTCCCTCCAGCAGGCCCCGCACATCCAGGGTGCGGGCCAGCAGATAGGCCACGTCCAGCATGTTCCGGTCCATCATCTGGTGGCTGGAGCGAAGATTCAGCCACAGGCTGCTGCCCATGGCAATGATCACCGTGAGCACGATCACCATCACGCTCAGGGTGACCAGCTGGGCATTCAGAGTCTTTTTCAGGCGTGCAAGCCATTTCACCGCCGGTTCCCTCCCCGCGTTTTTCCGGCCGGGCGCACGTGGGGTGCGCGCTGCTTCGGATTTTGACGATATATGTAATATGATAGCACATTTTCCCCTTTGCGCCAAATGCCGCAGCAGGGCGAAAGGTATCTTCCTTACAGGTTTTTCCACAATGAAAACAACTGTTGTGCAAACCGCCGGAGGATTATTTTCGCCGTGCTTTTTTTACTTTTTTTACTTTCGTAAGGCTTACTCTTCCGGGGGCTTTGTCATAAAATAGGCAGGTACCGAAAAGGGGGGATATGATTGGATATTAAGGAAGAACTTCTTGAAGCGCTGCAACCGAAAACCGCCTTTGAGATCCCGCTGTTCGGCGGAATCCCGGTGCCGGAATCCGCACTGAACAGCTGGATCCTGATTGCACTCTTCACCATTTTCTGCATCTGGCTGACCCACGGCATGAAAAAGGTGCCCGGCCGCCGGCAGATGGTGGCGGAAATCCTGGTTGGGTTCATCAACAATTTCTGCAAGGACAACCTGGGCGAACACTGGCGCACCTTCGCGCCTTACATCGGCACCATGGGCATCTATCTGGTGCTGGCGAACCTGTCCGAGTTCATCGGCCTCACGCCGCCCACCAAGGACCTGAACGTGACCGCGGGTCTTGCATTTCTGGCGGTGCTGCTGATCTACGGCTCCAGCTTCCGCATCAAGGGCCTTCGGGGCGGTCTGCACAAGTTCGTGGAGCCTTCACCCATTGTGGCCCCGCTGAACATTCTGGAAATCGGCATCCGGCCGCTGTCGCTGTGTATGCGACTGTTCGGCAACGTGTTCGCCGCCTTCATCATCATGGAGCTGGTGAAGATGCTGGTACCCATTGCAGTGCCCATTCCCTTGAGCCTTTACTTTGACGCATTCGACGGCATCATTCAGGCTGTGGTGTTCGTGTTCCTCACGACCCTGTTCCTGAGCGAAGCCATTGAATAAAACCATCTTACTTAAAAATGTACTGAATTTTAGGAGGAACTTATTATGACTACCGCTTTTGCTGCCGCTATCGCTGTTCTGGTTGGCCTGGGTGCCGGTATCGGCATCGGTTTTGCCACCGCCAAGTCCAACGAAGCCATCGCCCGTCAGCCCGAGGCTGCCAGCAAGATCAGCAGCAACCTGCTGCTGGGCTGTGCTCTGGCTGAGGCCACCGCGATCTACGGCTTCCTGATCGCCATTCTGCTGATCTTCATGCAGTAATCGAGGGGGCGATGAGCCGTGTCGATTTTAAACCTTGACGCAAACATCATTTATGTGTTCATCAACCTGGCGATCCTGCTGGTTCTGATGAAGATCTTTTTGTTCGGACCGGTCACCAAAATGCTGGACGAGCGGTCCAAGGAAATTGCCGACACCATCGACGGCGCCAACGCCAAAATGGACCAGGCGGAGAAGAGCCGCCAGGAGTATGAAGCCCAGCTGCTGAACGCAAAAAAAGAGGCCCAGGACATTGTGGACGCGGCCAAAAAGCGCGGTCAGCAGGAGTATGAGGCTCAGCTGGCCAAGGCCCGGGATGACATTGCCCGCATGCAGGCCGACGCCCAGAAGCAGGCCCAGGCCGACCGGGATGCCATGCTGGAGGGCGCCCGCCAGGAGATCGCCATGCTGGCGCTGCTGGCTGCCTCCAAGGTGTCGCAGCAGAAGATGAACAGCCAGGCTGACCGGGAACTGGTCAACGCCTTCCTGGCTGAAGTGGAGGAGACCGCATGAGCCTGACTGCCGCCCGTTATGCGAGCGCTTTGTATCAGGCCGGCTGCACCGAGGACGAGCTGCGCGACACCGCGCAGCTCATTCTGGAAAATAAGCCCCTGCTGGAAGCGCTGGTCAGCCCGGCGGTCCGCTTGGAAGAAAAGCAGGCGGTACTGCGCCGCCTGCCCTTCGCAAGCTGCCCGGACCGGCTGATGCATTTTTATGAACTGCTGGCAAAAAAGGGCCGCTTTGCCCTGCTTGCCGATATCGTATATGAATATCATCTGCTCACGCTGGCCGCTGCCAACCAGACGGTTTGCGTGATGCGCTGCGCCCAGATGCCGGACGAGGCCATGGTGGTGGACATCGCCAAGGCCATGTGCCGCCGCCACGGCCGCGACGGCGTGGAGATGCAGGTGATCGTTGATCCGTCTCTGGTGGGCGGCTTCGTCCTGGAGATCGACGGGACGACCTATAACAAGAGTGTGAGCGGGCAGCTGCATCGTTTGGCGCGCCGCCTGCAAGAGAGGTGAAGCCACAGTGAATCAATCCGAAGAGATCATTTCCATTCTCCGCCAGGAGATTGAAGCATACGACAGCCGCGCCACTCACGAAGAGACCGGTACCGTGATCGAGATCGGCGACGGCATTGCCACCGTATACGGCCTGGACAAGGCGGTTTACGGCGAGCTGGTGGAATTTGAGACCGGCGCCAAGGGCATCGTTCTGAACCTGGAGCGGGACAGCGTGGGCGTTGTTCTGCTGGGCAGCGAAGAGGGTCTGGCCGAGGGCAGCGTGGTCAAGCGCACCGGCCGTGCGGCAGACGTTCCCGCCGGCGAGGCCATGATCGGCCGCACCCTGAACGCCCTGGGCGAGCCCATCGACGGCCTGGGTGCCATCGAGGCTGCGGCCCGCATGCCCATCGAGCGCGAGGCCTCCGGCGTTGTGAGCCGTGAGCCCGTAAACGTTCCCCTGCAGACCGGCATCCTGGCCATCGACTCCATGGTGCCCATCGGCCGCGGCCAGCGCGAGCTGATCATCGGCGACCGCCAGACCGGCAAGACCGCCATCGCGGTGGATACCATCCTGAACCAGAAGGGCAAGGATGTGATCTGCATCTACGTGGCCATCGGCCAGAAGGCCTCCACCGTGGCCCAGCTGCGCAACAACTTTGTGAAGTACGGCGCCATGGACTACACCATCATCGTGTCCAGCCCGGCCAGCGAGCCTGCACCCCTGCAGTACATCGCTCCCTACTCCGCCACTGCCATCGGCGAGTATTTCATGTCCAAGGGCAAGGACGTGCTGATCGTTTACGACGATCTGTCCAAGCATGCGGTGGCCTACCGTGCCCTGAGCCTGCTTTTGCACCGCAGCCCCGGCCGTGAGGCTTACCCCGGCGACGTGTTCTACCTGCACAGCCGCCTGCTGGAGCGCTCCTGCCGCCTGACCAAGGAATACGGCGGCGGCTCCATGACCGCTCTGCCCATCATCGAGACCCAGGCGGGCGACGTTTCCGCCTACATCCCCACCAACGTGATTTCCATCACCGATGGCCAGATCTATCTGGAGAGCAGCCTGTTCTTCGCAGGCCAGCGCCCCGCCGTAAACGTGGGCCTTTCCGTGAGCCGTGTGGGCGGCAGCGCCCAGACCAAGGCCGTGAAGAAGACCGCCGGTACCCTGCGTATCGACCTGGCCCGCTTCCGCGAGCTGGAGGTGTTCACCCAGTTCAGCTCTGACCTGGACAAGGCCACCCAGACCGCTCTGGACCACGGCAAGCAGCTGATGGAGATCCTCAAGCAGCCGCTGTATCATCCCATGAGCGTGAGCCGCCAGGCGGTTATCCTGTACATCTCCACCGGCAGCCTGCTGGCGGATGTGCCTCTGGCCAAGTCCCGTGAGGTGGCTCAGGGCTTTGTGGACTACCTGGAGAACACCCAGCCCCAGCTGCTGGAAGAGATCGAATCCACCGGCGCGCTTTCCGCCGCTGTTGCCGAGAGCATCCGCGCCGAACTGGATGCCTATAAGGGACAGGTGAGCGCGCAATGGCAAGCATAAAAGAGATCCGTACCCGCATCAAGAGCGTGGATCAGACCCTGAAGATCACCAATGCCATGTATCTGATCTCCTCCTCCAAGATGCGCAAGGCCCGCCAGCAGCTGAATGGCGTTGAGCCTTACTTCCAGAAGATTCAGGATACCATTGCCGATATTCTGTATCACTCCAAGGAATTCCACCATCCCTTCATGGACACCCGCCCCGAAAAAAAGCACCGCACGGTGGGCTACATCGTGATCACCGGTGACAAGGGCCTGGCGGGCGCCTACAACCACAACGTGCTCAAGCTGGCCGAGGAAAAGCTGGCTGCCACCGAGAACCCGATCCTGTTTGTGATCGGCCAGGTGGGCCGGGCCTACTTCGCCGGCAAGAACGTGAACGTGGACGGCGAATTCCTTTATACCGCGCAGGACCCCACCGTGACCAGAGCGCGGGATATCAGCGACACCATGGTGGACCTGTTTCTGCGGGGCCAGCTGGACGAGGTGCACGTGATCTACACCGAGATGGTGAACCCCGTTCTGATGCGGCCCGCCACCTACCAGCTGCTTCCCCTCACCCGGGAGCAGTTCGCCCACAAGGAAGCCCAGTACACCGCCGGCCAGTACAACCGGCAGGTGGTGTACGTTCCTTCCGAGCACAAGGTCATGGATAAGATCGTGCCCGGTTACCTGAAGGGCGTGCTCTTCGGCTGCCTGGTGGAATCCTTCTGCAGCGAGCAGAATGCCCGCATGACCGCCATGGATTCCTCCACCAAGAATGCCCGCGAGATGATCCGCACCCTTTCGCTGGAATACAACCGGGCCCGGCAGACCGCCATTACCCAGGAGATCACCGAGATCGTGGGCGGCGCCCAGCAGAAAGGCGGCAAGGTCCGCCCCGAGCGCCGCATGCAGCCCGCACTCACTCTGCTGGTGAGCGCTGACGGCAGCGTGCTGAAACGCTCCTGATCCTTTTCTTCTATTGTTCGATATTTGAAAGCGAGGAACCGATATGCAAAACAAAGGCACCATCGCACAGGTTCTGGGCCCCATTGTGGACGTTGAGTTCAAGGACGGCAAGCTGCCTGCCATCAACGATGCCCTGACCGTGCAGCTGAACGGCGCCGAGCAGGTCATGGAGGTCGCCCAGCATGTGGGCGGCAACACCGTGCGCTGCATCATGCTCAGCCCCAGCGAGGGCCTGGGCCGCGGCGTGGAAGTGACCGCCAGCGGCGCGCCCATTGAAGTGCCCGTGGGCGAAAAATGCCTGGGCCGCATGTTCAACGTTCTGGGCCATGCCATCGACGGCCGCGAGGAAGTGACCGATTCCGAGAAGTGGTCCATTCACCGCGAGCCCCCCAACTTCGTGGATCAGAGCCCCGTGGTTCAGATCCAGGAGACCGGCATCAAGGTCATCGACCTGCTGGCCCCCTACGCCCGCGGCGGTAAGATCGGCCTGTTCGGCGGCGCGGGCGTTGGCAAGACCGTGCTGATTCAGGAGCTGATCCGCAACATCGCCACCGAGCACGGCGGCTACTCCATCTTCACCGGCGTGGGCGAGCGTACCCGTGAGGGCAACGACCTGTGGCGCGAGATGAGCGAGTCCGGCGTTCTGGAGAAGACCGCCCTGGTCTTCGGCCAGATGAACGAGCCCCCGGGAGCCCGTATGCGCGTTGCTCTGACCGGTCTGACCATGGCCGAGTACTTCCGCGATCAGGAAAAGCGGGATGTGCTGCTGTTCATCGACAACATCTTCCGTTACGTGCAGGCCGGCAGCGAGGTTTCCGCCCTGATGGGCCGTATGCCCAGCGCCGTGGGCTACCAGCCCACCCTGGCCAACGAGGTCGGCGCGCTGCAGGAGCGAATCACCTCCACCAAGAACGGCGCCATCACCAGCGTGCAGGCCGTTTACGTGCCCGCCGATGACCTGACCGACCCCGCGCCCGCCACCACCTTCACCCATCTGGACGCCACCACCGTGCTGAGCCGTAAGATCGTGGAGCAGGGCATCTACCCCGCTGTGGACCCCCTGGAGTCCACCAGCCGTATTCTGGAGCCCGACGTGGTGGGCCAGCGCCATTACAACGTGGCCCGCGGCGTGCAGGAGCTGCTGCAGCGCTACAAGGAGCTGCAGGACATCATCGCCATTCTGGGCATGGAAGAGCTGGGCGAAAACGACAAGAAGACCGTGGAGCGGGCCCGCCGCATCCAGCAGTTCTTCAGCCAGCCCTTCTTCGTGGCCGAGCAGTTCACCGGCCTGCAGGGCAAGTATGTGCCCCTGGCTGAAACCATCAACAGCTTCGAAGCCATTCTGGGCGGCGAGCTGGATCAGTACCCCGAGACCGCGTTCTCCAACGTGGGCACCGTGGACGACGTGCGTGAGAAGGCCCGGGCACAGGGGGCGATCTGATGGCTGACCTGTTTCTGGAGATCATCACCCCCGAGCGCCAGTTCTACATCGGCCCCGCCGAGGAGCTGGTTATCCCCGCCATCGACGGCCTGTACGGCGTACAGCCGGGCCACGAGCCCGCTGTAACCGCCATGGAGCCGGGTGAGCTGCGCTACAAGGTGGACGGTGAGTGGCAGGTTGCCGCCATCGGCCAGGGCTTTGTGGAAATCATGCCCGAGCGTGCCATCGTGCTGGTGAGCACCGCCGAAAAGCCCGAGGAGATCGACGCCAAGCGCGCCCAGGAAGCCAAGGAGCGCGCCGAGGAGCGCCTGCGCCAGAAGAAGAGCGTGGAGGAGTATTACCGTTCCAAGGCTGCTCTGGCCCGCGCCATGGCCCGCCTGAAGGTATCCGGCCGGCGCTGATTTTCCCCCTTTCTTTTTTCGCTTTTTCCTTCTTCATTCTGTTTTGCCCCGCAGGGCGGCCCAAATGGGCTTTCCTGCGGGGTCTTTTTTTGCGCTTGCCAAGGCTGCATAGCCCATTCTATAATAAAGGAAACAAGGGCCTTTTCCCTTTGCAAAAAAAATTTTGAAAGCAATGCAATAAACGTTTTGTTCCGTGCATTACTAGAACGACAGGAGACAACGGATATGATGCTTGTGCTTGGCGCAATGGCCCAGGAGGCCCGTGCCGCGAACCCCAACGGGGAGCTGGAAGCGCTGATCGGCGGCATTGCCGCAGGCAGCCGGGAGGATCTGGCCGAACTTTACCGCCGTACCCGGGCGGCGGTGTACGGCCTGGCCCTCTCTTACCTGAAAAACGGCGCGGAGGCCGAGGATGTGGCCCAGGACACCTTCGTGAAGGTGTGGGCCGCCGCTCCCTCCTACCGGCCCCAGGGCAAGCCCATGGCCTGGCTGCTCACCATCGCCCGGAATCTGGCGCTGGGACGGCTGCGCACCGCAGCCCGCATCCAGGATCTTTCCGAGGCCCAGTGGTCCGCCTTTTCCATCGAGAGCGACTCCCTCACCGCCGATGACCGCACCGTGCTGGCTGCGGCGCTGGGGCGCCTTTCGGACGAGGAGCGGCACATCGTGGTGCTGCACGCGGTCTGCGGGCTCAAGCACCGGGAGATCGCCCAGTTCCTGGGCCTGGCACTGCCCACCGTGCTTTCCAAGTATCACCGTTCCCTGAAAAAGCTGAAAACCATTCTGGAAGGAGATGACGCGCAATGACCGACCGCAATGTGGAACAGGCGCTGCGCACCGCTTTGGAACACGCGGCACCCAACGACGTGGAAAGCGTTCTCCTTCGCTGTGATGACCGGAAAGGAAACGTGATCCCCATGACGAATCAGAATCCTGAAAAGAAAAACCGCAAGCCCCTGCGCCTGGCCGCTCTGGCCGCTGCCGCCTGCCTGGTACTGGCCATTGGCGGAGGCTCGATTTACTACAATCAGTCCCAGACCGCCGCGTCCATCGTCTCGCTGGACGTGAACCCCAGCATCGAGCTGGTGCTCAACCGCCGCGAGCGGGTGCTGCGGGCCACCCCCCTCAATGAGGACGCCGCCGCCGTGCTGGACGGCATGGATCTGAAGGGCGCCACTCTGGACGTGGCGGTGAATGCCCTGATGGGCTCGCTGCTGAAAAACGGCTATGTGGATGAGCTGGCCAACTCTATCCTGATCACGGTGGAGGATGACGACGCCAACCGGGCCGCCCAGCTGGAAAGCCAGCTCACCGAGACGGTGAACGCGGTGATGACCTCCAGCTCCATCAACGGGGCCATCCTGAGCCAGGTGGTAAGCCAGGATCAGGACCTGCAGGCCAAGGCCGACGAATACGGCATCTCGCTGGGCAAGGCCCAGCTGATCCAGCAGCTGGTGGACCAGAACCCCACCCTCACCTTTGAGAGTCTGGCCGGCCGGACCGTGAACGATCTGAACCTGCTGCTCTCCAGCCAGGCCACCACCCTCACCGCCGTGACCTCCACCGGCCGCGCCAGCGACGGCGGCTACATCGGCACCGAGGTGGCCAAGAACGCCGCTCTGGCCCACGCGGGCCTGACCGCCGACCAGGTGACCGTGTCCAAGGTGGACTTTGACATGGAGGACGGCCGGATGGTCTACGAGGTGGAATTCTGGGCCGGAAACGTGGAATATGAGTACGATGTGGATGCCACCACCGGCGAGATTGTGAAGAACCGCACCGAGCGCTACACCGCCGCCGCGGGCCAGGACGCCTCCATCGACGAAGCTGCCGCCAAGGCCGCTGCTCTGAACGCCGTTGGTCTGAGCGAGGACCAGGCGGAGGGCATTCTGGTGATCCCCAGCTACGATGACGGACGCTTTGTTTACAAGGTGAAATTCTGGACCGGCAGCACCGAGTACTTCTGCGCGGTGGACGGCGCGGGCCAGATTCTGAAGAGCGAGAAGGAGGAGCACTCCTCCTCCGGCACAGCCGCTTCCAGCAGCACTGACGTGGGTCTGGATGCCGCCAAAACCGCCGCCCTGAAGCATGCGGGTCTCTCCGCCGATCAGGTGACCGGCCTGACCGCCAAGCTGGACTGGGACGACGGCCAGCGGGTGTATGAGGTGGAGTTCTGGCAGGGCAGCACCGAATACGAATACGAAATCAACGCGGACGGCACCGTGCGCCAGTATGAGTCCGAGGCACATGCCGCTCCCACCGCCATCAGCGCCAATACCGGCACTACCAACAGCAACAGCAGCTCCAGCACCGGCGCCACCTCCTCCACCGACATCGGCGAGGACGGCGCCAAGGCCGCCGCGCTCCAGCATGCGGGTCTGACCGAGGATAAGGTCCAAAACCTGTACATCGAGCGGGACTGGGATGACGGCCGCGTGGAATACGAGGTGAAATTCCTCTCCGGCTCCACCCAGTATGAATACGAGATCGACGGCGCCACCGGCAGTGTGCGGAAGGGCGAAAACAAAACGATTGCTTCCGCCGGTTCCTTCATCAGCGCCGACCAGGCTCTGGCCAACGCCCTGAGCCATGCCGGGCTGGACCAGTCCGCCATCCGGGAGCTGGAAATGGACAGCGATCTGGATGACAGCACGCCTCACTACTCCATCGACTTCAAGTCCGGCAATCTGGAGTATGAATACGAGATCAGCGCCACCGACGGTGCGATTCTGAAATTTGAAAAGGATAACTGAGTTTATTCAAAACGGCTGCGGAAAGTTCCGCAGCCGTTTTGTTTTGGTAAAAAATTCCCAAAATCTCTTCCCGCTGCCTGCCTTCCGTGGTATAATGGCCACAAATACAAGGCGCTTTTTGCGCCGTTTCCCACTTTTCGGGAAGCGGGCGCATGGCCGGACCAACAGCAAGGAGGGTTTTCCATGGTCACATTCAACAATCTGCTGAACAACCCCAACATCCTCACCGCAGCCCAACTGGGCGGCATGCGGGTGCTGGAATACGAGAAGGATCTGAGCGTACGCCCGGATAACGCCATCGCCAGCTACTATGCTTCCGAGATGAACGTGCGCCGCCGCCAGCTGCTGCTGGAGCTGAAGGGCGACAGCTACGTGGTACAGGCCGGGGCCATGCAGTGGATGAGCGGCGCGGTGGAAGCCACCTCCGGCATCAAGGGCGTGGGCGATCTGCTGGGCAAGGCGCTGGCCTCCAAAGCCACCAAGGAAAGCGCGGTAAAGCCGGAGTACAAGGGCACCGGCCACCTGATGCTGGAGCCCACCTACAAGCACATCATCCTGCTGGACGTGGGCCAGTGGGACGGTCTAGTGCTGGACGACGGCCTGTTTTTGGCCTGCTCCGGCTCGGTGCAGCAGAAGGTGGTGGCCCGCTCGAACCTGTCCAGCGCGGCGCTGGGCAATGAAGGCCTGTTCAACCTGTGCCTGAAGGGTGCAGGCGTGGCGGCGCTGGAAAGCCCGGTGCCCCGCAGCGAGCTGATCGAATTCAAGCTGGACAACGACCAGCTGCGCATCGACGGCAACATGGCCATTGCCTGGTCCTCCAGCCTGAACTTCACGGTGGAAAAATCCACCCGCAGCCTGATCGGCTCCGCCGTTTCCGGTGAAGGTCTGGTGAACGTTTACCGGGGCACCGGCACGGTGCTCATGGCCCCGGTGGTCTGACCTGCACAAACCTCTTCCTACAGAAAAAAGGCTCCCCATGCAGGGAGCCTTTTTTTGTTTGCTTGTGTTCAGCTCAGCGGGCGGTTCAGCCCTCGGCAGCCTCAGAGGAGGCCGCTTCGGAGGAGGCGGCCAGCTCGGCCTCGCCCTCCTCGGCATTGGTCATCACGTCGCCCATGGTGCGGCCCTCATCGATGTTCATGCCGTAGAGATAGGTCTGGCCGGTAACGAGGCCCAGCTTCTCGGCTTCCACCGGGCTGTCCGGGCTGCGGAAGTGCTCGTTCAGAATCTCGGCACAGCTCTCCCGGTCCACATAATAAACCTGGCTGTGACCGTTGATGTTGGCCGCGCCGCCGGGTGCGCGCACGATGTAGATGTTCTCCGGCTCCACCTTCAGCATGGTGGCGTACAGGCCCCAGATCTCGGTGATGTCCAGGCTGGTATCGATGTAGTGGGCCACCACCTTGCAGGTGCTATAGTAATCGGCCAGGGTGTAATCGTTCAAAAAGCTCTTGAGCAAAGCCGCGTAGAAGTACTGCTGGGTCTCCAGCCGCTTGTAGTCGGCGGTGGAGTAATTCCGGTTGCGCAGAATCAGCTCGGCGGTGTCGCCGCTGATGCGGTGGGTGCCCTGCTTGCAGACCACATCCTCGTGGCCGGTTTTCTTGTCCACGGTGACAATGTCCCAGGGGACGTACATCTCGATGCCGCCCATGTTGTTCAGCATGGTCTTGAAGGCCTGCATGTCGATGACCACATAGTCATCCACCGGCAGCTTGAACAGCTCGTAGATCTTGTTGGCCAGATTGTTGATCTTGTTCTTCTGGTCCGGGCCGTTGGCGTAGACCTCGTTGATCTTGCCGGTGTTGGTCTTGATGCCCTCGCCCACTTCCTCGCCCGCGTAGGTATCGCGGGGGATCTGGAAGGCGTTCACCTTGCCGCTGTCCCGGTCGATCTGCACGTACATGATCACGTCAGTCATGCCCTTGCCTTCCGCGTAGTCGCGGCCGTCGTCGTCGGCGTCGTAGTCGATGCCCACCATCAGCAGGTTGTAGAAGCGGTCGCCGCCTGCCTCGATGTCCGGATCGGTCTGCTGGTTCAGGGTGCCCGCCTCGCCCTCATCGAAGGCGGGGGCAATCTGGCTGTAAAGATAGGCCATGGCGCTGCATCCAGCCAGCAGCACCACTGCAACAACGATCACCAGGATCTTGATCCAATTTTTCTTTGCCGGGTTTTCCACGCAGGTTCCCCTTTCTTTTTACTTATTTGGTTGATTGCACGGAACAGCCGCCGGGGATGCAGTAAGGCTTGACCGGCGGCTGACAAAAAGCCCGGAGCCATGCCCCGGGAGATACTTTCCAACAAGTATCAAAAAAGTAACAACCGATATTATACCGTATTCCCGTCGAATTGGGGAGTGTTTTCCCGCATTTTTTCCTTTTCGCACAAATCCTCTTTTCCTGTTTTGTGCATTCAGCCGCGGAAACCCCAAAATTTTGATAGCCTTTCCTGTATGATTCCCCATTTTTTTGCCAGAAACATAAAAAAGCGGGGCGCTTTCCCTTGGGAAAACGCCCCGCTTGCAAGGCTTATGCGAGGGGGATGGCACTCAGCCCACGGCAGAAAGAGTGGTGCCGGGGAAGTAATGGGCCAGGATCTGGTCGTAGGTCCAGCCGTTGGCCGCATAGCCCCAGGCGCCGTACTGGGACAGACCGCACCCGTGGCCGTAGCCGTAACAGGTGATGCTGAAATTGCCGTCCGCATAAGTGATGTCGAAGGCGGCGCTGCGGATATCCCGGCCGGGGAATCCGGCCAGCACGCTCACCTGCAGCTTCTGACCGGTGATGGTGGCGGTACCCAGCCGCAGACTGGTCACATAGCCGGAGGAGTTCTTCACAATATCGCCGAACCATTCATTGGGGTCCTCACTGTAGGCATACAGGTCCACACCCAGCTTTTCCATGGCCCGGTCGGCCACCTCCTGCTCGGTGAACACACGGGTGTTCTGCCAGTTGGAGGCATACTGCTGGTCATAGGGGCTTTCCACCGCCACCAGGTAGGGGCGGGAGGAGCCCCACACGTCCTCACTGGGGCAGGTGCCGAAGGCTGCGCTGGCGAAGTAGGGAGTGAAGGCCACACGGCCGTTGTAGGTCACAATCTGGTTGGCCACCTCCCGGGCTGCCTGCCGGATGGTTTCGTTGGGCTCACGGCCGGAAACACTGGGCGCACCGCCCTGGCTCAGAATCCAGGAGTGTGCGGCCACCATCTGAGCCTTGTAGGCCTCAATGGGCGCGCCTGCTCCCAGCTCGTTGCGGGCAATCATGGCCAGACATTCCACCAGGTCCATCTCCTGCCGCACGCCGTTCATGGTCACCGTGATGGTGCCCGCGCTGGGCGTGGCGGTGGGCTGAGGCGCCTGGGTCGGCTGCGGAGCCGGAGTGGGCTGCGCCGTACCGGAATCACCGGAATCGGAGGGAGCCTGGGTGGCCTGGGGTGTCTGGGTGGCCTGGGGTGTCCCGGTGGCATCCGGCGCCTCGGTAGCCCCGGGCTTCGGCGTGGTTCCCGGCTTGGGGGTCGCACTGGGCTTGGGGCTGGGAGTCGCGGGCGCGTCGGTGGGCGGCGGCGTCAGAGTTGGAATGGGGGTGGCATTGGGGTCCAGCGGGTGTACACCCTCCACCACCTGATCCTCCTGGGGCATGCCGCTCTCCTGCTGCACGTCACTGCTGGTGGCGCCACCGGTAGCATACCAGTTCATCCAGTACTGGTTCAGCGTCTCCACCGAGGGGACCTCCTCCCCGCTCTGCTCATACATGGCCAGAGGCAGCAGAGGCTGGTCCGCCTGGGTAATCTGCTTGCCCAGCAGAAAGCCCGCCTCGTCCTGCCGCTGCAGGCGGCCAGTAACCGCCAGCTTGCGGCCGGAAGCGTCCGATGTGTCGGCCACCAGGGTGACGAAGCTGTCCCAGTCCTCCAGATCAACCGGCATCTCATACAGGCTGCGGGCCTTGACCCCCAGCACAAAATTCAGGAAATTCTGCTGGTCGCTCAGATCCTGCAGACCGTACAGATCGAAGGCGGTCTCGCCGGTCTCGGCCGGGTCCCAGTAAAAGACGGCGGCCACCTTATAGCGATAGGTGCTGCCGTCGGTGTACAGGGTAAAGCCGCAGTTGTCCCGCAGCAGCTCCTCCTCGTCCAGCTCGCTCAGCTGCCGGATGCTGTCCACCGGGCATTCCACGATCTGATTGGTGCGGGCCTGGCCGGGCTGGCCGCTGCTCACAAAGCGTGCCAGCTCATCTCCCTGGGCCGCCTGCACCGCAAGGCCCACCGCCTGGCCGGGCTGGGCTGCGTCCGGCTGGTAGACCAGAGTGCCGCCCAGCTTGGGCAGGGCCAGATAGGCCGCCACCTGGCTGTTGCTCTGCTGGGCCCGGGTCAGATAATCCCGGGCGGCGGTGTCGTAGTCAGCGGTGCCGTAGCCTGCACTGCTCATCTGCTGGGTGGCGGGGCGCTCGGCCAGCCACACCACGCCGAAGGCAATGGCCGCAATGAGCAGCACCGCCACCAGGCAGCCAAGCAGCCTGGCCATGGGATTCTTTTTGGAAGCGGGCGGCTCGGGCAGCTGGGCGGATTCATCGAACAGCTGCCGGCCGGCACTGCGCAGGTTGGCAGCCCGGCTCACCGGAGGCACAGTCCCGCCGGATTTCTGCCAGGCGGCGTTTTCTGCGCCCGGCTGGGGCGCTGCCGCCGAACGGGGCCGGGGCGCCTCGGTTTTCGGGGGAACGGGAGTTTGCAGCACCGGCAGCACCGGGGCAGGCTTGCCGTAGGCAAAGCTCTGCACCTCTTCTGCTGCCTCCAGGCCCAGGGCCAGGCGGCGCAGCATATCAAAGATCCAGTTGGCGGCCAGCATACCGGGCTGGGCACTGGGGGCCAGCACATGCAGATACACCATCTTTGCCCCGCACACCAGCACAAAGCCGGGCTGCACGCCCTGGGCAGGCTGATAGCTCACCGCCCAGTCCGCGCCGGAAAGCGCCAGCGCCTGATGGGCACGGCCCGCCGCAGGCTGCACCGGGCAGTCGGGGTATTTGTCCAGCAGGGCCCGGGGCGGCGCCAGACGGTCCGCCTTGGTGGGATGCCGGTAGCTGTGATCGCCGAAATCGTAAACTGCGGCGGCCTCCTGCTCTCCGCGGATGCGTGCCTCCAGCAGATGGCCGGTGGCCTCATCTGCCGCCACGAACAGCTTGTGCTTTTTTGCCAGGCCGGTCAAAGCCGCCTTGGCCAGCTCGGTATCGCCCTCGCCGAACACTGCCGGGCCAAACTGTTCCCGGAAATACTCATTCCACTGCTTGCAGATCCGGCTGGCCTCGGCCTCGCTTTCGGCCCGCACATTCACGCAGACCACCAGCTCCTCTTCCCTGCTCAACAGCCGCAGGCCCGGGCAGCCCTGGGCCGCCGCAGCCTTCAGCACCGCCTGAGCCTTCGCCTGGGGTACACCAAACAGCCGCAGCGCCAGCATGCGGTTGGCTTGCGCCATTGCTTCCACCTCGTTTCCCTTTTCTTCCTTGTTGTTGTGTTATTCCTTTAGGCAATACCGCATAATTCCAGGTGGTGGAGTGCGCCGGAGAATTTTGGCGCAATACGCCGCCTGAGCCCTTGGGTGTGAATTGTGCGGTGTTGCCTTTATCTCATCGCTTGTTTCTGCTGCGCCAGTTCCTCGGCGCTCAGCTTGTCCGCGCCGGGCATGGGCAGCCCCAGCGCCAGCCGCCGGGCATAATCCAGCGCCCGGTTGGCGGCACTGATGCGGATGCTCTGACGGTCCCGATTGCCCAGCAGCAGCTTTGCCACATAGACCTCATCGCCCCGGGCCGCGCCCACATAGACAAGGCCCACCGGCTTCTCGGCGGTTCCTCCGCCGGGGCCCGCGATGCCGGTGAGCGAGACGGCGATGTCCGCCCCGCTGACCCGGGCCGCGCCCAGCGCCATCTGGGCGGCGGTCTGCCAGCTCACCGCACCCATGGTGGCAAGCGTTGCCTCGCTCACCCCCAGCAGCTTGTGCTTGGCTTCGTTGGCGTAAGTACAGAAGCCGAAGCCGAACACCTCCGAGGAGCCGGGCACCTGGGTAATGCGCTGGCTCACAAGTCCGCCGGTACAGCTCTCGGCGGTGGCAACGGTCAGGCCCTTTTCGGTGAGGGTCTGCACCAGGGTGTGCTCCAGGTCGCTTGCATCCTCCCCGTAAATCACGTCCCCCAGAATGGCGCGGAATTTTTCCGCATAGGCCCGGCAAGCCCGCTCGCCCTCCTCGTGGCTGGCGGCCCGGGCGGTGATGCGAATCTGCACCTCGCCGGTCTTGGCATAGATGGCGGCGGTGGGGTTCTCGCTCTCAAACAGGTGGCCCACCTTTTCCTCCACATGGCTCTCGCCGATGCCGGTGATGCGCAGGGTCAGACTGTGCAGCACCCGCTGCTGCCCATCGGACAGGAAGGGCCGCACCTGCTCGGTCCACAGGGGTTTTAACTCACTGGGCGGGCCGGGCAGCAGCACCGCCCGTTTTGCATCCTTCTGGAACCAGACCGCCGGGGCGGTGCCGTTGTGGTTCTCAAACCAGCCGCCCTTTTGGGGCACCATGGCCTGCTTCTCGTTGTGGGGCGGCATGTGCCGGCCGGTGGCGGCGAAGTAGGCCTGAATGGCTTCCAGAATGGAGGGCTCCAGCTGCAGGGTATCGTCAAAGCAGCGGGCCACCGTCTCCTTGGTCAGGTCGTCCGCTGTGGGGCCCAGCCCGCCGGAGAAGACCAGCAGGTCGCTGCGCTCCATGGCCTCGCCCACCAGCTGCGCCAGACGGCCCTCGTTGTCGCCCACCACCCACTGGTGATGGACCGTGATGCCCAGCGCCGCCAGTTCCTTGGCCAGGAACTGGGCGTTGGTGTTCAGAATATCGCCGAGCAGCAGCTCGGTGCCCACGCAGATGATCTCCGCCTTCAACTTGGTTTCCCTCTTTCCCACGATTTGCAAATCTGCGCCCGGCCGGTTTTCCACAGCCGGTGCGCCTTATTGTTTAAAAGTCTTCCAGCTCGGACAGATCGTCCTCCTGCTTCTGGTCCCGCATGTCGATGCGGATGCGCTCCACGTCCGCGGCCGCCTGCTCCTCCAGCGCGGCCAGGCCGGGCATGGCGGCCTCCGCCGCCTCGATCTCGGCCAGGGTGGGCTTGGTCTTGGGATGGGGCGGGGTGAAGATGGTGCAGCAGTCCTCAAAGGGCAGGATGCTGGTCTCGAAGGTGCCGATCTTGCGGGCCACCACCGTGATCTCACTCTTGTCCATGCCGATCAGCGGGCGCAGCACCGGCAGGTCCTGGGCCGCGTCGGTGCAGGCCAGAGCATACAGGGTCTGGCTGGCCACCTGGGCCAGGCTCTCGCCGGTGACCAGAGCCTTGGCGTCGATCTCCTTGGCGATCCGGTTGGCAATGCGCATCATGCTGCGGCGCATGAGCACGGTGAACAGCACGTCAGGCGCGTTGTCCCGGATGTACTCCTGCGGGGTGGTGTAGGGCACCACATACAGCACGCAGTTGCCGGTGTAGGGAGCGATCAGCCGGGCCAGATCCCGCACCTTGTCCTGGGTGGCCTGGCTGGTATAGGGCGGGCTTGCAAAGTGGATGTGATGCAGCGCCAGGCCGCGGCGAGCCATGTACCAGGCAGCCACCGGGCTGTCGATGCCGCCGCTGAGCATGGTGATGGCGCGGCCGCTGGTGCCCACCGGCAGACCGCCCGCACCAGGCACCTTGGGCCCGTGCACGTAGGCGCCGTAGTCCCGCACCTCCACCATGACCACGATGTCAGGATGGTGCACATCCACCCGCAGGTGGGGATGCTTGCTCAGCAGAAAGCCGCCCAGCTCCCGGCACAGCTCGGGGCTTTTCAGCGGGAAGGATTTATCGGCCCGCTTGGCCTCCACCTTGAAGGTTTTGAGGTTTCGCAGAATGGGGCCCAGGTACTCCTCGGCGGTGGCCTTGATGGCGTCGATGTTCTTATCGCAGACGGCGGCACGGCTCAGAGCGGCCAGGCCGAACACCTTGCTCACCCGGTCGTAGGCCTCCTCCATGTTGGCTTCGGCTTCCTCGTCCCGGGGCTCCACGTACATGGTGCTCTGGGCCTTGTAGACCTGGAATTTGCCCAGATCCTTTACCCGCCAGCGCAGGGATTTGCTGAGCACCGATTCGAAGGTGGCCCGGTTCAGGCCCTTCAGGGCCATCTCGCCCTGGTAGCACATGATGATTTCTTTCATTGTAATGGTTAACTCCTTTATTTTGGGTCAGATCCTGACGATTTTACCGGATGCGGGCTAAGGTCTGCATGCCCTCGGCCAAGCCGGCCAGCAGCGCGTCCACGTCGGCCTCGGTGTTATTGCCGCAAAGGCTGATGCGCAAGGCGGTGTCCGCCCGAAGGGGCTCCAGCCCCATGGCGGCAAGCGTGTGGCTGGCCGCGCCCTTCGAGCAGGCCGAGCCGCTGGACACATACACATTTTTGGTTTCCAGGAAATGCAGCATGGTCTCGCTCTTGATGCACATGGTGCTCACGTTCACCACCTCGGCCACCGCGTCCTCGGGGCTGTTGAACACGATGCCGGGCATTGCGGCCAGCCCTTCGCGCAGCCGCTGGTTCAGCTGTGCCATGCGGGCGGTGCGCTCGGCCATGCTCTTGTAGCCCAGCAGCGCGGCCTTGGCCATGCCCACCGCATAGGGCAGATTTTCGGTGCCGGGGCGCACGCCCTTTTCCTGGCCGCCGCCGTGGCCCCGCTCCTGCCCGCCGCCCAGGTAGGGCGGCTCGATGTTATAGCCCCGGCGCAGGTACAAGGCACCCACGCCCTTGGGCGCGTGAATCTTATGCCCGCTCACCGTGAAGCTGTCGATGCCCTCCAGCTTCACCGGAACCCGCAGCCAGGCCTGCACCCCGTCCACATGCACGGCGGTGCGCGGGTTCTTCTCCTTCACCCGCTTTGCCAGCCGGTTCACGTCCACCAGGGTGCCGATCTCGTTGTTCACCTGCATGCAGCTCACCAGAATGGTGTTTTTGTCCACCGCGTTCACGAAGGCATCCAGGTCCAGATGGCCGGTCTCGTCCGGGTTGATGGTCACCACATCAAAGCCCAGCTGCCGCAGCCGTTCCATGGGCATGGCCACGCTGGGATGCTCGTAGCCGCTCACCACCACCCGCTTGCCCCAGCTTTTCCGGGCCAGAGCCGCGCCCAGAATGGCGATGTTGTTGCTCTCGGAGCCGCAGCCGGTGAAGAACACCTCCTCGGGGGACGCGCCCAGAGTCTTTGCCACCCCGGCGCGGGCCTTTTCCAGCAGGCGGCGGCTTTCGCAGCCGGGGCCGTACAGGCTGGAGGGGTTGGCCCAGTGCTCGACCATGGCCTTGCGGACGGCATCCGCCACTGCCTCATCCACGATGGTGGTGGCGGCGTTATCCAGATAATGGAGGGTTTCGTTGTGCAGCATTCCGGTCTCACCTTTTACAAAAAGTATTAAACGCTTTTAAATTTACAAAAATTCGGTAAATTCGTCAAAGAGAAAAGCGCACAGGGATACAGAATATAGTATAGCATACCGATGCGGGGTTTCACAACCAAAACCGCCGGGGGAAAACCGGTGTGGCATAAGAAGTGCGACTTCTTGTGTGACGCTTGTAAGATGGGGCGAATTTTGGTACCCTTATAGAAGAAAGAAAAGGACCACCGGCCCGCCTGCGCCCCGGCGCGGGCAGGCCGATGTTGTTTGATGGGTGTATGCCCGGAACAGGAAAGGATGAGCGCCATGAAATCGGATATTCAGATCGCACAGGAAGCCACCCTGCAGCCCATTGCCGAGGTTGCGAAAAAGCTGGGTCTCACGGAGGATGAGATCAGCCTGTACGGCAAATACAAGGCAAAGATCGACCACAAGCTGGCAAAGCGTGAGGGCAAACAGGGCAAGCTGATTCTTGTAACGGCCATCAGCCCCACCCCGGCCGGTGAGGGCAAGACCACCATCAGCACCGGTCTGGCGGACGGTCTGAACGCTCTGGGCAAGAAGACCATGCTCTGCCTGCGCGAGCCTAGCCTGGGCCCCGTATTCGGCATCAAGGGCGGCGCGGCCGGCGGCGGCTACGCTCAGGTGGTGCCCATGGAGGACATCAACCTGCATTTCACCGGTGACCTGCACGCCATCGGCGCGGCCAACAACCTGCTGGCGGCCATGGTGGACAACAGCGTATACCAGGGCAACCCCCACAACATCGATCCCCGGCGCATCGTTTGGAAGCGCTGCGTGGACATGAACGACCGCCAGCTGCGGTTTGTGACCGACGGTCTGGGCGGCAAGGTGAACGGCGTGCCCCGTGAGGACGGCTTCGACATCACCGTGGCCAGCGAGGTCATGGCGATCTTCTGCCTGGCCACCGATCTGAAGGACCTAAAGGAGCGGCTGAGCCGCATTGTTGTGGCCTACACCTACGACGGCCAGCCGGTGACCGCCGGTCAGATCGGCGCGGCGGGTGCCATGACCGCCCTTTTGAAGGACGCCTTCGATCCGAACCTGGTGCAGACCCTGGAGAACAACCCGGCGATCATCCACGGCGGTCCCTTCGCAAACATTGCTCACGGCTGCAACAGCGTGATGGCCACCCGTCTGAGCCTGAGCCTGGCGGATTACGTGGTGACCGAGGCGGGCTTTGGCGCGGATCTGGGTGCCGAGAAGTTCCTGGACATCAAGTGCCGCAAGGCTGGTCTGTCCCCCAACGCGGTGGTGATCGTGGCCACCGTGCGCGCCCTGAAGCATCACGGCGGATGCCCCAAGGATCAGCTGGGTGTGGAGAACCTGGACTATCTGACCGCCGGTGCGGACAACCTGCGCCGTCATGTGGAGAACATGCGCAACTTCGGTCTGCCGGTTTGCGTGGCGATCAACGCGTTCCCCACCGACACCGCTGCCGAGCACGACTGCGTGAAGAAGATCTGCGCCGAGCTGGGCGTGCCCTGCGCGCTGGCTGAGGTATTTGCCAAGGGCGGCCAGGGCGGCACCGAGCTGGCCAAGACCGTTCTGGACATCATGCAGGATGACACCTCCGTCAACTTCACCTATCCGGACGAGATGCCTTTGAAAGAAAAAGTTCTGTCCGTTGCACAGAAGATCTACCGGGCCAAGGACGTGACCTGGAGCGCACCCGCTCTGAAGACCCTGGCCGAGATCGAGGCCATGGGCTACGGCAATCTGCCGGTCTGCATTGCCAAGACCCAGTATTCCTTCAGCGATGACGCGAAGCTGCTGGCTGCGCCCTCCGATTTCACCATGACCGTGCGCGACGTGCGGCTTTCTGCCGGTGCGGGCTTCGTTGTGGTTATCATGGGCAGCATCATGACCATGCCCGGCCTGCCCAAAAAGCCCGCCGCCGAGAACATCGACGTGGACGAAAACGGCAAAATCACCGGACTTTTTTAACGACCCGACCGGTAACCGGATGCGGTACGTCTGCCGTTCCGCATCCGGCTTTTCTTTTTCATTTACCCGGTTTGCCGCTTCAGTTTTCCACGATGACAAAAAAGCAGCCGGTGGGAGAAATTCCCACCGGCTGCTTTTTTTGTTATCCTCTTTACTTTCGCAATCAGGCGTTATCCGCCAGATAATAGGTGCTGCCCATCACATAGGGCAGGTCGCTGCTGTAGGCCACATGCCGCAGCAGATAGTCCATCCAGGCCCCGTAGCCCGCCGAGTTCAGATGCAGGCCCTCGGTGGTGTAGCTGGGGTTCAGTCCGCCGCTGTCATCCACCAGCGAGCTGTAGACGTCCAGATAATGGCAGCCCTGCTCCAGCGCCATCTGCGCCAGCTGCTGGTTGATGCGCTGGATGCGCTCGTTGTTCAGGTTCGTGTTGGTGTAGTCGGTGGTCACCGGCGTCATGGACTGGATGTAAATTTCCACATCCTGCCCTGCCGCTTCCCGGATCGAGGTGATCATCTGCTCATAATAGCCGAAGTAACCCTTTTCCACCGCCTCGTCCGCGCTGGTGGCCAGCGCGTTCGCGCCGAACATCAGATACACTGCCTTCGGCTGCTTCTGCGCAATGATGTCCAGCGCCACCTCGGTGGCCACCACCGTTTCCGACTGGTACCGGTTCATGCTCTTGCGGTTCACAATGTCGCTGGGCACCGCGCCGCGATAGCCCAGCACCGTGGCCACGCCCTTGGCCGGGTTCTCATAAAGATCCAGGCCCTCGGTCACACTGTCGCCCAGGAACACCACGCCGGGCAGGTATTTGGTGCTGTCCACCAATCCGCACTCCGGCTGCACGATGTCCTCATAGCTCAGCGTCTTGATGGTGTAATCTCCGGTCTGCTGCACCGGGCCCATTCGCTCAAAGCCGGTCTCGTTGGTGTCCACCACCGGGTTCTGCATGGGCAGAGGCGCCAGCACACTGCCGGAAATGCCCGGCTGTATCGTCTCGCTGGAGGCGGGCTCCTCCGCGCCCCAGCCGGTCACCGCCTGGATGCCCACCGTGATGACGCCGGAAACGCCCAGCACCATCACCGCCAGCAGGGCCATGCTCAGCACCCGCCGCTGTGCGCGCCGCCGCTGGCGGCTGCGCACCTGATTGCTGAATTCTCGATAGCTGTTTGCCATGTTGTCTCCTGTTGTATCCCCGCCCCGCTCAAAGGGCGGCGTTTATTCGGCAGCCTTGTAGTAGGGGCTGCCCTCCAGATAGGGGTTCTCCGGGTTATACACCGTATGGGTGGTCAGGTAATCCCGCAGCAGCGGATAGGCCTTCTCGTTCAGGTGTACCCCGTCCGCCGCGGCCAGATCCTCCCGCAGGTCGCCGTTTTCATCCGCCAGCACGTCGTGCAGGTTGATGAAGTAGCAGCCCTTTTCCACCGCCATCTTGGCCAGCTCGTTGTTCACCCGCTGGATTCTCTCCCGGTAAAGGCCCGGCTGGCTCACCCCCGGACGCACCGGCGTGACCGACTGCACATAAATGGCAACCTCACTGCCCAGCGCCTCCCGGAATTTGTCCAGCATCTGGCTGTAATAGGCCAGATACGACTGCTCCGCCGCGTCGTCGTTGCGCACCAGCGCATTGGTGCCCAGCAGAATATACAGCCGCTTGGGATTGCTGTTGATGATGGTATCGAAAATTGCCTCCGGCTCCCGGCCCGAACCGTCGCCCGGGTCCGCCACCTCGTTGTTCACCACCTGGCTGGGGCCGATGTTCTTATACGCACACACAAAGGCGTGCTCTTTCATATCGGAAGTTCCGAACACGTTCCAGCCCTGGCTCACACTGTCGCCCAGAATGGCGGTGCGGTCGAAGTATTTCATGTCCACCTGGCCGTTTTCCGGCACGGCCAGCAGCCGGAAGTCCGGCGAGTTCACCGTTTGATCCAGCGTTTTTTCCAGCGGCTGCATGGTGTCCCACGCGGCGTTTTCCCCCTGCGCAGCCAGGCTGGCGGCAGGCTGGCTCTGGCTCGTGCTTTCACTCTGGGAGGTGCTCCCGCTTTCCGGCACAGGCTGGCTCTGGTTTGTGCTCTGTGCAGTGCTCTCGCTTTGTGCGGTGCTCTGGCTCTTGTCCGCACCCGGCAGACCAAACAGCCGGATGGCACCGTAGGCTGCCGCCAGTACCACGGCCACCACCACAACAAAGATCAGCGCCCGGCGCAGCGCCCGTTTGCGCTTGCGGCGGCGGACCTGTTCTCTGAATTCCCGGTATGTAGGCATCCTTATCCTTCCCCTTTCCCTGCCCCGGCCCGTGCATTTTGCCGCCGGAGCGTTTTCACTATACCTTTAAAACGCGGCTGCACGCAAAAACATTTCACAACCCGCGCCGATTGTTTTCTGCGTATGTGTTTTATTATACCCCACCCGTGTTTCGGGTTCAATAAGACCGGGGGGATTTTCACCGCTTTTCTTGGGCTCCGGCCTGTGAAACGAAAAAGCTTTTCATTTTGTTAATATTTTATCCATCTTCTCCAAAATTTCCAAATTTTTTCATTTTTGGTCTTGACGAACACTTTTTCAACCTGCATACTTAAGATAAACTGATGGACTGTCCCCAGCTATGGCCGGAAGAGGGCAATTTCATCTTTTGGCGGGAAGGAGCGAACCCTGGACCATGATCACTCATCACTTCGACATCGAGCCCAAGCAGCCCTGCCAGCTGCCCTCGGCCCAGCTGCTGCACGCCAGCATCCACCACGGTGCGCTTTCGCCTCACTGCGATGTTCACAGCCATATTTTCACCGAGCTGCTGTACGTGCTGCAGGGCAGCGGCTGGATCGAAGTGGACGGCCAGCGGGTGGAGCTTCAGATCGGCGATGTGCTGGTGCTGAATCCCCAGTGCCCCCACCATGGCATTCAGCCCGAGCGTGAACCCTTTTCCACCCTGAGCCTGGATCTGTGCTGCTCCTGCTGTGTGGGCGGTCAGGGTGCAGGCTGGCTTCAGCTGACAGGCCGGGAAACCGCCCTGCTGGAGCCGTATCTGCGGCTGTTCCTGCAGGAGCTGCAAAGCCGCCGGGACTATTTTGAACCCGCCTGTCATCAGCTCACCGCCCTTCTGATGCTGCAGATCAACCGCATCTGCCCCCTCACCCAGAACAACACCTCCTCCAGCCGCAAAAGCGCCATGGAGTGCGCCCGGGTGCGCCAGTACATCGACGAACATTATGCCAAGTCCATCACTCTGGACCAGCTGGCTCGCTATGCCGGGCTGAACAAATATTATCTGGTGCATGTGTTTAACCGGGAAATGGGCTGCAGCCCCATCAGCTACCTGATCGAGCGGCGCATCAGCGAAAGCAAGCGCCTGCTGGCTGCCACCCGCATCCCGGTGCAGCAGATCAGCCGCCAGCTAGGCTTTTCCAGCCCCAG
The DNA here is from genome assembly GCF_027853465.1 of Allofournierella sp. CML151. Classification (NCBI taxonomy): domain Bacteria; kingdom Bacillati; phylum Bacillota; class Clostridia; order Eubacteriales; family Oscillospiraceae; genus Allofournierella; species Allofournierella sp. CML151. The sequence goes on along the minus strand of NZ_JAPNNW010000003.1, from coordinate 62,018 downwards.
CTATTTCAGCCAGAGCTTCCGGCGCGCCACCGGGGTCTCCCCCGCGGAATTCCGCCGCCAGGCCCTGAGCATGAGCACCCAACCGACAGAATGATGCAATGATTCTTCATTGACGAACAACAATTTTTATCGTAAACTTAAAACTAGTCAGCAAAGGTCTTTGCCCCCTGCGTGTTCCATGCGCTGGCAAAGGCCTTTTGTTTCGCGCTTTTCGGGCGCGATTACACAGATTGAGAAAAGAATGGGAGTGTTTTCAATGGCAATTTTGGTATGCGGCGGCGCCGGCTACATCGGCAGCCATACCTGCGTGGAACTTCTGGCCGCCGGCTACGACATCGTTGTGGCCGATAACTTCTACAATTCCTGCCCCAAGGCCGTGGAGCGCATCAAGCAGATTTCCGGCAAGGATTTCCGTTTTGTGGAAGTGGACCTGACCGACGCCGAGGCAGTGGAGGCGCTGTTTGCCCAGAATCCGGACATTGACTCCGTGATCCAGTTTGCCGCCTACAAGGCCGTGGGCGAGAGCGTTTCCAAGCCCATCGAATACTACACCAACAACCTGGAGACCACCCTGGTGGTGCTGGACGCCATGCGCCGCCACGGGGTACACAACATTGTGTTCTCCTCTTCCGCCACCGTTTACGGCGACCCTGCTACTGTGCCCATCACCGAGGACTTCCCCGTGGGCGCCACCACCAACCCCTACGGCACCAGCAAGGTATTCAACGAGCGCATGCTCACCGACTGCTGCACCGCTGACCCCGAGCTGAATGTGGCCCTGCTGCGCTACTTCAACCCCATCGGCGCCCACAAGAGCGGCCTGATCGGCGAGGACCCCAACGGCATTCCCAACAACCTGGTGCCCTACATCGCCAAGGTGGCCGTGGGCAGCCTGGAGAAGGTGCACGTGTTCGGCAACGACTACCCCACCCCGGACGGCACCGGCGTGCGTGACTACATCCACGTGGTGGACCTGGCCCGCGGCCATGTGGCTGCCATCAAGAAGCTGGAGCAGAAGCCCGGTCTGTTCATCTGCAACCTGGGCACCGGCCACGGCTACAGCGTGCTGGACGTGATCCACGCTTACGAGAAGGCCTGCGGCAAAACCCTGCCCTATGTGATTGATCCCCGCCGCCCCGGCGACATTGCCGAGTGCTGGGCTGACCCCACCAAGGCCAAGAACGAGCTGGGCTGGGTGGCCGAGTACGGCATCGAGGACATGTGCGCCGACAGCTGGAAGTGGCAGAGCATGAACCCCAACGGCTACAAAGATTAATATCTAGCCATTTTTCTACAAAAAGTATATTAAAAGGAGTTGTTTTCCTTGGCGAAGAAACCGATCCTGGTGGTCATGGCGGCCGGTATGGGCAGCCGGTACGGCGGTCTGAAGCAGATCGACCCGGTGGGCCGCTGCGGCGAAGCCATTCTGGATTACTCGGTGTTTGACGCAAAGCGGGCCGGGTTCGAGACCGTGGTCTTCATCATCAAGCACGAGATCGAGGAGGCCTTCAAGTCCACCATCGGCGCCCGTCTTGCCCCGCACATGGAGGTGCGCTACGCCTACCAGCAGCTGGAGAAGCTGCCCGCCGGCTATTCTGTTCCCGAGGGACGTACCAAGCCCTGGGGCACCAGCCATGCCATTCTGAGCGCGGAGGACGTGATCGACGCACCCTTTGCGGTGATTAACGCCGACGACTACTACGGTCCCGAGGCGTTCCAGGTGATCTACGACTACCTTTCCACCCACGAGGATGGCGGCGTGTATGAGTACAGTATGGTCGGTTACCTGCTGAAAAATACCGTGACCGAAAACGGCTATGTTTCTCGCGGCGTCTGCGTGACCAATGCCGAGGGCTATCTGGACAGCGTGACCGAGCGCACCCGCATCGAGACCTGCCCGGAGGGCATCCGCTTCTCTGAGGACGGCGGCGAGAGCTGGACCCCCATTTCCGGCGAGAGCGTGGTTTCCATGAACCTGTGGGGCTTCGGGCCCAGCTTCGTGAAGGAGATTGGCGAGCGCTTCCCTGCTTTTCTGGACAAGGCGCTGGCTGAGAACCCACTGAAGGCGGAATTCTACCTGCCCAGCGTGGTGAGCGCCCTGATCGAAGAGGGTAAGGCCCGGGTGAAGGTGCTGCACAGCACCGACCGCTGGCATGGCGTGACCTACCAGGAGGACAAGCCTCTGGTGGTGGCCGCCATCGGCGAAAAGACCGACGCAGGGCTGTATCCCAGCCCGCTGTGGGGCTGAACTTTTCCCGAATAGCAAAAAACCGGAGAGCTGTGTGCTCTCCGGTTTTTTTGTTGTCTCAGCACTCCAGAAAGCGCCGGGAAAAGCGCTGCATGGGCCGGTTCACCTGTTTTGCCACCATTCCCACCAGAATCGCGGCGGCCACGGTACCCTCCCGCACACCCTCCAGCCGGTGCAGGAACAGCAGCGACAGCACGCTGGCGATGAGCACCAGCGTCACGTCAAAGCCCACCTTGGTTTTGGGAAAGGGGGTTCCGAAGGCCCGGCATACCGCCAGCACCATACCCTCACCCGCCAGTGTGACCACGCCCGCGGTGACCTCAAAGCTCACCCCGACACCCACCAGCAGAATGCCCACGGCGCACAGCAGCCAGCGGGCGGCGTAGCTTTGCACCGTGATATTCTGAATGGCCCACACCGCCCCGTCGGTAAGGGTTCCGAAGACCAGGGCCACCGGCAGCTGGATCAGCTGAATGGGTTCATACTGGCGGCGCAGCAGCAGAATCTGCAGCAGGATCAGCGTCACGTGCATGGCGATGGTGGCGGTGCCAACGGTGAACGACGTAAACAGGCTGAGCACGTAGGGCAGGCTGGAGATGGGCGAGGTGCCCAGGCCTCCCTTAATGGAAAAGGCCACGCCGAAGGCCATGATCACCAGTCCCGCGCAAAGCAGCAGATAGCGGCGCAGCAGGTGTTTTTGTGCCGTTTTCATAAAACTCTCTCCTCCCCCGTTTTCTTGTTTTCACAGTGGAAAAGCCCGCTCCGGCAGCAGCCGGAGCGGGCTTTTTTGTTTTGTCTCAGGTCCCTTGCACAGGGTGCTCAGGGCTTAGCCCTTGGCCTTCTTAGCCTCGATGGCAGCCAGAGCGTCCTTGCGGCTCAGGTTGATGCGGCCCTGCTGGTCGATCTCGGTGACCATAACGATCAGCTCGTCGCCCACGGCCACAACGTCCTCCACGCGCTCTACACGCTTGGAGTCCAGCTTGGAGATGTGCACCAGGCCTTCCTTGCCGGGAGCAATCTCAACAAACGCGCCGAAGTTCATCAGACGGGTCACGCGGCCCTTGTAGATGGCGCCCACCTCGGGGTCCTCCACGATGGTCTTGATGGTGTGGATGGCGCGGTTGGCGTCGTCGATGTCGATGGCGGAGACGAACACATGGCCGTCCTCCTCCACGTCGATCTTGCAGTTGCAGTTGGCGCAGATGTCCTGGATGACCTTACCGCCCTTGCCGATCACGTCCTTGATCTTGTCCACGGGGATGACCATGCTCAGCATCTTGGGAGCGTACTTGCTCAGCTGGGCACGAGGCGCGGGGATGACGGGCAGCATGATCTCGTCCAGAATGAACAGACGGCCCTTGCGGCACTTCTCGAAGGCTTCCTCGATGATCTCGTAGGTCAGGCCGTCGATCTTGATGTCCATCTGGATGGCGGTGATGCCCTTGTGGGTACCGCCCACCTTGAAGTCCATATCGCCGTGGAAGTCCTCAACGCCCTGGATGTCCAGCATGGTCATCCAGCGGTCACCCTCGGTGATCAGGCCGCAGGAGATACCGGCAACGGGAGCCTTGATGGGCACACCGGCGTCCATCAGGGCCAGAGTGCTGCCGCAGATGGAAGCCTGGCTGGTGGAACCGTTGGAGGACAGAACCTCGCTCACCAGACGCAGGGTGTAGGGGAACTCCTCCATGCTGGGCAGCACGGGAACCAGAGCACGCTCCGCCAGAGCACCGTGGCCGATCTCACGGCGGCCGGGGCTGCGGGGTGCGCGGGCCTCGCCCACAGAGTAGGGCGGGAAGTTGTAGTGGTGCATGTAGCGCTTGTACTGCTCGGTGCCCAGGTCATCCATCAGCTGGCTGTCCTTGGTGGAGCCCAGAGTGGCGATGGTCAGAACCTGAGTCTGGCCGCGGGTGAACATACCGCTGCCGTGCACGCGGGGCAGCAGGCCGACTTCGGCGGCCAGAGGACGGATCTCGTTGATGCCACGGCCGTCCACGCGCTTGCCCTCATCCAGCAGCCAGCGGCGCACCACGAACTTCTGCATCTTGTACATCAGCTCTTCGATGGTGCCGTCGCCCCACTGCTCGGCGTACTTGGCCTCCAGCTTCTCGCGGATGGGCAGCAGGCGAGCGTCGCGGATGTTCTTGTCGTCGGTGTCCATGGCAGCCTTGAAGTCGTCCAGGAACTCGGCCTTTACTTCCTCGAACAGATCGTGGTCCAGATCCATGTCCTGGAATTCCTTCTTGGGCTTGCCGATCTGAGCAACGATGCCGTTGATGAACTCGATGATCTTCTTGATCTCCACGTGAGCGGCCTTGATGGCGTTCAGCATGGTGACCTCGTCCACCTCGTTGGCGCCGGCCTCGATCATAACGATCTTCTTCTCGGTGGCGGCAACGGTCAGCTGCAGGTCGCTGACCTCACGCTGCTCCAGGGTGGGGTTAACCACCAGCTTGCCGTCCACCAGACCCATGAACACGCCGCCGATGGGGCCCGCCCAGGGAATGTCGGAGATGGACAGCGCGATGGAAGTACCGATCATGCCGGTGATCTCGGGGCTGCAGTCCTGGTCCACGCTCATCACGGTCATGGTCACGCACACGTCGTTGCGCATGGTCTTGGGGAACAGAGGACGGATGGGACGGTCCACCACGCGGCTGGTCAGGATGGCCTTCTCACCGGGGCGGCCCTCACGGCGCATGAAGCTGCCGGGGATGCGGCCCACAGCGTACAGCTTCTCCTCAAAGTCCACGCTCAGGGGGAAGAAGTCGATGCCGTCGCGGGGCTTCTCGCTCATGGTCACGTTGCACAGCACAACGGTCTCGCCGTAGCGCACCAGGCAGCTGCCGTTGGACAGACCGCACATCTTGCCGGTCTCAACCACCAGCGGACGGCCGGCCAGTTCCATCTCGAAGGTCTTGAAATTGGTGAATTCCTCACGCTTGGATGCAAATTCCAAAGCCATAGTGTTACCTCCTAATTGATGATATTGTTTTGAATATTCCATCAGAAAGGCCCTGTGGCTTTAGCAATAAATCCAGCGTTCTGCCCATCGTCAAAGCGCTCGATTTACCGCTAATGCACACACGGCATTTCTGTTTTGGCAAAAAAATACAGGGAAAGGCAGGCGGTTTGAAAACCGCCTGCCTTTTGGATGCGTGATTACTTACGCAGGCCCAGCTTGGTGATCAGGGCACGATAACGCTCGATGTCCTTCTTCTTCAGGTAGGCCAGCAGGTTACGGCGGCGGCCAACCATCTTCAGCAGGCCACGACGGCTGTGATGGTCGTGGGTGTTGTTCTTCAGGTGCTCGTTCAGGTGATTGATGCGAGCGGTCAGCAGAGCAACCTGCACCTCGGGAGAACCGGTATCGGTCTCGTGAACGCGAGCGGACTCAATGATGGTCTTCTTAGCTTCCATTGTAAATACCTCGTTTTCTAAATATTTGCCAATGACCAGGTGTGGGGCAATCGAGGCGCTCTGTTGCAGAGCATACACCCCATACTGGGCCATGGTAGCCTATTAACTATAACACAGACGGCGGCAAAAATCAAGGGCAGGTTTTCTCTCTGCGCATCTTTTTGATGCGCTCCGCCAGCAGGCCGCAGCCTGCCTGCAGCGTCCCGGCTCCCAGCGCCGCCACCGGCAGCAGCATGGGGTAAAAGCTCACCGCATACTGGCTTTTGCCCTCGGAAAGGGTGAGGTAAAACACCCCGCCGAAGAACACCAGCGCGGGCAGAATGGACGCGGGCGAGGGGCGCAGCATCAGGCGCGCCGCACCGATCAGCCCCAGCAGATAGACCGCCGTCTGCAAGCAGCCCAAAAAGGGATTCAGTCCCTCATTCCAGCCTTGGGCAAACAGCTGCTCCTGGTAGTCCTGCGCGTGCACCGGCTCGGTGTTGCGCCGCAGGTACAGCCAGCTGCCGAAGCCCGGGTCCAGCCACTGGCTCACGGTCTTCTGCCGCAGGAAGGTCTTGGCCTGGGAGGGGTTGTTCACCCAGTAGCGCAGCTGCTCCTTCAGCTCCTGGGTCTGCTCCTGCTTCATGCGCTCGTAGTCAAAGCCCGCGTTTTCGTAGGCCTTTTCACTGCGCTTGTCGGCGGTGTGCCAGCCCGGCGCGAACTCGTACTGCTCGGGGCGGCTGTCCAGCCCCATGACCAGCCACACCACGGTGGCGGTGCCGGGCTGCACCGGTACCCCGCTGCGCAGACTGTACCAGTATTGCAGGCCCTTGCCGGGCAGAAAGGCGAACACCACTGCCGCGGCCACCGCCAGCAGCTGCCTCCAGCGGCCGGTGCGGATGCTGTCCAGCACCGCCACGATGGCGATGGCCACCAGCATAATAAGCACCGTGCTCTTGATGGTCATGGCCGCCGCCAGCAGACCTGCCGAGGCAAGGCCGAACCGGTGCTTTCGCGTGTCCAGCCAGCACAGCGCCGCCCACACGGCGGCAACCCCCAGTGCGGTGGACAACAGATTCCCGTACAAAAAGAACACATAGCGGGCCACCGGCACGCTGCAGGCCAGCAGCACGCTGGCCACCATCTGGGCCTTTGGCCCGAACAGATGGAAGGCGATGCGGCAGACCGAAACGGCCAGCAGCATCAGCGCCAGAAAATTGATCCACCGCAGCCAGATCAGAGCCGCGTCCCAGCTGCCGGCCAGCCGCAGCACCGCCTCCTCCAGGGCCACCAGGCCGCTCTGGAAGGGATAGCGGTACATGTAGCCGCCCTGCTGGAAGGCGGACCAGTCCCCCTGCACGGCGCCCTGTGCCGCCTGCAGGCAGAACAGCGAGTCCGCAAAGGGCTTCGCCTTGGTACACCACAGCCAGAACAGCGCCTGCCCCGCGGTGAGGCAGACCCCCGCCGCCGTGATGACCCGCATCACGCGCTCTCCGCGCGCAAGCCAGCCCAGCGCGGCCGCGGCCGCCACAATGGCCGCCACGCCCCACAGCCGGTCGGTGAGGGAAATCTCATAAAAACCGACCAGCTCATCCTCCCCCATGAAGGAGATGTAGGACAGGCCCCACTTGGTCAGGCCCAGCAGCGCCACCGCGCACAAAAACATGGCCGCGCCGCAGCACAGCCGGCAGAACAGGTCCCGATATTTTTCCACTGCGCTCTCCCCTTTTTACTCGTCCATGGGATGCCGGGCGAAGTATTCTTTGGCCTTTGCCGCCGCGCCGTTCACGCAGGCGGTGAGCTCCTCCAGGGTGTCGAATTTTTGGCTGGGGGCGATGTACTCATAGAATTCCAGCTCCGGCTCCTCGCCATACAGCTGACCGGAAAAATCCGGGATAAAGGTCTCGCAGGTGGCCCCCTCGCCGGTGGTGTTCACGGTGGGCCGGGTGCCGAAGCCGGTGGCCCCCGCATACCACTGCCCGTTCACCTTCACCCGGGTGATGTAGATGCCGTATTTCGGCTGGGCGAAGCCCTCCGGGTAGATCTGGTTAATGGTGGGGAAGCCCAGGGTACGGCCCAGGCCCTTGCCGTGGCGCACCGCAAAGCCGATGCGGTAGGGGCGGCCCAGCATAGCATTCACCGCCGGGATATCCCCTGCCGCCAGCGCCGCCCGGATGCGGGTGGAGCTGACCGGTGCACCCTGGTACTGGGTCATGGGCACCACCTGCACCCGGATGCCCAGCGGCGCGCACAGCTGGCGCAGCATCTCCACATTGCCCGCGGCCTTTTTGCCGAAGGTGAAGTTGTCGCCGCAGAACACGGCCCTGGCCTTGAAGCCCCGGTGCAGAATCTGGTCCACGAATTCCTCCGGGCTCAGACCGCACACGTCCTCGAAGGGGGGCTCCATATAGTGCTCCACGCCCAGGCTCTCCATGACCCGGTGCTTTTCGGCCTCGTCCTGCAGGCGGCCGCCCTTCATGGTGCTGCTCAGCGGCAGCTGGAAGGTGAACACCGCCGCCGACCGGCCATTCTCTGCCGCGTCGGTGGCAGCGGCCCGGATCACCGCCTGGTGACCCAGGTGAACGCCGTCAAAAAAGCCGAGGGCGACGCTGCACCCCCGGCTGACGGTCAGGTCCGCTTCCAGCGCCTGTAATGTTGTATAAACCTTCAGGGCGGTTCACGTCCTTTCCACAAATAATTTTTCAGTTTTCAAGATGGAATCCTCCACCCGGCCCAGGCCCAGAAAGCCCTCGGGCCCCTGCAGCCGGTAGACACCGTTCTCCGCCTTGATCCGGTAACAGGGCGCGCCGTTCAACAGGCGGGCGGTGTTGCCGGGCGAGACGGTGAGCGCGGGCAGGTGGTTGAAGACGGTCTCCACCGGGAGCAGCAGCTCCTCCAGCCGGTTTTCGTTCTTTGCCGCCTGGATCTCCTCAATGGTGTGGCTGTGCTCCAGGCCGAACACACCGGCCCGGGTGCGCCGCAGCCCCGCCAGAGTGGCGGGCACACCCAGCGCCTCACCCAGGTCCTCCACCAGGGTGCGCACATAGGTGCCCTTGCTGCAGTCCACCTCCAGCACGAAGTCCTGTTCGCCCTCCCGGCCGGTCACTTCCAGCCGGTGGATGGTCACCGGGCGGGCCTTCCGCTCCACGGTCACGCCCTGCCGGGCCAGCTTGTAGAGCGGCGAGCCGTTCACCTTCACCGCCGAGTACATGGGCGGGGTCTGCATGATATCGCCGGTAAACCGGGGCAGAACCGCCTTCAGCTGCTCTTCGGTGACGGCCGTCTGCTCACTGCGCAGCACGGTGCCGGTCACATCGCCGGTGTCGGTGGCCAGGCCGAAGCGGACCAGGGCCCGGTAGGCCTTGGTGTGGTCCGGCTGCATATCCACCGCCTTGGACGCACCACCGGCGAACACCGGCAGCACGCCGGTGGCCATGGGGTCCAGCGTACCGGAATGGCCCAGCTTGCGGGTGCCTAAAATGCCCCGCAGCTTGGCGATCACGTCGAAGCTGGTCCAGCCGGTGGGTTTGTCCACGATCAAAATGCCATTCATGGGGTTACTCCTGTTCCTGGGCATCCGCCCGTTTCAGCTCCCGCTCCACCTCGGCCAGGATCGCGGCCTTGGCGTTGTCCAGATTGCCCTCCAGCTCGCAGCCTGCGGCGCGGGAATGACCGCCGCCGCCCAGCCGCTTGGCAATGGCGCAGGCGTCCACCTCGGCGGTGGTGCGCACGCTGATTTTGTAGCTGCCCTGGGGCAGCTGGCGCAGGGTGATGCCCACCTGCACGCCCTCGATCTTGCGGGGCAGGCTGGTCAGGTCCTCCAGCTCGTTGGCGGCCACACCGCTGGCCGCAATCTGCTCGCGGGTGAGCGACATCAGGGCGCAGCGGTCCTCGAAGTGATACTCCAGGTTCTCCAGCGCAGTGCGCTCGATGGCCATGCGGGCCTTGGATTTGCTTTCGAACAGAATCATGTTCAGCTCCGCCACGTCCACGCCGGCCTCCATCAGCTTGGCAGCCAGCAGGTGGCTCTTGGCGGTGGTGTTGGAAAACAAAAAGCAGCCGGTGTCGGTGGACAGGCCGGTGTACAGGCACCGGGCGATGCAGGGGCTGATCTCCACATTCATGGCGCAGATGATGTCGTACATGATCTCGCAGGTGGCAGCCGCCTCTGCGTCCAGCAGCAAAGCGTCCGCATAGCCGCTGTTGGAGCCGTGGTGGTCGATGCACAGATCGATCCGGTCCAGATACTCCTGCAGCGCGTCGCCGAACAGCTGGATGCTGGCCACGTCCACGGCCACCACATAGCCCGGCTCGAACTGACCCTGGAACAGCTCGATCTCCATATAGGAATAGCGGCTGGGGATGGGATCTGCACACAGCACCGCCGCTTCCTTGCCCAACCGCTTGAGGGCGTGCATCAGGGCAGCGGCGCTGCCGATGGTGTCGCCGTCCGGGTTTTTGTGGCACAGGATCAGCACGTTCTCCGCCCGAAGCAGGCGGCCGATGACGGCCAGCAGGTCTAAGATCTCACTCATGACGTTCTCCTCTTCTTGCGATATCCGGGCGGAATTACTCCTCCCGGTTCTTGTTCAGCCCCGCCAGCAGCTCGTTGATGTGAGCAGCATAGGCGGCGCCGTCATCCTGGGCGAACACAAAGCGGGGCGCCTTACGGATGTGCATGCGGCGGGAAATCTCGGTGCGCACGTGGCCGCTGGCCTTGTTCAGGGCCTTGACCACCTCGGCAGTGCCCTCGGGCTTGCCCATCACGCTCACGTAGACCTTCGCCACGTCCAGATCGGGGGTCACGTCCAGCCGGGTAACGGTGAGCAGGCCGCCCTCCAGCCGGGGGTCCTTCATCTGGCTGATAATGCCGATCACTTCCCGCTTCATATCCTGGGCCAGGCGGCCCTGGTTTTTCGGGTTTGCCATAGCTCTTTCTCCTTGTTCTTATGGGCGGCTGCCGCCCGAAGTCAAAGGGCTTCGGGCGGCGGCCGGTTGGTTTTATTGGGGCGTTCGATCAGTCCCGGTACTCTTCCAGGATGTAGGCCTCGAAGATGTCGCCTTCCTTGATGTCGGCAAACTTCTCCAGAGTAACGCCGCACTCGTAGCCCTGGGCCACTTCCTTCACGTCGTCCTTGAAGCGGCGCAGGCTGGCGATCTCGTCCTCGGTGATGACGATGCCGTCACGCACCACGCGGATCTTGCTGGAGCGGGTGATCTTGCCCTCCTGCACGTAGCTGCCGGCCACCAGGCCCACGCTGCTGATCTTGTAGACCTGACGAACCTCCAGGCGGCCCTGCTCCACTTCACGGATCTTGGGAGCCAGCATGCCCTTCATGGCGTCGGTCACGTCGTTGATGGCGTCGTAGATCACGCGGTACATGCGCATCTCCACTTCGCACTGAGCGGCTTCCTCCTTGGCCACGGGGTCGGGGCGCACGTTGAAGCCGATGATGATGGCGTTGCCGGCGTTGGCCAGCATAACGTCGGACTTGTTGATGGCGCCAACGCCCGCGTGGATGACCTTGACCCGGACCTCGTCGTTGGAGATCTTCTCCAGGCTCTGCTTCACGGCCTCGGCGCTGCCCTGTACGTCCGCCTTGACGATGATGTCCAGCTGCTTGCGCTCGCCCTCGGCGATCTGGCTGAACAGGTTATCCAGGGTGACCTTCTGGTAGCTGCTGAACTGGCGCTCCTTCTCCTCGGCGGCGCGCTTGTCGGCCAGCTCGCGAGCCAGCTTCTCGTCGGCCACGGCGTCGAACAGGTCGCCCGCGCTGGGAACCTCGGTCAGACCGGTGATCTCCACGGGGGTGGAGGGACCGGCTTCCTCGATGAACTGGCCCTTGTCGTTCTTCATGGTGCGCACGCGGCCCACAGCGGTGCCGGCGATCACGCAGTCGCCCTTATGCAGGGTGCCCTTCTGCACCAGGATGGTGGCAACGGGGCCCTGGCCCTTGTCCAGACGGGCCTCGATGACGGCGCCCTTGGCACGGCGGTCGGGGTTGGCCTTCAGCTCCTTGACCTCGGCCACCAGGTTGATGTTCTCCAGCAGGTCGTGTATACCGGCACCGGTCAGAGCGGACACGGGCACGCAGATCACATCGCCGCCCCACTGCTCGGGAACCAGCTCGTACTGGGTGAGCTGCTCCATCACGCGGTCGGGGTTGGCGGTGGGCTTATCCATCTTGTTGATGGCCACGATGATGGAAACACCGGCGGCCTTGGCGTGGTTGATGGACTCAACGGTCTGGGGCATGATGCCGTCGTCGGCGGCAACCACCAGAACCGCGATGTCGGTCAGGTTGGCGCCGCGGGCACGCATGCTGGTGAAGGCCTCGTGGCCGGGGGTGTCCAGGAAGGTGATGACCTTGCCGTCCGCCACAACCTGGTAAGCACCGATGTGCTGGGTGATGCCGCCGGCCTCGCCTGCGGTCACATGGCTCTTGCGGATGGCGTCCAGAATGCTGGTCTTGCCGTGGTCAACGTGACCCATGACAACCACAACAGGGGGACGCTCCTGCAGGCTCTCTTCCGGATCTTCGTCCTGCTCGAACAGGCGCTCCTCGATGCTCACATGCACCTCTTTTTCCACCTTGGCGCCAAACTCGTCGGCGATCAGGCTGGCGGTATCGAAGTCGATGACCTCGCTCACGCTGGCCATGACGCCCAGGCCCATCAGCTTTTTGATCACGTTGGCGGCGGTCTGCTTCAGGCGGGTAGCCAGCTCGCCCACGGTGATCTCCTCGGGGATCTGCACCTTCAGCTGGGCCTTGCGGGCCTTCTCCAGCTGGATGCGCTGCAGGCGCTCGGCCTCGGTCTCGCGGCGCTTCTGGAAGTTCTGGCCCTTCTTGTTCCGGTTGTTGGCGAACTTCTGCTTGTTGCCGGCGGGCTGGGGCTTGCGGCGGTTCTCCACGTTCTTGGTGGAAGCCAGCTCGTCGAACTTCTCGTTGAAGCGGTCCAGGTTCACATCCACGGTGCGGGTGTCCACAACCTTGGTCACAACCTCGCGCTTCACGGGCTCGGGCTTGGCTTCGGCCTTCTTCTTGTCGGCCTTCTTCTTGCTCGTGTTCATCTCGACCACGGTGCCGTCGGCTTTCTTCAGCACCTCACTGGCCTTGGGCTGGGGCTTGGGTGCGCTGTCCAGGTAGGCATCCAGGCTGGACTCGGAATTGGCCTGGGTGAAATGCTCGAACACCAGGTTCACTTCCTCCTCGGTCAGGTTGGCGCCGGTCTTCTTGACCTCGCCGCCCTTCTGGGCCAGCAGGTCCACGATCTGCTTGGCGGGAACGTTCAGGTCCTTCGCCACATCGCTCACTTTATATTTAATGATCATTCGTTTTCCTCCTTTTCATCCGCCAGGTACTGGCTGCACAGATTGGCCAGGTTTTCATCCAGCACGCTGTACACGCCCACTTTCTTGTAGCTTATGCCGCACAGCTCCAGCTGGGTCAGGGGCATCCGGCGGCACTCGGTGATGTCCTCGCAGGTGCGGGCCATCCGCTTCGCGGTGCCGTCGCTCACGTCGGCGGCCAGCAGCACCAGCCAGGCCTTGCCGCTCATCACGCTCTCACGCACGGCGTCGAAGCCCATGACCAGCTTGCCGGCCTTGCGGCACAGGGAAACAGCCGACAACAGTTTTTGTTTATTCTCCACGCTCGGCTCCTTCTATTTCGCGCTCGATGCTTTCGTATACCTCGGGCGGAATTTGAGTATCCAGCGCGCGCTCCAGGCGCTTGGCCTTGCGGGCCTTGGCCAGGCATTGGGCGCTGGGGCAAAGGTAAGCGCCCCGGCCGGGCTTTTTGCCCACAAGATCCAGTGAGATCTCCCCTTCCGGGCTGCGCACGACGCGCACCAGCTCCTTTTTCGGTTTGGACTCGTTGCAGCCAAGGCAATGGCGCAGCGGGATCTTACGTTGTTGCATCGCGGTGGGACGCTCCTTTCTGTTGATGGTTTTGGGCGAAGGGGCTTATTCCTCGCTGGAAGCAGCGGGCTGCTCCTCTTCCTCGCCGTAGTAGCCGCTCTCGGGGCGGATATCGATATTGTAGCCGGTCAGGCGGGCGCACAGACGGGCGTTCTGGCCCTTGTTGCCGATGGCCAGGCTCAGCTGATGGTCGGGCACGGTGACGCGGCAGGCCTTCTTGTCGCCTTCCAGGATCTCCACCTTGACCACCTTGGCGGGGCTCAGGGCGGCGCTGATGAACTCGCTCACATCCTCGCTCCAGCGCACCACGTCGATCTTCTCGCCGTGCAGCTCCTCCACGATCTTGCCCACGCGGGCGCCGTGTGCACCGATGCAGGCGCCCACGGGGTCGATGTTCTCGTCCTTGCTCCAGACGGCCATCTTGGTGCGCACGCCGGCCTCACGGCTGATGGCGCGGATCTCCACGGTGCCGTCGAAAATCTCGGGCACTTCCATCTCGAACATGCGCTTGACCAGCTGCTCGCTGGTGCGGCTGATGATAACGCGGGGGCCGCGCTCGGTGACCACAACGTCCTTCACGTAGACCTGCACGTGCTGGCCCTCGAAGAACTCCTCGCCGGGCACCTGCTCGGAGCGGGGCAGAATGGCCTCGCCCTTGCCCATGTCCAGAGCCACCAGGCCCCGGTCGGGGTCCACACGGGTGACGCGGGCGGTAACGATCTCGTGGGCCTTGCCCTGCATGTCGTTGAACAGCTGGTTGCGCTCGGCCTCACGGATGCCCTGACGGATCACGTGCTTGGCGGTCTGAGCGGCGATGCGGCCGAAGTCCTTGGTCTTCAGGGGGGTCACCACGCGCTGGCCCATCTTGTAGGTCTTGCGGATGGCCTGGGCCTCCTCCAGGGTGAGCTGGGTGTGGGGGTTCTCCACCTCTTCCACGATGTCGCGCACCAGGGACACGTTGAACTTGCCGTTTACGCTGTCGATCTCCACCAGCACGTTCTCGTCCTCCACCTCGTAATCCTTCTTCACAGCGATCACGATGGCGGCCTTGATCTTCTCGATCAGGTACTCGGCGGTCAGGCCACGCTCTTTTTCCAGCATGGTCAGCGCTTCAAAAAATTCTGCGTTCATTTTTTTCGATCTCCTCCAATTTGTCTGGCTACAACTATCCTATCAAGTATTCTATATAGAAAGATGAGGCTACACCGCATAATTCACGCCCCACAGCTCAGGCGGCGTATCACGCCAAAATTTTCCGTGCTATTTTCCAAAAATGCTCGCCAAGCCACCAAGGATTGGCTGTGATTTTTGGTTCATATCACAAAAAATTTTCCGGCGCGCTCCACCACCTGGAATTGTGCGGTGTCGCCTTAGAACAGGTCCTCGTCGTCGCAGAGCTTCACGAAGCTGGCGGCAGCCAGCTCGAAGGCGGCCGGGCCGTTTTCGGTCTCCACGGTTACGGTCTGGCCGTCAATGCCCTGCAGCAGGCCCGCGATCTCCCGGTTGCCGTTCTCGTCCGGCCGGATGAGACGGGCGGCGATCTTCTGGCCCTGGTAACGGGCAAAGTGTTCGGGCCGGGTGAGACGGCGGCCCAGGCCGGGGGAACCGACCTCCAGGAAGTAGGCCTGGTCGATGGGGTCGGCCTCTTCGATCACCGGGTCGATGGCCCGGCTGGCCGCCTCGCAGGTGTTCATGTCCAGCGGACCCTCACCGGCGGGATCGATCAGCACCCGCAGGTACCAGTCCGGCCCTTCCTTTTCAAAGCGCACGTCCCACAGAATCAGGCCCATGCCCTCGATCACCGGGCGCACCAGGGCTTCCACCTGCTGCACCGTGTTCTGGCCGCCTTTTGCTTTTGCCATCTTCGAACCTCCCAACACATATTTTGCCCAAACAAGCAAGAAGAGCGGGCCTTGCGGCCCACTCTCCATTCAAACGTTATTCTTACGGTATCAACTATACCATATTCCGTCGGCCTTTGCAAGCCCCGCCGGGAAAGTTTCCCGACCGGGCGGCTCAAACCGCTGTGGTACAGCTCTCCGCCCGCCTGCTTCGGCCCGTGCCCAGCCGGGCCCGCAGCCAGCGGGCAGCGGGCTTTTCCAGCCCGTAGGTAGCCAGCACCGCCGCGGTCAGACCCACTGCCCAGACCAGGGCCAGATAGGTGTGCATCCACCCGGTATCCCCCAGCTGGTTGGGCGGGGTGTCGCCCTGCCAGGGTGGGATGCGCAGGTCGTACTTGATGCGCACCGCCAGCCACTGGTGCCAGATGTAAAAATTGTAGCTCAGCCCGCCGAACAGCGCCCAGAGCCTTGCGCCGGGCAGCTGCGGTCCCAGGCAGAGCCCCAACAGGCAGACCGCGAAGCAGAGCGCCAGCGGCAGCCGCCAGACCAGCTGGCCGTGGGGGCCGTCCTGCCAGTAGGCGATGCGGCGCAGCACCCACACAGCACCCCCAAGGCCCGCCAGCGCCGCCAGGGCAAAGAAAGCCTCCCTGTGCTTTGTCTGCCTGGGGGCCAGCAGGGCCACCGCCTGAGCGGCGGCAAAGCCCAGCCCGATCACCCCGAAAAAGGCGGGCAGCTGGTTGAAGCGCATGCTGTAATCCACCCCCTGCAGGGGCAGCACCCGGCAGCGGGCATACAGCTCCTGAACCGCGCACAGCCCCGCCAGCACCGGCAGCGGCCAGGCATAAAAGGCCCGGGCCAGCAGCGGAAACAGCAGGTAGAACAGCACCAGCACGCCCACGGTCCACAGCGCGCCGTTGGTGCGGCAGTACACATAACCCTGGGGCACCAGGGTGGGAATGAGCAGCAGATGGCTGCCCACGTCCAGCCAGAAATCCCGGTCGGGCCGGTGCCCCGCCGCCCAGACCAGAGCGCTGGCCAGCACCGCAAAATAGTAGGAGGGCAGGATGCGTATCGCCCGCCGCTGCCAGAAGCCCCGGCAGCCCGGGAAGGCCTTTTTCTGCGCCCAGGCGTGGGCATAGGGCAGGTAGAGGCAGAAGGCGGACAGCAGAATCATACCGTCCACCCAGGCGCCGCCGCTGCGCATGAGAAAATCCAGGCCGGGCGCGCTCACCCAGCTTTGCTGCCAGAAGTGGAACGCGCCCACCATGCCCACCGCCAGCACCCGGAACAGGTCCGCTCCGGCGGGGCGCAGATACCGGTCGTTCATGATACTCTCTTTCCGCGGGCGGTGGGTTTTCCACAGACTCCGCTCGGTGGTGTGAAGAAGTGTCAGCCGATGGCCCACTCGCCGTTTTCAAAGATGGTCACAGTCTCGCCTGTCTTGGTCAGGCCGGTGATGGTCATATCCTCCGCGCCCACCATCACATCCTCATGGATGGCGGAATCGTTCACGCCGCAGGCCAGCAGCTCTTCGGTGGTCATGGCCGCGCCGCCCTTCACGGTGGTGGGGTAGCCCGCACCGAAGGCGATGTGGCAGGCGGCGTTCTCGTCGAACAGGGTGTTGTAGAACAAAAGGCCGCTGCGGTTGATGGGGCTGGAGGCGGGCACCAGAGCAATCTCGCCGATGCGGCGGGCGCCTTCGTCGCTGTCCAGCAGCTGGCCCAGCAGCTCGGCGTTCTTCTCGGCGGAGTAGTCCACCACCACGCCGTCCTTGAAGGTGACCGAGAAGCCCTCGATCAGCTGGCCGTTGTACACGTAGGGCTTGGTGCCCTTGACCACGCCGTTCACCCGCTCCCGGTGGGGTGCGGTGAACACCTCCTCGGTGGGCACGTTGGCGATGAAGACCGCGCCGTTCTCGGCCTTGCTGCAGGCGCCCTCCCAGGTGTGGCCCTCGGCCAGGCCCACGGTCAGATCGGTGCCGTTGGCGCTGGTCATGCGGATGCTCTCCAGCTGCAGCTCATTGAGCTTGTCCCGGCAGGCACTGGTCTTGGCCACATGCTCCTTCCAGGCGCTCACCGGGTCCCCGCCGGTGACCCGGCACACGTCGAAGATGGCGCTCCACAGCTTCTCCTGAGCCTCGTCCTCGGCAAGGCCCGGGAACACGGAAGCAGCCCATGCGGGAGTGGGGATGGCCACCACGCACCACTGCACCCGGTCCTTCATGGTGTATTCCCGCCAGGACTTCATGGCCTCCTGCTTGGCCAGGCTCACCCGGTTGATCTTGGCGGTGTCCAGGCCCTTGAAGATTTCCGGGTCAGAGGCATGGATGGCCAGCAGGCAGCAGCCGCCCTCGCTCTCGGCGTAGTCCAGATAGCTGCGCAGCTCGTAGGGCTTGGTTTCGCTCAGGGCTTCCTCCTCGCCCAGCTCCATGCGGATGCGGGCGGCCTTTTCATCCTCCCAGCGGATGACCACGTCCCGGGCGCCGGCCTTGTAGGCAGCCTCCATGCAGGCGCGGCCGAAGTAAGCGCCCTCCACCGGGCAGCGGATGATAAGGGTCTGGCCCTTCTGCACGTTCACGCCCACCTGCACGGTGAAGGCGGCATATTTGTTCAGCAGTTCCTGATTCATTGATCGGTTCCCTCGCTTTTCTTCATTTTTGCTTTGCTAAAGCGTCATTGCCTTTAGGCAACACCGCATAATTCCAGGTGGTGGAGCGCGCCGGAAAATTTTGGCGCGATGCGGCGCCTGAGCCGTAAGGCGTGAATTGTGCGGTGCTGCATTTATTATAACGAAAAAGGCGGGGCTTTAAAAGCCCCGCCCTCGGATTCACCAGAAGAAGGCGATCAGCACTGTGAGGATACCGGACACGCCGATGGCCACGCTGCTCATGGCGCCCTGGATCTCGCCCATCTCGATGGCCGCGCTGGTTCCGCCCACATGGCTGCAGGACCCCAGCGCCACCCCGATCTGGGTGGGATTTTTCAGCCGGGTAACCTTGACCAGTGCCGGGGCGATCACGGTGCCCAGGGTGCCGGTGAAGATCACCGCCGCCACCGTGATGGCGGGCACCCCGCCGATCTGCTCGCTCACCGCCATGGCGATGGGCGCGGTGACGCTTTTGGGCAGCAGGCTTTTGGTGAGCAGCTCGTCCAGCCGGAAGGCCTTGCACAGCAGTGTCACCGTGACTGCATTGGCGATGCAGCCCGCCAGACAGCCCAGCACCACCGGCCAGAAATTCTCCTTGAGCACCTTGCGCTGGTTGTAGATGGGAATGGCCAGCATGGCGGTGGCAGGCAGCAGCAGCATGCTCACCACGTCGCCGCCCTGGGTAAAGTATTCCATGGGAATGTCGAACACCAGCAGAGCCAGCACACTCAGCACCATGGCGATGAGCACCGGGTTGACCCAGGGGCTGCCCTTGCATTTGAGCTGGCACCACTGGCCGATCAGATAGGTGCCGGTACACAGCACGATGCCGAACAGCATATTGTCACACAAAGCCTGCATCATTGGGTCTCACCGCCTTTTTTCATGATTCGAAGCACCAGCCACACCACACCGGCGGCCGCCCCGTAGGTGGCCAGCATGGAGACCACACAGATCACCAGGATGGCTGCCAGATTGTCCCGCAGGAGCTCATAGTGCTCCAGCAGCGACACGCCGGACGGAATGAAAAAGAACACCATGTTTTTCTGCAGGAAGTCCACCACCTGGCGGATGGAGTCCGCCCGAAGCCAGCGCAGCGCCAGCAGGACAAGCATCAGCACCATCGCCATGATACTGTTGGGGATGGGCAGTGGGATACACTCGCTCAAAAAGTTCCCCAGCAAACAAATGAAGAACACCACGAATATCTGCTTGATCAGCGGCACCGGCCCGGGCCTCCTTTCCGGCGGCTGTATGCCGCCAATAAAACGATCCCTCCGGCTGCGCGGAGGGATCGGGGTGGGTTGGATCAGAACTGGATCTTCTTCTCGATGTAGTCCTTGACCTCGCTGATGGGCAGGCGCACCTGCTCCATGGTATCGCGGTCACGGATGGTCACGCAGCCGTCGCCTTCCTCGGTGTCGCTGCCGAAGGTGGCGAAGTCCACGGTGATGCACAGCGGGGTGCCGATCTCGTCCTGGCGGCGGTAGCGCTTGCCGATGGAGCCGGTCTCGTCGTAGTCCACCATGAAGTACTTGCTCAGCTCCTGCCAGATGGGCATGGCCTGCTCGCCCAGCTTCTTGGACAGGGGCAGCACAGCGGCCTTGTAGGGAGCCAGGGCGGGATGCAGGCGCAGAACCACGCGCTTGTCCTCCTTGCCCTTGTCATCGGTGAGCACTTCCTCATCGTAAGCCTCACACAGGAAGGCCAGGGCCACGCGGTCGGCGCCCAGGGAGGGCTCGATCACGTAGGGGATGTAGTGCTCGTTGGTGTCGGGGTCGAAGTACTCCAGGCTCTTGCCGCTGGCCTCCTGATGGCGGCCCAGGTCGTAGTTGGTACGGTCGGCAATGCCCCACAGCTCGCCCCAGTCGGTGAACGGGAAGGCGTACTCGATGTCGGTGGTGGCGCGGGAGTAGAATGCCAGCTCGGCGGGCTCGTGGTCACGCAGGCGCAGGTTCTCCTCCTTGATGCCCAGGCTCAGCAGCCAGTTCTTGCAGAAGTCCTTCCAGTAGGCGAACCACTCCAGATCGGTGTCCGGCTTGCAGAAGAACTCGCACTCCATCTGCTCGAACTCGCGGGTACGGAAGGTAAAGTTGCCGGGAGTGATCTCGTTGCGGAAGGCCTTACCCACCTGGCAAACGCCGAAGGGCAGCTTGCGGCGGGTGGTGCGCTGGATGTTGGCAAAGTTCACGAAGATGCCCTGGGCGGTCTCGGGACGCAGGTAGCAGGTGCTGGAGGAGTCCTCGGTCACGCCGATGGCGGTCTTGAACATCAGGTTGAACTTGCGGATGGGGGTGAAGTCGTGCTTGCCGCAGACGGGGCAGACCACATCCTCATGCTCGTTGATGAAGGCGTCCATCTCCTCGAAGCTCATGGCGTCCACGTTCACCTCGGGGTGCACGTCGCCGATCAGCTTGTCGGCACGGTGGCGGGCCTTGCAGCTCTTGCAGTCCAGCAGGGGGTCGGAGAAGCCAGCCACGTGGCCGGTGGTGACCCAGGTCTGGGGGTTCATGATGATGGCGGCGTCCAGGCCCACGTTCAGGCGGTTCTCCTGCACGAACTTTTTCAGCCATGCCTTCTTCACGTTGTTCTTGAACTCAACGCCCAGGGGGCCGTAGTCCCAGCTGTTGGCCAGGCCGCCGTAGATCTCGCTGCCCGGGTACACAAAGCCCCGGTTCTTGCACAGGGCCACAATGGTGTCGAAATTCTTTTCGCTGTTTTTCATCTTCATACTCCTTACCGCGACGCTGGCTGCGCCGCCGCTTGTTTTTCCCCCGCGGACCGGGGGTTTTTGCCCGTAATATATCTAATATTAAAGCGGCGGGGCCGCTTCGTCAAGACGCAAAGGGCCTCCGGCGCGGAATTTTGCGAAAAAAAGGGCGGGATTGTCTTCCAGTTGAAGACAATCCTGCTTTGCTGGTCAGGGAGCGTTTTTCCGGCACGGTCAATCTTCCTGTTCGGCCCGGCCTTCCTGCACCTTGAGCGCGCCGTCCAGCGCCCCCTCCACCACCGGCAGGAACTCCTCGCTGCACAGAGTGAGCTTCTGGCTGACCCGGCGGCGCTGCTCACTGGGCTGGCCCTCCTCCTGCTCGAAGAAATACCGGTCTGCCGGCAGCTTGCAGATGCGCACCAGCTCGTAAAAGATGGGCAGGCTGGGCAGGCTGCCGCTGTTTTCGATGTTGGCCAGGTAACGGGGATCGATCCCCAGCTGATCAGCCAGGGCGCGCCGGGTCATCCGCAACGCGAGCCGTGCGGCCTTGATGTCTGCTCCCAGGGTTTTCAGATTGCTGCATTCTCGGGTCTTTCGCATAACACATCACCTTTACCAATTATTTTATTCTGCGCGGCTTTTCCGATAAATGATGTGTAATGTATTTAGATTACACTAAATAATTCATATTTTCTCTTGCTTTGGGGAATTCCGTGCCGTATAATAGGGAAAACTTCTTTCTTTTCATCAGGAGACAAGTTGTATGAATGTGAACCATGTTTTGAACGAATTCAGTGATACCCTTCTGTTTGAATACGACTGTGATTCCGCCCGTTTGGAATTTACGCCCGCAGCCCCCGCAGTGCTGGGCCTGCCGGACCGTTTGCCCCTGCGCAGCGACGCAGGTGGCCGGACTCTGCCGGAGGCCGCGGATAAGCTGCGACGCCTGCTGCGGGCAGCTCGGCCCGGCGGACCGGTAGTCAAGGCGGAGGTGACCTTTTTGGGGCAGGATGGGCAGCTCTGGGTCTATTTATGCCGCTGCAAGGCGCTGGAAGGAGTCAGCGGACGCGGCGGGCAGATCGTGGGCAAACTCACCGACATTACCGAGCGGTTCGACCGGGAGCAGGATCTGCTGCGCCGGGCCAACATGGACCTACTCACCGGCGTCTACAACCGCAGCGCCGAGGAACTGATCACCCGGAAGCTGAAGCAGAACGGCGGCGGTGTGCTGTTCATGATCGACCTGGACGATTTCAAGCAGATCAACGACACGCTGGGCCACTCGGTGGGTGATCAGGTACTGGTGGCGGTGAGCGATGTGCTGAAGCATCTGTTCCGTGCAGGCGATATTGTGGCTCGGGTAGGCGGCGACGAGTTTGTGGTGTTTCTGGAAAGCCCGCTGGACCCGGACCTGATGGCCCGGCGGGCAAAGATGATCCTGACCCATCTGGAGCGGATTCCCCTGCCCCAGCTGAACGGCCCGGTCAAGGCAAGCATCGGAGTGGCTCTTTCACCGCCGGTGCAGCCGGAATATGCCGCACTGCACCAGGCCGCCGACGAGGCAATGTATCAGAGCAAGCGCGCCAGCAAAAACGGCTTCCGGCTTTACGTTTCCTCCGAGATGCAGCAACGGGAAGCATAGCAAAATCAAAAAGAAACGGCGCACCGGTCTTTCGCTGGACTGGTACGCCGTTCCTTTGATTGTTTTATTTTTCGTTGCCCGGCTCCGGCGCAGTTAACAGCCGCCCCGCGCCATTTGTTTGTGCTGCCGGTTCTGCTTTGCTTCACCCCACCGGTTCTTGCGTCTATTAACGCACAGGGTCGTTTGTCGCTTTGCAAAAGAAAAAGCGCACCGGTTACCCGATGCGAAAAAAAGGGCCCCCGCAAAAGGCTGCATTGCAGGATTTTGTGGGGAAAAGGAGGGCGGGCGGAACGGTGCGAACGCCCTTTCAGCCAACGCCGGAAGGGGGTGAGCAGAGTGCAGCCCCGCCCGACGCGGCTCCCCCTGGCCGGCTCGAACCAACGACCATTCCGAGCCCGGAAATTGTCGCGCTGCACCACGGGCCGCCGGCCCGCGGCACATCGCTCTGTTTCCGGGCCCACCTCCGCCTCGCTGCATCGCCCACCGGGCGCGCTCGGCTCCGGCGCAGTTAACAGCCGCCCCGCGCCGTTTGTTTGTGCTGCCGGTTCTGCTTTGCTTCACCCCGCCGGTTCTTGCGGCCGTCAACGCACAGGGTCGTTATCGCTTTGCAAAAGAAAAAGCGCACCGGTTACCCGATGCGCTTTTTTCTGGCTCCCCCTGTTGGGCTCGAACCAACGACCCTGCGGTTAACAGCCGCATGCTCTACCGACTGAGCTAAGGAGGAACAAATGGTGCACTTCCAGGGACTCGAACCCTGGGCCCGCTGATTAAGAGTCAGCTGCTCTACCAACTGAGCTAGAAGTGCATATGTGGTGACCCGTGGGAGAATCGAACTCCCGTTTGCGGCGTGAGAGGCCGCCGTCTTGACCGCTTGACCAACGGGCCACATCTGACAGCTTCATCATTATACCGCCCGTTTCACGGTTTGTCAACACATTTTCAAAACTTTTTTGAAGTTTTTTGATTTTCTTTTTCGGGCCGTTCGCCCCTACTCCTGCCCTTTATATATAAATACATTATAAGGCTGCCGTCTTTCCCCGCCGCGCCGGGCAAAGCAAAGGCGGCGCCCGGTTGCCCCAGCGCCGCCATACACTCCAACATTTTTATTATAGCACCAAGCCCCGGCCTTTTTCAATACAACAATTATACAAATAATGCATCATAAGTATATCTACTTTGTCAATATACACCGGGGTTTTTGTATGGTATATTATAGACACACCAAGGAACACAAAACCAAGGTCAAGAAACTCTAGGCAACCTGTTAAGGATAACAGGAAGAGCCGCAACGAGGAAAGAAAGGAGAGCAGGACCATCATGGTAATTGAAGAACCCGGCCAGATCTGGCAGGATGGGACCTGCCGCTGAATCCCGAAATCACTTTTTCACAGCAAGATGATTTCTTGAATGCCAAAGGCCAAGCTGGAGCGCAGGATTCAAAATGGATCAGAGGAACAATTGGTCCGGTATTTCTTAGATCGATGGATCGGAAAAAACCGCAGATCGAACGTGAATGATTCAAAAGAAACCTTCCGTCACAGCAAAAAACCAAAAGGCGACCACCAAAAAGGTTTTGGATTTTCGGAATAAGATTCAAATAGCGAGTAGATCCCATCCCTGCCCACAAGCAGTTTTTTATAAAAAACCGAAAGTGGATTTGATCCTGATGGATCATACCAAAAACGGTAAAAGCATCGTTTGATGTGAGGAATTGGTATTCAGCCTGGTATGGAGCAAGAGCGATGCGAGTGTTCTGAATCACTTCGCACCAAGGAAATAAAAGTTGAGTTTAGGTCTTGTCTGCAACCTCTTTTAAGCCATGGAAGCCGAACAACAGTAACGGAACCACAAGACGCATTCGACCGAATCCATCCAAGTAAACGGCTTTGATCACCAGCAAACCAGAGCAATAAACGGTAGAAATCCTTTTTTGATATGTTTCTTTTCATCCGAATCAAACCAGAAGAGGCTTTGAGTCCAATGTACTAAGCAATGTTTCGCGTACCATTTCAAGGCGCTTTGAAATCTGAATTCATCAAATCGTACGAAATGAGGATAACGCCAATGTGCTGAATGTTTGCCCGTAGACCACCACCAGGGATGCAGGCAATGTGAAGCGACAAAGCCTGCCGGTATATGGCAAAGGAACGTGAATCGATATGTATGACGAGAAAGTCGTATTGATGAAGCGTTTTAAATCCATCTAAATCGAGGGCAGACCAATGTACTGAATGACTTTCCGCGGGGTGCCGTGTCCGGCATCCCGCGGTTTTTTTGTGGTGTTCTGCCAAGCCTTTCCCCTGCTGCGCCGTGCGGCTTGTAATTGTATTAAGGGCGCAAAGGTGCTATAATAAGGAAATTGCAGGCGCCGGTTTTTCGCCTGCCAATCTGAGCAAAGGGGCGTGGAACCAGACCATGCAGAACGAACATCCCGTTTTGGGCATTTTGGGTGGGCTCGGCCCCATGAGCACTGTGTATTTTTACCAGATGCTCACCGAGCACACCCCTGCCCAGTGCGATCAGGATCATCTGGACATTGTGATCTCCAGCCGGGCCTCCACCCCGGACCGCACCGCCTATATCCTGGGCGAAAGCGAGGACGATCCCTTCGCCCAGATGGAGCGGGACGCGGAGATGCTGGTGAAGTACGGGGCCACCATTCTGGCCATTCCCTGCAACACCGCCCATTATTTCTACGACCGGCTGGCCCGCAGCCTGCCGGTGCCCATTCTGAACATGGTGCGCCTGACCGTGCAGCATGCCAAGGCGCAGGGCTGCACCCGGCTGGGCATCCTGGCCACCAGCGGCACCGTGGGCAGCTGCACCTACCAGCGAATGTGCCGGGCCGAGGGCATTGATTTTGCCATTCCTTCCCTGCCCCGCCAGACCCAGTTGATGACCATCATCTACGACCAGATCAAAAAGGGCCAGCGGGCCGACATGAAGCTCTTCATGGAAATCGCCGATGAGCTGCGGGCCGCCGGCTGCGAGAAGGCTGTGCTGGGCTGCACCGAGCTTTCACTCATCAAGCGGGACGAAGGGCTGGACAGCTTTTTCATCGACAGCACCGAGGTGCTGGCCGAGGAAACTCTGCTGGCCTGCGGCAAGACCCCCATCGGCTTTTAAATACCGCCCTGCTTTCCGGCGGTCCTACCGGCCCGCCCCTTCCCTTTTCTGAAAGGAGCGCCCTTTTATGGCAGAACTGAACCCCTGCATGCACAACGGCCAGCTTTACAACAACAACGACCCGGAGCTGTTCCGGGCGCAGATGGAATGCCGGGCCCTGATTCGCCAGTACAACCAGATGGACCCCCGGGACACCGAGCGCCAGCAGGCCGTGTTCTCCCGCATCTTTGCCGAGGTGGGCGAGCACTGCTACTTTGAGCCGCCCTTCAACGCCAACTGGGGCCGCTTCACCCATCTGGGCAAGTATGTGTACGCCAACTTCAACCTGACGCTGGTGGACGATACCCACATCTACCTGGGCGACCATGTGATGATCGGCCCCAACGTGACCATCTGCACCGCCACCCATCCCATCCACCCGGGGCTGCGTCGTCAGGCCGCCCAGTACAACAAGCCGGTGCACATCGGCAACAATGTGTGGATCGGCGCGGGCAGCACCATTCTGCCGGGCGTGACCATCGGGGAGAACTCGGTGATCGGCGCGGGCAGCCTGGTGAACCAGGACATCCCCGCCAATGTGGTGGCCTACGGCACTCCCTGCCGGGTGGTCCGCCCCATCCAGCCGGAGGATCTGGAAACCTACGACCACGGCAAAGCCATTGATTTTTCCCGTTGGGAAAAGGAATAAAGACAAGACCGCTCCCAGGCGGGATTGCCCGTAAATTCCGGGACCGTTCCATTCGCGGCCCCGTTATGAAAGGATAGAAGAAAATGAGCCAGAACAACACCTACTACATTACCACCCCCATCTACTACCCCAGCGACAAGCTGCACATCGGCCACAGCTACACCACCGTGGCCTGTGACGCGCTGGCCCGCTTCAAGCGGATGCAGGGCAAGGACGTCATGTTCCTCACCGGCACCGACGAGCACGGCCAGAAGATCCAGGACAAGGCCGCTGCCAAGGGCGTGACCCCCAAGCAGTATGTGGACGAGATCGTGGAGGGCAAAGGCGGCGTGAAGGACCTGTGGAAGCTGCTGGACATCAGCTACGACCGGTTCATCCGCACCACCGATGACTACCACATCGAGAGCTGCCAGAAGATCTTCCAGAAGCTGTATGACCAGGGCGACATCTACAAGAGCGTCTACAAGGGCCACTACTGCAAGCCCTGCGAGAGCTTCTGGACCGACAGCCAGCTGGTGGACGGCAAGTGCCCCGACTGCGGCCGTGAGGTATACGACGCGGAGGAGGAGGCTTACTTCTTCAAGACCAGCAAGTACGCCGACCGCCTGCTGAAGCTGTATGAGGAGAACCCCCAGTTCATCCAGCCCGAGAGCCGCAAGAACGAGATGATCTCCTTCATCAACCAGGGCCTGCAGGACACCTGCGTTTCCCGCACCACTGTACCCTGGGGCATCCCCGTTCCCTTCGACACCAAGCACACCATGTACGTGTGGGTGGACGCGCTGAGCAACTACATCAGCGCTCTGGGCTACGGCAACGAGAAGTACTCCGACTACGACAAGTTCTGGCCCGCCACCATCCACATGGTGGGCAAGGAGATTCTGCGCTTCCACACCATTCTGTGGCCCGCCATGCTGATGGCGCTGGACCTGCCCCTGCCCGGCCGCGTGTTCGGCCACGGCTGGCTGCTGCTGGACGGCGGCAAGATGAGCAAGTCCAAGGGCAACGTGGTGGACCCGGTTGTTCTGTGCGAGCGCTACGGCGTGGACGCCATCCGCTACTTCCTGCTGCGTGAGATTCCCTTCGGCAACGACGGCATCTTCTCCAACGAGGCGCTGATCAGCCGCATCAACTCCGACCTGGCCAACGACCTGGGCAACCTGCTCAGCCGCACCGTGGCCATGATCGAGAAATACTTCGGCGGCACCCTGCCCGCCCAGCGCCAGGCCGGCGACTTTGACCAGGACCTGATGGACACCGTGAACGCCATGCCCGCCAAGGTTACCGCCTGCATGGACGACCTGCTGATTCCCCAGGCTACTCAGGAAATCTTCAAGGCCATCCAGCGCGCCAACAAGTACATCGACGAGACCGCTCCCTGGGCCCTGGCCAAGGACGAGGCCAACAAGGACCGTCTGGCCATGGTGCTGTACAACCTGTGCGAGTCCCTGCGCATGAGCGCCATTCTGCTGACCCCCTTCCTGCCCAACACCACCGGCAAGATGGCCGAGCAGCTGGGCCTTGCCGAGAGCGAGCTGACCTTCGACGCCCTCACCTTCGGCGCCCGCACCGAGTACACCGTACACAAGGGCGAGGCTCTGTTCCCCCGCATCGACGCTGCCAAGGAGCTGGCTGAGCTGGCTGCCGAGCAGGAGGCCAAGCGCAAGGCCGCGGAAGAGGAAGCCGCCAAGGCGGCCGCTGCCGCCGCCCCCGCTGTGGACGAGGCTGCCGAGCCCATCGAGCATCTGCCCGAAATCACCTTCGACGACTTCTGCAAGGTGGAGCTGCGCGTGGCCAGGGTGCTCACCTGCGAGAACCTGAAGGAGAGCAAAAAGCTGCTGAAGATGACCCTGTTCGACGGCGAGCGGGAGCGGACCATCCTCTCCGGTATTGCCAAGTGGTACAAGCCCGAGGACCTGATCGGCCGCAACGTGGGCGTTGTGGTGAACCTGGCTCCTCGGCCCATGATGAAGGGCAAGTACGTGAGCGAGGGCATGGTCATGGCGGCGGATATGCCGGACGGCGGCGCCTCCGTGGTCTTCTTCCCGGACGACGTGAAGCCCGGCAGCGCCATCCACTGAGGAGAAACGCATGTACTCCATTTTTGACACCCACGCACACTACACCAGCCACCAATTCGACGATGACCGCCACACCCTGCTGGGCGAGCTGCCCGGCCGTGGGGTGGTGGGCGTGGTGGACTGCGGAACCGATTACGACTCCAGCCGCGCCTGCCTGGCTCTGGCAGAGCAGTACCCCTATATGTACGCGGCACTGGGCATCCACCCGGAAAGCATCATCGAGGAGGACGCCTCCACCAACACCCGCTTCGGCGGCGACTGGGCAGCGGAGCTTGCGGCCATTCGCCCCCTCTTCGACCATCCCAAGGCGGTGGCCGTGGGCGAGTGCGGGCTGGACTATCACTGGCCCATCCCCAAGGAAGCCCAGCTGGCCCTGTTCGAGGCCCATCTGAAGCTGGCGCTGGAGCTGGACAAGCCCATCATCGTACACGACCGGCAGGCCCACGCGGACGTATACGCCCTTTTGAAGCAGTATAAGCCCAAGGGCGTGGTCCACTGCTTTTCCGGCAGCGCCGAAGATGCGCTGATTCTGGCCCAGCAGGGCATGTACATCGGCTTCGGCGGGGCGCTCACCTTCAAGGGGGCCAAGCGGGCGGTGAAGGCCGCGGCCGCGCTGCCTCTGGAGCGCATTCTGCTGGAGACCGACTGCCCCTACATGGCGCCGGAGCCCTGCCGGGGCAGGCGCTGTGATTCCGGGCTGATCGCCCACACCGGCAAATTTCTGGCCGAAGTCCGGGGCGTTGCGCCGGATGTGATCTTCGCTGCAACCACCGAAAACGCCAAACGGCTGTTCGGCGTATAAACAACACGATTTCAGGAGGAACTACAACTATGAAAGCTCGTATTCCCAAGCACCGCGAATTTTTGATCTCCTTCCCCGAGGATATGGATCAGGCCCGCCAGGACGAGGCCTGGGGCAAGCTGAACCAGATCCTGGAGGACTACAAGAAGGAGGGCAAGAGCGTTTACACCCCCACCTTCATCGAGGACTGCCAGGACAAGGTGGATGCTCTGAAGGCTGAGTACGGCTTCGATTACACCATCGATCTGCGCTGATTTTTCCATCGTTACCCGCCCCGGCTCCGCAAGGAGCCGGGGTATTTTTTATGCATTTCCGGGCAGCTGCCATGCATTTTCCGCACATTTTACAACATTTTATGATCTGGCACTGGCGCTTCGGGATATTCCAGAGTACAATAGATACGAATCATGTTATTAAGCCCGCCGGCATTCCGCTGCCCCCTTGCCGGGCCGGGCAAGCACACAGGAGGCATGTGATTTTGGAACAGCTGCGCAGCAAAAAAGGCTTTATCTGCGATATGGACGGTGTGATCTATCACGGCAACCGGCTTTTGCCCGGCGTGAAGGAATTCGTGGACTGGCTTTACCGGGAGAACAAGAACTTTTTGTTTCTGACCAATTCCAGCGGGCTTTCGCCCAAAGAGTACCAGCAGAAGCTGGCCCGGATGGGCCTGGATGTGGACCAGAGCCATTTTTACACCAGCGCCCTGGCCACCGCCAGCTTCATCAAGAGCCAGTCCCCGGGTGGCACTGCCTATGTGATCGGCGACCATGGCCTGATGAACGCCCTCTATGACGCGGGCATCACCATCAATACCGTGGACCCGGAATTTGTGATCGTGGGCGAGACCGAGAACTTTGGCTACGAGCACATCGTGAAGGCCATCAACTTTGTGAACCGGGGCGCCAAGCTGGTGGCCACCAACAGCGATCTGGTAGACCCGGCCGAGGAGGGTGTGATCCCCTCCTGCGGCAGCCTGGTGGCTCCCATTCAGGCCGCCACCGGCAAGACCCCCTATTTTGTGGGCAAGCCCAATCCCCTGATGATGCGCACCGGCCTGCGGCTGCTGGGCGTACACTCGGAGGATACCGCAATCATCGGCGACCGGATGGACACCGACATGATCGCGGGCATCGAGTCCGGCATGGACACCGCGCTGGTACTTTCCGGCGTGACCTGCCGGGAGGACATTGAGCAGTTCCCCTTCCGGCCCCGGCTGATCCTCTCCGGTGTGGGCGACATTCCCACCCTGTAAGCCCCGCACAAGCATAACAAAAACCCCGCATGGCTTTTCTCAATCCATGCGGGGTTTTTCTTTCTTATTATGATGTGGAGGCTCAGCCCTCTTCAGTGGTCTCGCCGTTCTCGTCGGTGGCGGCGGAATCCGCAGAGGAGTCTGCCTGCTGGCTGTCGCCGCCCTCCAGCAGCGCGCTGTCCGCGTTGCCGGCGATGGCGCTGGTGGGATCAAAGTCAGGCGCCACCGCATCCTCGGCGGGCTGAGAGGTGGAGGTGCTGCTGGCAGTCACCTTCATCTCGCTGGTTTCCAGCGCGGTGAGGTACCAGGTGCGGCCGTTCTTTTCAAAGATATAGTCCATATACTTGGTGGGTTCGCTGGGGGTGGACATGCTGTAGTCGCCGCTCAGCGCCGGGGTGGGCACATAGCCCACGGTGACCCGCAGCTTGCCGTCCTGCTTTTTCAGCTGCTCCACCTTGGGGGTGTACAGGCCCATCTGGCTGGTGACCGGGATCAGGTAGCCCTGCTGGTCCTCCAGGTAGATGTAGCTCATATCCACGCCGTCAAAGCTGCCGTGCTCGATCTTGAAGTCCGGGCCGTAGAGGGCAGCCACTGCCGCGTCCACATCCACCGCGGGCATGATCAGGGCATCGGTGTCCGGGTCGCGCTCGTAGTTGTCCAGCCCGGTGCTGCTCTGCTGGGCGGTGTACAGCGCCGACCAGATTGCGCTTTCCTTCACCAGGGCGGCGGTGGAATCGTCCATCTGGTCCAGGCTGGCGAAGGGCAGCGGGTCAAACATCACAAGGGTCTGCAGCCGCTGCTCGTACTCCAGCTTTTTGTCGGTATCGTCGAACAGGGCGGCAACGCCGCTCACCGCCGCTGCCAGTACGTTGAACGCGCCGATCAGAATCAGCAGGCAGAGCACCGCTCCCAGCAGTTGCCGGAACCGGCGGCGTTTGTTGCGCTCGTGTTCTTCTTTGGTAATGGAATTTGCCATAATCGCTCTCCTTCCTTTGGGTGCGGGCGGTTAGCGGATCTGCCCGTTTCCCCGGATGATGTACTTGTAGCTCACCAGCTCGGCCAGGCCCATGGGGCCGCGGGCGTGCAGCTTCTGGGTGGAGATTCCCATCTCGCAGCCCAGGCCGAACTCGCCGCCGTCGGTGAAGCGGGTGGATGCGTTCACATACACGGCCGCGCTGTCCACCCCTGCGGTGAAGGCGGCCGCAGCGGCCGCGTCGCCGGTCACGATGGACTCACTGTGGCCGGTGGAATGGGCCTCGATGTGGCGGATGGCCGCCTGCACATCCTCCACCACTGCCACCGCCAGGGTGTAGGCCAGAAACTCGGTGTCGAAGTCCGCCTCGCCCGCCGGAGTGCCGGGAATGAGCGCTGCGGCGGTTTCGTCCAGACGAAGCTCCACCGGCTCCAGGCCCTTTGCCTGCCGCTCATCCACCAGCCGCTGGCGCAGCCGGGGCAGAAACGCGGGGGCAATGTCCTTGTGCACCAGGCAGACCTCGGCGGCGTTGCACACCGAGGGTCGGCTGGTCTTGGCGTTCTCCACAATATTCAAAGCCATGTCCAGGTCGGCGGCCTTGTCCACATAGATGTGGCAGATACCGGTGCCGGTCTGGATGCAGGGCACGGTGGCGTTTTCCACACAGGCCCGGATCAGGCCCGCGCCGCCCCGGGGAATCAGCAGGTCCACAAGGCCGGAGGCCTTCATCAGCTCGGTGGCGCTGGCGCGGCTGGTGTCCTGCACCAGGCTCACCAGCTCGGCGGGCAGTCCGACGGACCGCAGGCCCGCCCGCAGCGCCTCCACAATGGCGTTGTTGGACCGGAAAGCCTCCTTGCCTCCCCGCAGCACGCAGGCGCTGCCGCTCTTGAGGGCGAGGGCCGCCGCGTCACTGGTCACATTGGGCCGGCTTTCGTAGATGATGGCAATCACGCCCATGGGAACGGTGACCTTTTGCAGCACCAGGCCATTGGGGCGGGTCTCCTCGCTGAGGGTCCGGCCCACCGGGTCCGGCAGGGCGGCCGCTTCCCGGATGCCCCGGGCCATGCCCGCCACCCGCTCTTCGCTCAGGCGCAGCCGGTCCAGCATCACGTCCGGCACGGTGCCCCGGGCGTTTTCCAGGTCTGCCTCGTTGGCCTTCAGAATGGCGGCGCACTGGTCCTCCAGCGCATCGGCCATGGCCAGCAGGGCCTGGTTCTTCTGCTGGGCCGAAGCCAGCATCAGCGCGTTTTTCGCCCCGCGCGCGGCGCGGACGATCTCCAGCGTGGTCATTGATTATGCCTCCTTCCGGGCAAGGAACCGGGTGCCCACCGGGGCGCCCTCAAAGATGTCATACAGCACCGCCGGAGCTGCGCCGTTGGCGATGACCATGTCCAGCCCGGCTTCGGTGGCGATGTGGGCCGCCCGCAGCTTGGTGGCCATGCCGCCGGTGCCCAGGCTGGAGCCCTTGCCGCCGCCCAGAGCATCGATTTCAGGGGTGATTTCCTCCACCACGCTCAGCAGCTTTGCGTTCGGGTCCTTGTGGGGGTCGGCGTTGAACAGGCCGTCGATATCGCTGAGCAGCACCAGCAGGTCCGCCTTCACGCTGCGGGCCAGGATGGCCGCCAGGGTGTCGTTGTCGCCCAGGGCGATCTCGGTGGTGGACACGGTGTCGTTCTCGTTCACGATGGGCAGCGCGCCCAGCTCCAGCAGACGGCTCAGAGTGTTTTTCAGGTTCACGCTGCGCTCCGGGTGCTCCACATCCTCGCCGGTGATGAGGATCTGACCCACGGTGTGGTTGTATTCGGTGAACAGCTTGTCGTAGGTATACATCAGCTCGCACTGGCCCACCGAGGCCGCGGCCTGCTTGGTGGGCATATCCGCCGGGCGGCCGGGCAGGCTCAGCTTGCCCACGCCCATACCGATGGCTCCGCTGGACACCAGGATGATTTCGTGCCCGGCGTTTTTCAGATCGCTGAGCACCTTGCACAGCTCCTCGATGTGGCGGATGTTCAGCCGGCCGGTGGAATGGGCCAGCGTAGAGGTACCCACCTTGACTACTGCTTTCATTGTGTTTCTCCTTTGCGCAGCGCACAGCACTGCCGTAACATACTTATACAAAATAGAGTATACCATAAAGCCGCCCCAAAAACAAACGACAGGCGGTGGACATTCTGTGAAAAAATGGTATCATAGGAATTAGCTTTATGCAGCTTTATTCCATTCCAGCGGCAGTGTAATACCGCTATAAAAGTGAGGTTTGCAAAGATGTATCGTTTTACCAATGATTACAGCGAGGGTGCTCACCCCCGTATTCTGGACGCCATGGTCCGCACCAACCTAGAGGGCAACTTCGGCTATTCCACCGACCCCCATTCCAAGCATGCCCATGAGCTGATCCGCGCCGCCATCGGCCGCCCGGACGCGGACGTGCACATTCTGGTGGGCGGCACCCAGACCAATGCCACCTGCCTGTGCGCCTTCCTGCGGCCCCATGAGGCAGCCATCGCCGCCGCCAGCGGCCACATCTGCGTGCACGAGACCGGCGCCATCGAGGCCACCGGCCACAAGTGCATCGCCATGCCCGCCGCCGAGGGCGGCAAGCTGACCCCAGACGCAGTGCGCGCCGCGGTGGCCGCCCATCCGGACGAGCATATGGTCAAGCCCAAGCTGGTCTACGTGAGCAACACCACCGAGGTGGGCGGCGTATACACCACCGCCGAGCTGGAGGCCCTGCGGGCCGTGTGCGATGAGCTGGGCCTGTATCTGTATCTGGACGGCGCCCGTCTTTCCAGCGCGCTGGCCGCGGGCGGCGCTTCCCTGACCGATCTGGGCCGCCTGTGCGACGCCTTCTACATCGGCGGCACCAAGAACGGCGCGCTGTTCGGCGAGGCGGTGTGCATCCTGAACCCGGCCCTCAAGCCGGACTTCCGCTACATCATCAAGCAGCACGGCGGCATGCTGGCCAAGGGCTGGCTGCTGGGCATCCAGTTTGAGGAGCTGTTCCGCGACGGGCTGTATTTTGAGGTGGGCGAGCACGCCAACGGCCTTGCCATGAAGCTGAAGGAGGGCATTTCCGCCCTGGGCTATGCCTTCGGGTCGGACAGCCCCTCCAACCAGCAGTTCCCCATCCTGCCCAACCGGGTGCTGGACCAGCTGAAGGACGATTTCCACTGGGAGGTCACCTCCAAGCCGGACGCAGAGCACACCGAGATCCGCCTGGTAACCAGCTGGGCCACCAAGCTGGAGGCGGTGGAGGCCTTCCTCTCCGCTTTGGCAAACGCAAAGGAGTGAAACGCATGGAACAGCTGGATCTGAACGAGCTGCGCGGCCGCATTGATGAGGTGGACAGCCAGCTCACCGCTTTGTTTTTGCAGCGGATGGAGATTGTGGAGCAGGTGGCCCGCTACAAGCTGGAGCGGG
This sequence comes from Allofournierella sp. CML151, assembly GCF_027853465.1. Taxonomy (NCBI): domain Bacteria; kingdom Bacillati; phylum Bacillota; class Clostridia; order Eubacteriales; family Oscillospiraceae; genus Allofournierella; species Allofournierella sp. CML151. The sequence goes on along the minus strand of NZ_JAPNNW010000003.1, from coordinate 27,266 downwards.
GCATGCAGGTGCTGCAGCCCGAGCGGGAGCAGGCCGTGATCGACCGGGCCGCTGCCCGCGCCCCCGAGGCCATGCAGGGCTACACCGGGGATTTTTTCCGGGCGGTGATGGCGGTTTCCCGCGCCATGCAGCAGGAGATCATCGACCGCAGCAAGGCGGACAAATAAATTTTCAATAAAAAGCAAAACGCCGGACCTCGTTGCAAAACGGGGTCCGGCGTTTTTCAGGGATATGAAAGAATGTTACGGAGAAAGCAGGTTATGCCAGGCTGGCCACAAACCGCAGGAAGGCCGCGCGGCCCGCTTCGTCCCGTTTGAAGACGCCCGCATGCTCCAGCACCTGGGAGAAGACCAGGCCGGTCTCCTTCTGCACCACCGGCCAGGCCTCGCCCTTGGCGAAGGCGCCGTGGCGGCGGCGGATGTCCTCGGCCCATTCGGCGTGCTTTGCGGTGCGCTCGTCGGCAGTCAGGTCTGCGCCGCTTTCCAGCATCTCGGCCACCAGGGCCAGCTCCTCCTTCAGGCGGGCGGGCAGCACCGCCCGGCCCATCACCTCGATCAGGCCGATGTTCTCCTTCTTGATGTGATGGAGCTCGGTGTGGGGATGGAACACGCCCAGGGGGCACTCCTCAGTGGTGATGTTGTTGCGCAGCACCAGATCCATCTCGTAGTCCGCGCCGCGGCGGCGGGCGATGGGGGTGATGGTGTTGTGGGGCACGCCGTCGGTCTCGGCAAAGACGAAGGCCGACTCGTCGGTGTAGCCGCGCCAGGCGGCCAGAATCTTCTCAGCCAGCTGGGCAATGCGGTCCTTATCCGGGCCGGTGAGACGCAGCACGGACATGGGCCACTTCACGATGCCGGTCTTCACGTCCTCAAAGCCGGGGAAGGTGACCTCCTGCTCCACGGGAGCGGCCTCCATGGGGAACAGGCAGCGCCCGCCCTGGAAGTGCTCGTGGGACAGAATGGAGCCGCCCACGATGGGCAGGTCCGCGTTGGAGCCCACAAAGTAGTGGGGGAACCGGGTCACGATGTCCAGCAGCTTATCGAAGCAGCTGCGGTCGATCTTCATGGGCACATGGGCCGCGTTCAGCACGATGCAGTGCTCGTTGTAGTACACATAGGGGGAATACTGCAGCATCCACTTTTCGCCGCAGACGGTCATGGGGATCATCCGGTGGTTGCCCCGGGCGGGGTGGTCCATCCGGCCCGCATAGCCCTCATTCTCGGCGCAGAGCTGGCACTTGGGGTAGCCGCTCTGGGGCATGGTCTTGGCCAGCGCGATGGCCTTGGGGTCCTTTTCCGGCTTGGACAGGTTGATGGTGATGTCCAGCGCGCCGTATTCGGTGTCGGTGGTCCAGTGCAGGTCCTTGGCGATCCGGTCGGTGCGGATGTAGTTGGTGTCCTGCGAGAACTGATAGTACCAGTCGGTGGCTGCAGCCGGGCTTGCCGCATACTTCTCCTCGAAGGTGCGGATCACCTGGCTGGGACGGGGGGTGAGCACCGCCATCAGGGCGGTGTCCAGAATATCCCGCTGGGTGATGGACTCGCCGTCGATCACGCCGCGGCTGGCCGCGTCGTCCAGAAGAACGCCCAGAATCTCCGCCAAAGGCACGCCCTTCACCGGCTCGGCCGGCTCCAGAGTGTCCAGCCGCAGGGTGGCCAACAGTCCGTTGGTCGCCCAAATCGCTTCACAAGGCTCAATCAGTTGTTTTTCCAGCCCATACTCCACCAGGCTGGCAATGGCCTGTTCCACCGTCATCCTTCGCTCACTCCTTCTCGCTGCTCATAACCATGCAGCCGCCCTCCGGCCGCACCGATACCGGGTGGCATGCGCCCTTGCCCAGCACCGCTTCCATCGTGTTCACAAAGCTCTCCAGCTTTTCCTGGGGCACAAAGGCCTGAATGGTGCCCGCAAAGCCGCCGCCGTGCACACGCACCGCGCCGCGGCCGCCCAGGGCCTTCTCGGCCAGCGCCAGGGACAGGGTCACCGCCTGCTGGGCGGGCTCCGCCACCGACCAGATGTTCTGCAGCAGCTCCGCCGAGGACCGGCCGGACTCGCGTACCAGGGCCAGGAAGCCCTCCATGTCGCCCTCGTCCAGAGCCTTTGCCTGGGCCTGGGCGCGGCGATTCTCGTCGAAGAAATGCATGGCACGCAGCACCGCACGGTCGCCTGCCTTCTCCCGCACCGCGGGGATGGCGGCGTAGAACTCGGCCTCGTCCACCTGGCGCAGCACCTGCTTGCCGAAGAAGGCAGCCACCGCACCCATCTCGCGGGTGATGGCGGCGTAGTCGTCGGTCAGGTCCGCATGGCAGGAGCGGGTGTCGATGATGCACAGCTGGTAGCCGGAGCGGGCCAGATCGTAATCCACCTTGCGGATCACCGGCTGGCTGGGGTCGTTGAAGTCGATGGCCACCACGCCGCCGATGGAGCTGGCTGCCTGGTCCATCAGGCCGCAGGGCTTGCCGAAGTACTCCCGCTCGGCGTACTGGCCGATCTGGGCCAGCTTCACCGCATCCAGCTTGCCTTCGCAGCAGAAGCGGTTGAAGATGTTGCCCAGCAGAATTTCATAGGCCGCCGAGCTGGACAGGCCGGAGCCGCCGGGCACGGTGCTGGTCACATAGGCGCAGAAGCCTTTGGGGGCAAAGCCCTCTTTGGTCACGCCATGGGCCACGCCGCGGATCAGGGCAGCGGAGGTGTTGGTCTCGTCCGTGTGGATGGCCAGGTCGTTCAGGTCGATGGTCAGAGCGGGATAGCCCTCGCTGATTACCTTTACGAAATTGTCGCCGGTGGGCACCGCGCAGGCCAGGATGTCCATGTTCACGCTGCCGCACAGCACGCAGCCGTGCTGGTGGTCGGTGTGGTTGCCGCCGATCTCGGTGCGGCCCGGGCCGCTGAACACTGCGGCGCCGGTGCAGTCCACGCCGGGGAAGGCCTGCTCAAAGCCCTCGATCACATGGCACACCTTGGCGCGGGCTGCTTCCAGCTCCTCGCTTGTGTCGTGGAATACATACAACCGGCGCAGGCTCTCGTCGTATTCGCCCCCGCGCACTGCCTGCAAAAAGTTTTCCATGTTCTGCATTGTATCTTCCTCCTGTGGTGTTCAAACCGCTCAGGCCTGGCAGCCGAAGCGGTATTGGATCTGATGTTCCCAGCGCTTGCCCTTGGGCAGTTCCACCGAGGGGAACTGATGGAGGTTGGGCGCATTCGGAATAAACTGGGCCTCCAGCGCGGCCGCGCCGCGGCGAACCGGCTCCAGAAAGTTGCCGGTGTACAGATGGATGCCCGGCAGCGTGGCGCTTACCTCCAGACTCAGGCCGTTTTCGGGGCATTCCAGGCGGCACACCGGCCGCAGTCCCTTGCCCGGAGCCAGGAAGGTGTGGTCAAAGCCGCTGCCCGCCGCCAGCTGGGGATGGTCCTGATCCCAGCGGCTTTCCAGCGTGGCAGGCCGGGTGAAATCGAAGGGGGTGCCCTCCACCGGGATCAGCTCGCCGGTGGGCACGCCGTCCGGCCGGATGGCGGCAAACCGGTCCGCTGGGGTGGTGAACAAGTGGCCGCCCACGCTGCCCTCCCCTGCCAGGTTCCAGTAGCCGTGATGGGTCATGGACAGGATGGTGTCGTCCTCGGCCAGCGCGTCCAGCCGCAGGGTCAGCGCGCCGTCCTCCTCAAACAGATAGGTGGCGCTCACCTCCACCGCGCCGGGGTAGCCCTCCTCCCCGGCTTCGGACCGGCGGAAAAACCGCACGCCCCGGTTTCTGGGCAGCATCTGCACATTCCAGACCTTGCGGTCGAAGCCCTCCACACCGCCGTGCAGGTGGTTGCCGTTCTGATTGCAGGGCAGCTGGTACTCCACACCGTTCAGAGTGAAGCGGCCGCCGTCGATGCGGCCCGCGCACCGGCCCACCACGGCTCCCAGGTAGCAGGTGCCCGCCTCGTACTCCTCCAGGGTCTCATAACCGGCGCACACCTGCACCGGGCCGGAGGCGGTGGGGACCCACAGAGCCCGCAGCGTGGCCCCGTAGCTCAGAACTTCCGCCACAATGCCGCTGTCGTGCTCCAGGCGGATGCAGTACACTTCCTCGCCGCTCCGGGTCAGACCGAAGGGCCTTGTCGAGATTTTCATGCAACAAAAGTCCTTTCTTTGCAATATTTTCACGAACCCGTTTTCTTGCTTAAATTATAACGAATTCTTTTTGCGATTCCTATATCCTTTTGAAAATAAGATACAAAATTCCATACTATGGGCGAATCGTTCAAACCCCGGCGCGGCCCGCCTCCAGCTCCCGCAGGGTCACCCGCTGGTAGGGCAGCCAGATGTATTTGCCGTCGGTCAGCTCCAGGCTGGCCGCCGGGTCCTCGCCGTTTTCCAGCGCCAGAGCCAGGTCCAGCATGCTCTCGGCAATGCCCGCCGCGTCGTTGCGCACCGTGCCGCAAAGGGTCCCCTGGCGCACCGCCTCCAGCGCCGGGGCGGTGGCGTCCACGCCCACCACCACCGGCATCTCCTCTTCGGTGAGGCCCAGGTCCTGGCAGGCGTCGATGGCGCCCAGGGCCATATCGTCGTTGTTGGAGATCACCACCTCGATGGAGCTGCCGAACTGCTCCAGCCAGCTGCTCATCCGGGCGGCGGCCTGGCTGCGGTCCCAGTTGGCGGTGTCGCCCGCCAGCTTTTCCACCGTCACGCCTGCGCCGGTGAGGGTCTGCACCGCGTACTCGGTGCGCAGCATGGCGTCCTGATGGCCGGGCTCGCCCTCCAGCATCACGTATTGCATCACCCCGTCGCCGTTTTTGTCCACCGGCGGGTCGGCGTTGAGCCAGCGGTCCAGCAGAATCTGCCCCTGCAGCACGCCGGATTCCTCCGCCTTGGCTCCCACGTAATATACCTTTTCCCAGCGGTGCAGGTCCTCGGCCACCGGCTCCCGGTTGAAGAAGATCACCGGGATGTCCGCCTCCTTGGCCTTGTCGATCAGCTGGGCGGTGCTGGTGCGGTCCACGATGTTCACGCACAGCACGTCGTAGTCCAAAGCGATGAGCCGGTCGATCTGCTCGGTCTGAGTGAGCTGGGAGCCCCGGCCGTCCACCACGTTCAGGTTGATTTTCATGCCGTCGGTGCTTTCCCGGGCCTGGGCCAGCTTTTCCAGCTCCTTCACCAGTGTGCTGATGAAGGTGTCGGACTGCAGATACACCGCCACGCCCACCCGCAGGGTGCGGGGCTCCGCCGCCCGGGTGCTGCCGCAGGCTGCCAGCAGCGCCGCCGCCAGCAGCAGGCTCAGCGCCTTCAGTCCTTTACGAAAAGACCGGGTAGAGCAGCCTTTGATGATCCTTATCATAGGTTTCTCCTTCCTTCACCAGGGTCACGGGGAGGGTCTGGCTTTCCGCCTGCTCGCCCCGGGCGGCTGCCGCCGCCTGGCTCACCGCCAGGTAGCCCGCCGCGTAATCGCTCCAGGCGATTGCCGCCGCAATGCCGCCGGTTTCCAGCGAGGCCACCACCGAGGCGGACACCCCCGCCCCGTACACCAGCGGCCGCTCTTCGCACTGGGCCGCCAGCGCGGCGGCCTGCTCCAGGCTCACCGGCTCAAAGCAGAGCACCGCAGCGGCGCCCTCCATCGCCTCGGCAGTGAGCTCACTGCACACCTCGGGGGCAAAGCCCGCCGTTTCCAGCGCCGTTTTCGCGCTCTCCAGCCGCCGGGACGGGCCCGCGCAGCCGGGGAAGGCATCCACCAGCAGCACCCGGCCGGAGGTCGGGCAGCTCCCGGCCACCTGCTGGGCCAGCATCCGGCCCACCGCCTCGCCGTCGGTGCCCACAAAGGCCCGGGCGCCTTCCACCTGAGATTCCAGCGTGACCACCGGCAGGCCCTGCCAGTCCTCCAGCAGCTGTTCCAGAGCGGCGCAGTCCGCCGGGATGACCACCGCCGCGTCCACGTCCATTTCCGCCTGGCGGCGCAGCAGCTCCACCTGGCTGCTGCCGCTGCCCTCGGCCTCCAGGGTCAGAAACCGCAGCTCGGCCCCCAGGTCCTCGGCGGCCTGCTCCATGCCCTGCCGGGCGGTGGACCAGACCGCGCTGTCGCCCTGGCGCAGCAGGATGGAAATTTCCACCCGTTTGGGGCCGGGCGGGGTGAGCAGCGACTCGGGAATCATCAGGCTCACCACCATGGCAGCAGCCAGCAGGCCCAGCACAATCATCTGCCAGGCCCGGTATCCTTTCTGCTTCATCGCCCTGCCTCCTTCCCTGTGCCCTCCTCCGGCTGGGTGAGCACCGGAAGGTGGATGCGGGCGGTGGTGCCCTCATCCGGCTCACTGTGGAATTCCAGCCCGTACTGGGGCCCGTAGGCCAGCTGGATGCGCCGGTGCACGTTGCGCACCCCGATGCCCGAGCCCTTGGCAGGCAGGGGGCGGCTCTCGTCCAGCAGGCTGGCCGCCACCTCCGGCGGCATGCCCAGGCCGTTGTCGGTCACGTCAATGTAGATGTCCTCCCCTTCCCGCCAGAGGCGCACGGTGATGCGGCCGTCGTCGTCCTCGGCGGCCATGCCGTGGTAGATGGCATTTTCCAGAAGGGGCTGGATGATGAGCTTCAGACAGTAAAGGCCGGCGGTGTCGGTCTCCCGAATGATCTCAAAGGTGAATTTGTTCTTGTAGCGGATGCGCTGGATGGTCATATAGTAGCCCGCGTGGTCCAGCTCGCTTTCCAGCGGAATGACCCGCTTGCCCCGGCTCAGCGAGATGCGGAACAGCCGCCCCAGCGCCGTGACCATGCGGATGGAATCCTCGTAGCGGCCGCTCTCGGTGAGCCAGATCACCGAGTCCAGCGTATTGTAAAGGAAGTGCGGGTTGATCTGGGACTGCAGCACCTCCAGCTCGCTGCGGCGCTTGTCCTCCTCCTGCTGGATTACGTCATCCATCAGATGCCGCATGGTGGACACCATGGACCGGATGGAGTGCTCCAGCCTGCGCACCTCGTAGCAGCCCTCCTCGGGCACCTGGGGCATCTCGCCGCCCCGGCCAGTCTGCCGCACCGCCTGCTCCAGACGGCGGATGGGCTCGGCGATGTGGGCGGAGAGCCGCCCGTTCACAAACACCAGCAAAAAGATGGAGAAGAGCAGCACCGAGGCCACGAACAGCACAAATTGGGCGGTGGTCACCGCCAGCCCCTGCACCGGGGTCACGCCCACCAGCTTCCAGCCAGTATAGCCCACGGTTTTCACCGTCACCTGCCGCCGCTGGCCCTGGAAGTTCTCCCAGTGGGTGCCGTCGCTGAGGGAGGCGGCCTCCAGGTTGTTCTCCTGATCAAGGCCCGCGTAGATCAGCTGCTGGCGGGGGTGATAGATCAATTCGCCGTTTGCGTCCACAATATAAAGATAGCCGTCCATGCCGATGCTGGCGTTGCGGCAGATCTGCTCCACTCCGGAAAAGCTCATGTCCACCAGCAGCACGCCGCTCTCGCTGGCGCCGCCCCGGGTCAGCTCCACCTGGCGGCTCAGCGAGATCACCCAATGGTAGCTGCCATCCGCCGTCTGGAACAGATTCTGCACGTGGGGGGTGGAAAAGTGTACGTTCTCGATCTGGCCCAGCGCGGTGGAAAACCAGCCCTGCCCCGCCGGGTCGGCACTGGTCTTCAGCTCGGAAAGCGGGGCCGCCGTGACCAGCTGGCCCTTGGAGTCAAACACCGCGATGGAAACCAGAGAGTCCCGGTTTTCCTCATACAGCAGCGACAGGCTCTGGGTGGGAAGGCCCTCGGCCAGGTCGGCGTTTTTCAAAAGCCGGTAGTATACTGTGTCCGACACCCGCATAATCCGGCGCAGGTGGTTGTCCAGCGAGAGGTTCACCTGGGCCAGCACCTGCTGGCTGGCCTGGGCCTGCATCTTCTGGTTCACCGCCGAATACCGCAGTGTGAGCGACAGGCCGATGAACAGCGCGCCCGCCACCGCCACCGCCGTGAAGGTGAGCGAGATCACCCGCTGGATGCTCATTCGTTCGTAGGAGCGGGAGAACCGGCCCCGAAGCTCCCGAAGCGCCCGCAGCAGCATAGGCTGCCCCCCTTTTCGTTTGGATTACTGCCCCTGCTGGCTCTCGGCCCGGTATTTGGAGGGGCTGGTGCCGAAGTACCGCTTGAACACGTAGCTGAAATAGTTCGGGTCCAGGTAGCCGGTCTGTTCGGCGATCAGATAGGTTTTTTCCTCACTGGTGCGCAGCCGCTCGGCGGCGGCCTCCATGCGCACCTTGGTCACATAGGCGGTGAAGCTCATGCCGGTCTCCCGCTTGAACATGGTGGAGAAATAGGCCGGGGAAAGATGCAGATGGTCGCAGAGCATCTCCACCGAGAGGTCGCTGTTGGAAAAGTTCTCGGCAATGAATTCCCGCGCCTTGTCCACCGTGCGGGCGGCAGCATAGCTGCGCTGGCGGCGCAGCAGCTCCTGCAGGTGCAGACAGCGCTCCTCCACCCAGCTGCCCAGCTGCTCCGGGCCGCTGAAATCCGAGATGCGCACCGCGCCGGTGAAGCCCGGGCCGAACACCTCCTCCTGGGGGATCTCCGCCTCCCGGGCCAGCCGCATCAGGCAGGCCACCAGCTCCAGGAAAAAGCACTGCATCTGGCTCATGGAGCTGTCGCTCTTTGCCTGGCTCAGCCAGCCCTGGGTGAACCGGCGCACCTTTTCCGGGGTGCCCAGCTTCACCGCGTTCACCAGCTGGCGTTCGGCCGCCGCGTCGAAGGGCAGTGCCGCCGCGCCCCGGGGCTCCAGGTCCCCGATGTACAACGTGCGCCCCGGCCCCAGAATGGACCGGTAGTCCAGCGCGCTTTTGGCCCCCTGAATGGACCCGGCCAGCTGGCCCGGGGTCTCCACCGCCAGGCCCGCGCCCACGGTGAGCCGCAGACCCAGCAGCGTCTCGGCCAAAGCACGCACCCGCTCCAGCTCCCGCAGCAGGTCATACACCGCGGCCTCGCCCTCGAAGGCGGCGATCACCGCCAGGTCATCGTCGTACAAGCACCAGTGCAGCTGACAGCCGGGCAGCTCGGTGTTCTCGGCAAAGAAATTCTGCAGCGACAGCAGGATCAGCTCGTCCGGGTCGTCGCCCAGGTTGCTGCCGTGTACCCGCGCCGCCACCCAGCTCTTGCCGGACAGCTCAATCTCATAGCGGGCGGCCCGTTCCATGATCTGGCCGGGCTTGAGCTGGCCGCCCAGCAGCCGGGTATAGAACTGGCCGCGCAGCACCGGCAGGTTTTCCTCGTAGCTGCGGCGCAGCTTTTCCATATCCTGGCGGCGCACCCGCTCCTCGTCCATATCCCGCTTCAGGCGCACCAGCACGTCGCTCAGCTCCGCCGAGGTGATGGGCTTGAGCAGGTATTCGAACACATTCATGCCGATGGCCTGCCGGGCATAATCGAACTCGTCAAAGCCGGAAAAGATCACCAGCCGCACCGCGGGCAGCTGCTGCTTCAGACAGCGGCAGAGGGTGAGCCCGTCCATAAAGGGCATCTTGATGTCGGTGAGCACCACGTCCGGCCGCAGCTGCTCGGCCAACTCCAGTGCGTCCTGGCCGTTGGCGGCCTCCCCGGCCAGCACAAAGCCCAGGGCTGCCCAGTCGATGCGGCGGCGGATGCCCGCCCGCAGTTCTTCCTCGTCATCCACCAAAAGGATGCGGTATCCATCCATTTTCTTTCCTCCAGAGGTCATTTCTCTTTCTTAGAACAGTATATCATATTTGTCAGGATTTGGGCCGGATTTAGACCGCAATTCCGCCGCAAACAGAAAAGGAGCGGCCGCCCGTTTTACCGGACAGCCGCCCCTTTCCTGCCGGGTCGGAGCGGCCCGGCGGTGTGTGCACAAAAGGATTATTTCTTGACCAGATATTTCCGCATATCCAGCGCGCAGGCGAACAGGATGATGCCGCCCTTGATGGCGTACTGCAGGTTCTGGTCCATGCCCACCAGCGGCAGAGCCACGAAGATCAGGCGCAGCATGATAACACCGATCACGATGCCGCTGATCTTACCGATGCCGCCTACGAAGGATACGCCGCCGATGACGCAGGCCGCGATGGCGTCCAGCTCGTAGTTCACGCCGGTGTTGGCAGTGTTGGAAGCGATACGGGCGGACTCAACAAAGCCGGCCCAGCCGTACATGGCGCCCGCCAGGGCGAATACGGCGATGGTGGTGGCGAATACGTTTACGCCGGAAACGCGGGCAGCCTCTTCGTTGGCGCCCAGAGCGAACATGTTCTTGCCGAAGGTGGTCTTGTTCCAGATGAACCACATGAGGATGGTGAGCAGCACCGCGTAGATCACGTAGTTGGGGATCTGGATGCTGCCGAAGCTCAGAATCGGGGGGTTGCCCACAACGAAGTTGCGGTACTCGGCGGACAGACCGGAAATGGCCATGCCCTTGTTGTTGCCCTGCTGGACGTAGAGCAGCAGGATGGTGTAGAGGATCAGCTGAGTAGCCAGGGTAACGATGAATGGATGCAGCTTGAACTTGGCCACGAAGAAGCCGTTGAAGGCGCCGATGGCCGCACCGATGGCCACAACGATCAGGATGACCAGGGGGATGGGCAGGGTGCCGATGCCCGGCCACATCTTATTGGCCGCGTCGGTGGCCTGCAGCAGGGAGGCCGCCACACAGGCGGTGATACCTACCGCACGGCCGGCGGACAGGTCGGTACCGGTGAGCACGATGCATCCGGCGATGCCCAGCGCAACGGGCAGATAAGCCGCCGTCAGAGACAGCAGGTTGATCAGCGAGTTGGGAGCCAGGAAGGAAGGCTGGGTCACGGCCACGTATGCGGCCACCAGCAGCATGATGATGATGAGGGCGTTGTTCAAAAGCGCGTTGCCCACCTGCTTGGGGGTGATGGACTTGGTTTTCAGCGCAAGTTCCTTGGTGGAATTACTCATGGGTCGGTTCCTCCTCTTTACACATACTTGGCGGCCAGGGTCAGGATCTCTTCCTGAGTGGTGGTGCGGGCGTCCACCTCACCGGCCACCTGCCCGCCGGACATAACCAGAATCCGGTCGCACACGCCCAGAAGCTCGGGCATTTCCGACGAGACCATAATCACGCCCTTGCCCTCGTTGGCCAGGTCGATGATCAGCTGGTAGATCTCGTATTTCGCGCCCACATCGATGCCGCGGGTGGGCTCGTCCAGCAGAAGAATCTCGGGCTTGGTGAGCAGCCACCGGCCCAGAATGACCTTTTGCTGGTTGCCGCCGGACAGCGAGCGGATCTGGGTGTGCTGGCTGGGCGTTTTGATGTGCATTGCCTGAATGGCCCAGTCGGTGTTGTCCTTCATCTTCTTATCGTTTAAGTAAACGCCGCCCACAAGATAATCCTTCAGGCTGGAAATCACGGTGTTTTCCTTGATGTCCCGGATGCCGAAGATACCGGTGGCCCGCCGCTCCTCGGTGAGCAGCGCGAAGCCGTTTTTGATGGCCTCCTTGGGGTTGCGGTTGCGGATGGGCTTGCCGTGCAGGGTGATGGTGCCGCCCTCACGGGTCATGGCGCCGAACAGGTTCTCCAGCACCTCGGTGCGGCCGGAGCCGTCCAGGCCGGCGATGCCCAGAATCTCGCCCTTGCGCAGCTGGAAGGTGGCGTCCTTCAGGCGAGTGTATTTGCCCGCGATGTGCTGCACGTCCAGAATCACGTCGCCGGGCTTGTTGGTCTTCTCGGGGAAGCGGTTGGTCAGCTCACGGCCCACCATCAGGCGGATGATCTCATCCATGGTCAGCTCCTTGGCGGGGCGGGTTGCCACCCACTGACCATCCCGCATGATGGTCACGTCGTCGCTGATGCGCAGGATCTCCTCCATCTTATGGGAGATGTAGATGATGCCGCAGCCCTTGTCCCGCAGCATGTTGATGATGCGGAACAGATGCTCCACTTCCGTCTCGGTCAGCGAAGAGGTGGGCTCGTCGAACACGATGATCTTGGAGTTGTAGGAAACCGCCTTGGCGATCTCCACCATCTGCCGCTGGGAAACCGGCAGGGTGGACATGATGGCCTTGGGGTTGACCGTAACCTCCAGGGTATCGAAGATCTTTTTGGTCTCCTTGGCCATGATGCTCTCGCTCACCATGATGCCCGCCACCTTGGGGTAGCGGCCCAGCCACAGGTTATCCTGCACGCTGCGGGTCAGAGCCTGGTTCAGCTCCTGATGCACCATGGCCACGCCGTTTTCCAGCGCGTCCTTGGAGCTCTTGAAGTCCACTTCCTTGCCATCCAGCTTGATGGTGCCCGCGTCCCGGTGATAGATGCCGAACAGGCATTTCATCAGGGTGGATTTGCCCGCGCCGTTCTCACCCATCAGGGCATGTACGGTGCCGGGGCGGACCGTCAGGTCCACGTTGTCCAGCGCCTTTACGCCGGGGAATTCCTTGCAGATGCCGCGCATCTCCAGCAGGGCCGGCTTGTCCATAATTTTCCTCCTCTCGCGGTCGCAAACCACCGTTTCGGCCGCAGCCCGCCGCCGGGCCGCGCCCGAAGCGGTGGTTTTTGTCAGGGCGAAGCGGGGCTGCCGCCTGGCAGCCCCGCCTTGCCGGTTAGGTTTCAGGCACAAAGGGTCGGGGAGAAATTATTCCTCGGAGGTGCCGTCGTACATCTGGTAGGGAACGCGGATCTTATCCACGTCGGAATCCACCACGAACTGGTCGGTGTTGGCCATCAGGTCAGCGCCGTCCTGTACGTTCTTGACCAGGGTGTTGATGGTGGTGGCCATGCCCACGGCGTCCTGCTTGATGGAACCGGTCATGTTGCCGGCCTTGATCAGAGCCTTGGCGGAGTCGGTGGCGTCCACGCCGAACACGGGGATGATGGTGGTGCCTTCGCCGTTGTTGTAGCCAACGTTCTGCAGAGCGGAGATGGCGCCCTCGGCCATGCCGTCGTTGTTGCAGATGATCAGCTCAACCATGTTGTTGTTGCCTTCGTTGTAGGAGCCCAGCAGAGAAACCATGTAGTCGTTGGCAGCCTGGGCGCTCCACTTGCCGGCGGTGTCAACCAGGTACTTGGTGGAAGCGCTGGAATCGTAGTAAGCCAGCTCGGGCTTGCCGCCCTCGGTCAGCAGCTTGTTGGCGTCTTCCACAGCGTACTGGGTGCGGGCCTCGGCCTCAGCGTTGCCCTCCTGGCCCTTGAACAGAACATAGGAGATGGTGCCGTCGCCGTTCAGGTCAACTGCGTCGTAGTTGGCCAGCAGGTACTCACCGATCATCTCGCCCTGCATATGGCCGGCGTCGGGAGCGTTGGTGCCAACGAAGGCGCACTTCTCATAGCTGTTGATGACTTCGTTGTCGGCAACCTCGCGGTTGAAGAAGATCACGGGGATGTCCGCAGCGCGGGCAGCTTCCACGATGTCCTTCGCGGGGTCGGAGGTGGAGGTCTCCACGATGTTCACGATCAGCAGGTCGGAACCGGCGGTGATCGCGGTCTTGACCTGGTCGGTCTGGGTGGGCTGGCTGCCAGCGGCATCCCAGTTCTTGGGCTCGATGCCCATGGCCTTCAGCTGCTCGTCCATGGCGGTGCGCACGCTGGAGATGTAAACATCGGAGAAGTCATAGTAGAATACGTCCACCTGCAGGTCGCTGGTGGCGGTGGCAGTGCCGCCCTCAGTGGAAGCAGCAGTGGAGGTACCGCCGGAAGTTGCGGTGGAAGCGGTGGAAGCGGGAGCACCGCCGCAGCCGGCCAGCATACCAATGGCCATTACGGAAGCCAGCAGCAGCGCGAGTTTCTTTTTCATTTTCGTTTTCCTCCTGTGATTGGATTCGGTTCTTTCGCCGTTCGTTTTCGCATCCCGCAGGATGCTTTCTCTGTGGTAAATTTTACCGCCTTTGGGGCGCAAAAACGATAGAAAATTCTTCTGTCTTATAGCAAAAAAATTCGCTTCTCCCGCAAAAATCTTTTCCATTTTTTAATATTTTTATCGATTTTGACAATCGCTTCCCCGAATTTTCTGCAGTTCATGCAAAAAAAGCCCCGTTTCGTGCGCTTGCACGAAACGGGGCTTTGAGCCGGAAGAACCCGGCTAAGGGGAGCAAGAGAAGATTTTCAGAAAAATCTCCGGTCAGGCCAGGTGATGCTCCTCCAGCCAGACCATCAGGGTGGGCTTTTCGGCCTTGATGCGCTTTGCGCGCACCGCGAACACCAGAATGGTCAGCAGGGTGAAGACCACCAGCCATACCGCCAGGTAGGCAAGGCAGCCGGTCACGTCCTCGCCGGCGCAGATGGCCCGGCGGAAGGCGGTCACGGTGTAGGTGAAGGGCACCCAGTCATGCAGGTACTTCACGAAGGAGCCGGAGAGCTCCAGCGGGTAGGTACCCACCGAACCGGCCAGCTGGATCACCATGAAGACCAGCATCAGGAAGCTGCCCACCTTGCCCAGCAGGTTGGTGAAGAAGTACATCACCGACATGAAGGTCATGGAAGCCACACAGGCCACCAGCAGGGTCTGGCCCATGCGGGCCGGGTCGAAGCCGTTGATGGCGTGCAGCGCGCCCACCATCACCAGCGCCTGCAGCAGCGCAATGGGATACAGCACCGAGGCCTTGCTCAGCCACCAGGCGGTGCCGCTCTTGAGCTTGCCCGCGTACTCGGTGAGGGGGTACATCAGGCTGAAGGCGATGCAGCCCACCCACAGGGCCACCGACATCATGTAGGGGGCCATGGCGTGCCCGTTGTTGGGCACCTGGGTCAGCTGGGCCTCCTCAGAGACCACCGGGGCGGCGAACATATCCACCACCGCGTCGCCGGTGTTGGTGGAGCGGATCTCGTCCGCGCCGTCCGCCAGGCTGGTCTCGAGGGTGTTTGCGCCGTCGGTCAGCTGGTCGATGCCGTCGGCCAGCTCGCCGCTGCCGTCCGCCAGCTGCTGGGCGCCGCTCTGAATCTGGCCCGCGCCGTCGGTGAGGGCGGCCGCGCCCTGGTTCAAAGCCGGGCTGTTCTGGGTGAGGGTATCCGCGCCGGTCACCAGCTGAGTGGTGCCGTCCTTCAAGTCCCTGGTGCCCTGCTGCAGGCGGCCCACGCCGTCGGTGAGGGCAGGCAGCTGGCCGTTCAGACTGCTCATGCCGTCCTTCAGGCTGCCGCTGCCGGTGACCAGAGCGTCCAGGCCGCTGTTCAGCTGGGCCGCACCCTGGCGCAGCACCGCGGTTCCCTGCTGCTGCAGAGCCGCGCCGCCGCTGGCCGCCTGGGCGATGCCGCCGGTGAGCAGAGGCGCCTGCTGGGCCAGCTGACTGGTGCCGCCCTGCAGCTGGGCAAGGCCGGTTACCAGAGAATCGCACCCGGCCGAGAGCTGCTGTGCCCCCGCGTTCAGAGCGGGCAGGCCGGTGGTCTCATCCGCCAGGGCCGCGCTGCCCGCAGCCGCCTGGTCCACACCGGCGGTGTAGGCGGACAGGCCGGTTTGCAGCTGGGCCGCGCCCTGCTGCAGCTGGCCGAGGGCCGCGCTCAGGTCGCCGGAGCCGGAACCGCCGGCTGCATTGGCCAGCGCACCGGCCGCGCCGGCAAGAGCCTGTGCGGCCTGATCCCGGGCTGCGTTGGCGGTGTTTGCGTCGTTGTAGTTATTCTGTGCCACGGTGGCCAGCTCATTGGCCGCCGCGATCAGGGCATTCAATGCGTCCTCATTGCCCTCCTGGGCGGCTTGTGCATTGTCCGCAATGGTCTGGGCCAGAGCCGCCGGGTCCTGCGGGGCCACTGCACCCGCACCGGCCGCCTGGGCCGCCTGATCCAGCTGCCCGGCCAGAGCGGTCAGGCTGCCGGACACATCTGAGCCGCCCGCCGCGGCTGCCAGGGCATCCAGTCCGTTTTTCAGCTGGGCCGCGCCCTGGTTCAGTTCCTCGGATTTGCCGCTCAGGGTCTGCAGGCCCTGGTTCAGCGCGGCTGCGCCCTGGCTGGCCTTGTCCGCGCCTGCGGCCAGGCCCTGTGCGCCCTGCTGCAGGGCTTTCGCCCCCTCCAGCGCCTGGGCTGCGCCGGAATCCAGCGCCGAGGCGGAATCCGGCAGGGCTGCGGTCTGGCTCTGCAGCTGGCTCAGACCCTCGTTCAGGGTTTTCAGATTATCGTCCACCTGAGCCGCGCCTGCGGTCAGGCTGTCGCTGCCGGTCTTGGCCTGGGCCGTGCCCTGGGCCAGCTGGGCCGCGCCGTCGTTCAGTGCGCTTACGCCCTGGGCCAGTGCCGGGGCCGAAGCGCCCAGCTGGTCCACGCCGTCCTTCAGCTGCTTTGCGCCGTCGTCCAGCTTCTTCGCGCCGTCTGCCAGCTGCTGCACGCCCTGGGTGTACTGGGCCAGGCCCTCGGTCAGGGTCTCGCTGCCGCTGCGGAAGGTAAGGGTGCTGTCTGCCAGAAGCTGCAGGTTTTCCCGGATGGTGTTGTTGCCATCCGCCAGCTGCTCGGCGCCGTCCCGGATTTCGCCCGCGCCGTCCGCCGCCTCCTGCATGCCGTCGCCCACCTCGGTGAGCTGGTCAAACATGGTTTCGGCGTAGGTCTTGGTCACCTCTTCCCGCACGCTGGCCTGAATCTCCTTCATGGCCGTCTCGCTCAGCTTGGAGGCGATGTAGTTGGTGCCGGGGTTGGTCTCGTAGTTCAGCTCCATCTGTTTGGGCTGATCGTCGGTGAGGGTGGCCGCGTTGGCCGAGAAGTCCTGCGGAATGGTGATTACCATATAGTAATCCCCTGCCGCCAGCCCCTTGGCCGCGTCCTCCTCGCTCACCTGGTGGAAGTCCAGGGAGGCGTCCTCCAGCAGGCTGTCCACCAGTTCGGCGCCCACATCCAGGGTCTTGCCCTCGTATTCCACCGGCTGGTCCTGGTTCACCAGTGCCACCGGCAGGTGCTCCACGCTGCCGTAGGGGTCCCACATGGAGCCCAGGAACAGGGTGGTGTAGATGGTGGGAATGGCGATGATGGCCACCACCACCACAAGCATCAGCTTGTTGCTCAGCAGCTTTTTCCATTCATTTTTCAGCATAGAACGAAAAAATCGCTTCCTTTCCTCGATCTCTCTCAGAAAATCAATACCGTGTTGTTTATTCATCGCAGTATTGCTTTTTCCTGCAAAGAGAATTATACTAAGCCAAGAAGAACAACACAACCGACAGTTTCCGTCGCAGTATCCATTAATAGACATTGCGTCGCGTTGTGTTGAACAGTCACAAATCTTTTACAAATGAAAGGAAGCGCACCCATGGAAAAAAAGCCGGACCGGCGCATCCGCCGCACCAAGGCCCAGCTGCGCCACGGTCTCGCCCAGCTGATGGCCCAGAAGAGCGTGAAGGAGGTGACGGTGAAGGAGCTGGTGGACCTGGTGGACATCAACCGCTCCACCTTCTATCTGCACTACACCGATATTTACAACATGCTGGAAAGCGTGGAGAACGAGCTGTACGAGGAGATTCTGCACACCATCCGCACCCATCCGGTAAGCCCCTTCAACGAAAACAGCTTCCCCTTTATTGAGGACATCTTCGCCATCCTGTTTGAAAACCGGGAGATCTGCGCCGCCCTGCTGGGCCCCCACGGCGACATCGCCTTTCTGCACCGCATTGAAGAGATGCTCTCCCACTACAGCCTGAAGGCGCTGCGGGAGGCTTTCCCCGAGCGGATGGACGATTTGAAATACACCTACGCCTACTGCGTGGCCGGTGGCGTGGGCCTGATCAAGGACTGGCTGAGCCGGGGCTGCGAGGAAAGCCCCCAGCACATGGCCCAGCTCACCTTCCGGCTGGTGACCAACACCGTGAGCGATTTTTACCCCCATGCCTGATATACCAAAAGCAGCCGCCCCGAAAAAGCCGGGGCGGCTGCTTTTTTATACAGTTTCCTTTTGTTCGGGCCGGGGTGCGGCAGGCTTCATGCCCCAGAACACCAGGTTCATGGCGATCACGATCAGCGCCACGGCGGCCAGCGCCGCCCAGAAGCCCAGATCCAGCCCCCAGAGGGTGGTGGTGCCGAACAGCCGCATCCAGACGGCGGCCCAGTTCATGGTCAGGGTCATGGCAATCGCTCCTTTCAGCATAACATCAAAGCAGTTCTCCGTAGTGGCGCACATAGGCCTTTTTCAGACTGGTGGCCAGCGCCATATACAGCAGGATGCAGGGAATCAGGAAGGCAAAGTACAGCGGCGGCAGGGCCACGAAGCCCAGTAGGGTTCCCAGCGGGGTGAAGGGAATGATGGTAAGCGCGGTGATGCCCGCCAGGGTGACCAGGGTGAGCGGAGCGGAGGCCCGGCTCTGAATAAACGGCAGCTTGGGGGTGCGGATCATATGGATGACCAGGGTCTGGCTCCACATGGATTCCACGAACCAGCCCGCCTGGAACATGCCCAGATAGGCCGCCTGCATCTGCACCAGCTGCGGGCCGCTGAAATGATTGGCCAGGTCGTTGTACAGCACTCCGCCGGAGACGAACAGCGGACAGAAGACGAAGTACATGAAGATGTAGGTGAGGAAGTCGAAGATGGAGCTGGTGGGCCCGATCCAGAGCATGAAGCTGCCCACGCTGGAGGCGTCCCACTTGCGGGGGCGGGCGATGAACTCCTCGTCCACATTGTCCCAGGGGATGGCGGTGCAGGAGAGATCATAGATCAGGTTCAGCACGATCAGCTGCACGCTCATCATGGGCAGGAACGGCAGCAGCGCGCTGGCCGCCAGCACCGAGAACATGTTGCCGAAGTTGGAGGAGGCGGTCATCTTGATGTACTTGATCATGTTGGCGTAGGTCTTGCGGCCCTCGATGATGCCCTGCTCCAGCACCATCAGGTCCTTTTCCAGCAAAATCACATCCGCCGATTCCTTGGCCACATCCACGGCGGTGTCCACCGAGATACCGATGTCGGCGGCCTTCATGGCGGCCGCATCGTTAATTCCGTCGCCCATGAAGCCCACGGTGTGCCCGTTCGAGCGCAGCGCCGCCACCACCCGGGCCTTCTGGTCCGGGGTGAGCTTGGCAAACACGTCGGTGGATTCCGCGGCCCGGGCCAGCTCCGCGTCGCTCATGCGGGCCACATCCGCGCCCAGCAGCATGTTGCGAACTTTCAGCCCCACCTGGCGGCAGATGGTGCGAGTAACCTTTTCGTTGTCACCGGTGAGGAGCTTGGCGGTGACGCCGTGGGCCTTCAGCGCCCGCAGGGCGGCGGCGGTGGATTCCTTGGGCGGGTCCAGAAAGGCCAGATAGCCCATGAGCACCATGTCCTGCTCGTCCTTCACCCCGAAGGCCCTCGCCGGGGCGGGGCTGCTCTTCTGGGCGATGGCCAGCACACGGAACCCCTTGTCGTTCATCTCGTCCACCGCCTGCAAAATGCGGCGGCGCAGCTCCCCGGTCAGGGGCTGGACCGTGCCGTCGCACTCGGCGTGGCTGCAGATCGCCAGCATCTCCTCCACCGCGCCCTTGGTCACCATCTGGGTCTTGCCGGTCTTGTCCTGCACCACGGTGGTCAGGCGGCGGCGGGCGAAGTCGAAGGGAATTTCATCCACCTTCACATAATGCTCGGACAGGTCCAGCAGCCGGGGGTCGGCGGCCTCCTGCTCCTCGGTCTTGCGGATGATCGCCAGGTCCATCAGGTTTTTGTAGCCGGTCTGAAAATAGCTGTTCAGATAGGCGTGGCGCAGCACCCGGGTGTCCTCTTCCCCGTTCAGGTTCCGGTGGTATTCCAGCACCACCTGGTCCTGGGTGAGGGTGCCGGTCTTGTCGGTGCAGAGCACGTCGATGGCGCCGAAGTTCTGGATGGAATTCAGGTTCTTGACGATGGTCTTTTTCTTGCTCATGGACACCGCGCCCTTGGCCAGGCAGGTGGTCACGATCATGGGCAGCATCTCGGGGGTAAGGCCTACCGCGATGGAGATGCCGAAGAGGAAGGCATTCAGCCAGTCGCCCTTGGTCAGCCCGTTGATGAAGAAGACCAGCGGCACCATCACCAGCATGAAGCGGATCAGCACCCAGGACACCGCGTTCACGCCGCGGGTGAAGCTGGTCTCCACCGCCTCGCCCGCCACCGCGCTGGCCATGGAGCCGAACAGGGTGGCATCGCCCACGCAGACCGCCACCGCCGTGGCGCTGCCCGAGACCACACTGCTGCCCATGAAGGCGATGTTGGTGTGGTCGGTGATGGTCTCCTTCGGCTCGCTCACCGCGGCGGTCTTTTCCACCGGTTCGCTCTCGCCGGTGAGGCTGGCCTGGCTGAGGAATAAATCCTTGGCCTCCAGAATGCGCAGGTCGGCGGGGATCATGTCCCCGGCCGAGAGGTGTACGATGTCGCCCACCACCAGCTCGTCCAGCGGGATCTCGGCCAGCTCCTGCTCCCGCCGGGTGACGGTGCAGGTGGTGGTGATCATGGCCAGCAGCTTTTCCGCCGCATTGCCGCTGCGGGATTCCTGCACAAAGCGCAGGGTGCCGGAGATCAGCACCATGGTGAGGATGATGACCACGGTCAGGCAGTCGAAGTCCTCGGGGGTACCGCCGAACAGCGAGCACAGCGGGAAGACCATGTCGGTCATGATGGACACCAGCGCCAGGCAGCACAGAATGGCGGTGAAGGGGTTGATGAAGGCTCCGGCAAGCCGCTTTGCCAGCGACTGACGCTTTTCGTGGGTGACCCGGTTCGCGCCGTAGCGGGCGCGGCTGCGGGCCACCGCCTGCTCGTTCAGGCCCCGCAGGGTGGTGTTCAGCTCCTGCAGCACATCCGGGATGGGGCAGGCCGCTGCGTCCTGGATGCGGCGGTCCACCTCCTGGCGGATGCGTGCTTTTTCGGCAGCCTGCCGGGCCGCCGCGTTTTTCTTGTTGTTGATCATTGCTCATTCCTCCTTGCCGTTCAAACAAAGCGGTCAGAGCACGGGGCGCGGCGCGTTCGGACCCGCCGCCCGGGATGCTCTGTACCTTCGGGGATTGCCGTCGGAATCCATACCGCCGCCTCCTTTCGTTTCGTTGTTGAGAATGCGGTCTTTCGCCGGTGTGCCATAAGAAAACGACGGTTCTGCCGTAGGATTTTGGCGCACAAAATGTTCAAAGGCGCGGGCAAGCCATCAAGGCTTGCTCCGCCCCTTTTCGCACTTTCTGCATCCAAAATCCTGGGGCAGAACTGCTCTGCACCGGAAAAGGTCCGATTTTGATGGGAGTGCAAGGAAAAGACCCGTAGGCACCCTTGGTGGTTGTCAAGGGGCTTTGACGCTGCAATCCCGCAAAAGCGGCCCTTTTCCGGCGTCGTTTTCTTATGTCACACCGGCTGCCGTCCGCTGATTCCATCATACAAAAATCGCAATGAAGATCCCATGGGCAAACCCTTGCGATTTCCTTGCGATTGGGTAAGAATTAAAAACAGCGCCGCGCAATTCCATTTTGCAGGGATTGCGCGGCGCTGCCTTTGTTTATTTGATTGCTTCGGCACTTAAAGCCGGTCACTGAACTTGTAGCCGATGCCCCAGATGGTGAGGATGTACTCCGGCGCGTCCGGGTTGGGCTCGATCTTTTTGCGCAGCTTGCGGATGAAGGCCATGATGTTTCTGTCGTCCAGCAGGTAGTCGTCCTCCCACACCGCCTGATAAATCTGCTCCTTGGTGAACACCTCGCCCCGGTTGCGGGCCAGAAAATACAGGATGTCGAACTCCTTGGGGGTGAGGGCGATCTCCTGCCCGTCCCGCACAACCCGCCGCAGCCGCTGGTCGATGGAGAGCGCACCGCAGTGCAGCACCCCCTCCGGCACAGCGACCGGGGTGCCCTCGGCCAGCTCCAGCATCAGGCTGTCGGCCCGGCCGCTCATCAGCTCCTCAATGCCCTCCAGCAGCTCCCGGGCGGCGGGGGTGTCGGGGGCATTCAGCCGCAGCTTCTCCCGCAGCCAGTCCGCCAGGGAGAGATCCAGCGCGGCGAACCCGATGTTCTTTTTCACAGCGGACCCCTCCTTTCTCAGATCAGCTCACGGTATTTTTTCCGGTAAAGCCCCTTGGCCAGGCTCACCAGCAACAGATACAGCGCCACCATAACCGCCAAAAAGGCAAAGTACACCAGCGGCAGGGCGGTCAGGCCGATCAGCCGCCCCAGCGGCGTGAAGGTCAGGCCGGTGAACAGCACGATGCCCAGCCCGGTGACCAGCATCACCGGCCGGGAGGGCCTGCTCTGCAAAAACGGCGCCTTCGCGGTGCGCAGCAGGTGCAGGATCAGTACCTGGGTCCACATGGATTCCAGGAACCAGCCGGTCTGAAACAGGGCGATGAACCGCAGCCGCTGGGCCTCCTGGGCCAGCTGGAAGAACCCGCCCCCGCACACCGCCGGGCAGAGCACAAAGAAGAGCCAGGCGAAGGTGAGCAGGTCGAAAATCGAGCTTAACGGCCCAAAGAACCGCATGAACCGGCCCAGCGTGCGGCCGGACCATTCCAGCGGCCGGGCGCAGGCCTCCGGGTCCACCTGGTCCCAGGGCAGGGCCAGACAGAGCAGGTCATACAACAGATTCAAAAGCAGCAGCTGCACCGCCGTCATGGGGAAGAAGGGCAGCAGCACGCTGGCGATCACGATGGAAACGATGTTGCCGAAGTTGGACGAAGCGGTGATGCGGATGTATTTGGAAAGGTTGCAGAAGGCTCTCCGGCCCTCCAGAATGCCCTCGCCCAGCACGTTCAGGTCCTTTTTCAAAAGGATCACGTCCGCGCCCTCCTTCACCGCCTGGGCCGCCGTGTCCACCGAGATGCCCACGTCAGATTCCAATATGGCGGGCAGGTCGTTCATGCCGTCGCCCAGAAAGCCCACCGTATGGCCGTTGGCCCGCAGCACCGCCACCACCCGCGCCTTCTGCTTGGGCGAAAGCTCAGCGAACACCGCCGTGCGCTCGATGCGCATGGTCGCGTCATTTTCGTTCAGGCTCTCCAGCTCGGGGCCGGTGAGCACCTGCTCCGCGTCGATGCCCAGCCGCCTGCAGATGGACACCGCCACGCTTTTCTGGTCGCCAGTGAGCACCCGCACCCCCACATGCAGCTCCCGCAGACGGGCCACCGCGGCCGCGGCGGTCTTTTTGGGTGCGTCGAAAAAGGCAAGATAGCCCAGCAGGGTCAGATTCTGCACATCCTCCGGGCGGGCGGTGCGGCCCTCCATTGGCTTGCAGGCCACCGCCAGCACCTTCATACCGTCCTCCAGCATCTCGTCCGCCACCGCGTGCACGCTGGCGGCGGCATCCGGCCCCATGGGCAGCCGCTGGCCCTTGTATTCCACATGGCTGCACCGGCGGCAGACCTCGTCCAGGCTTCCCTTCACAATGAGCAGGGTTTCTTTTCCGCCCACCAGCACGCCAGCCAGACGCCGCTCGTAATCAAAGGGCAGCTCGTCCAGCTTGGGGCAGCGGCGGGCCAGACCCTCGAACCGCTCCTGCTGGCCGGGCATATCCCGGCAGCGAAGGATGGCGTCGTCCAGATGGTTCTGCACCCCGGTGTGGTACAGGCTGTTCAGATAGGCCAGCTCCAGCACCCGGCCGCTCTCGTTGCCCAGCACATCCATATAATATTCCAGCGCCACCACATCGCCGGTGAGGGTGCCGGTCTTGTCCACACAGAGCAGGTCCATGCTGCCGAAGCCCTGCATGGCGTTGATGGTCTTGACCACCGTCTGCTTTTTGCCCATGGCCGCGCAGCCCTTGGCCAGGCAGGCGTTCACCACCATGGGCAGCAGCTCCGGGGTGAGGCCCACCGCCACCGACAAAGCGAACAGAAAGGCCGACAGCCAGTTGCCCTTGGTCAGCCCGCAGGCGGCAAACACCACCGGGACCAGCACCGCCATAAAGCGGATCAGCACCCAGGCAATGGAGTTCGCGCCCCGGTCAAAGCCGTTTTTCCGCTCCGCGCCCGCGGCGGAAAAGCCGCCGTAGACCGTATCCGCTCCCACCGCCAGCACGATGCCCTCGCTAAAGCCGCCCATCACGGTGGAGCCCAGAAAGGCCACGTTCTCGTAATCGGCGGCGGTCTTTGCAGTGCCGGGGCGCAGGGTGACGGCCCGCTTTTCCAGCACGCCGCTCTCGCCGGTGATCACCGACTGGGAGACGAACAGGTCCTTCGCTTCGGTGAGGCGGATGTCCGCGGGTACCCGGTCCCCGGCCGCCAGCCGCACCCGGTCGCCCACCACCAGCTCGGTGGAGCAAAGCTCGGTCCACCGGCCCGCCCGCAGCACCCGCACCCGGGTGGCGATCATGCCGGTGAGGTGGTCCGCCACCCGTTTGGCCCGCAGCTCCTGCACAAAGCGCACCGCCCCGCTGATGAGCAGCATACCCAGCACGATGAACACGGTGGTCAGGTTTCGGCTGAAGTTGGAGGCCAGCAGCACATCGGTAACAAAGGAGATGGCGGCCAGCACCAGCAATATCATGGAAAAGGGGGTCACAAAGGCCCGCCGCAGCCGGTAGAGCACCGTGTCCGCCCGGCGGCCCGCCACCACGTTGGCGCCCCAGCGGCGGCGGCTATCCTCCACCTGCCAGGGGTCGTAGCCCTCGCTTGTGATCTGAAAATCGCGCCGGAGCGCCTGGGGTTCGGCACAGGCATATTCCGAAATGCGCCGGTGAATGGCCCGGTCCTCTTTCACGTGCGTCACCTCCCTGGGTTTCTCCCTTTTATCATACCATAAAACTGGAATTTTCGCCCGCCGCCAAATCTTGCTTTTCCCTTGTTTCGCACCAGCAAAAAAGCAGCCCGGCCGCCGCCGAAGCGGTGCCGGGCTGCCCCAATGCTTTTATTCCGTTATTCCAGACCCAGCCAGGCCTTGATGCGCTCGCCATCCCGGTAGCCTCTGTGGTACAGCCGGTCCAGCGCCTCCCGTTCCTTGGACAGGGTGCTCACGCCCTCGGTGTCGTCCGGCGAGACGATCAGCACCTTGCCCTCTTTCTCCCATTCCTTGGCGGCGGCCACCTCCTGGTTGTAGCGGTTTGCCCGGTTGCGCAGGTTCTCTGCCGAGGCCGGATACCGGCGCTGGATCATCCTGGCCAACATGGGGTCACGGCCCGGCTCACGGGGCACAGCCGCCGGTTTTGTGAGAAGCAGCACCACCCGGTCGCAGCCCTCGTCGAAGGCCTTCTGCACCGGCACCGGATCGCCCAGGGCGCCGTCGTAATACAGCTGCCCGGCAATGGGGTAGGGCTTGTTCACTCCGGGGATGGAGGATGAGGCCATGAAAATCTGGTAATGGTCCTGCGCCATATCCTCCTTGGTGAAGTACACCGCCTTGCCGCTGACCGCCTCCTGCGCCACCACGAACAGCTGGGCGGGGTTTTCCCGAATGGCCCGGTAATCCAGCGGATACTCGCCGCCGGCATTGCTCAAAGTCCCGTACACATAGTCCATGTCGATGTAGGAATGATGCTTCAGATAATTGGAAAGACTCATGTATTCCTTGCGAAAGGCGTATTCGCAGTAGAACTTATAGTTTCTGCCCCTCTGCCCCGCCAGATAGGAGGCCGTGTTGGCGCTTCCCGCCGAAACGCCAACGCAGCAGTCAAACACGATGTGCTCATCCATGCAGTAATCCAGCACACCGGCCGCATAAATTCCACGCAGGCCGCCGCCCACGTCAACCAGACCCAATTTCATATCCTTCACTCCGTTCCGTTTGATTCCGTTTGCCTGCCCCGCGTGCGGGGTGGACGCATTGAAAGCCCCGGCCGCCTTTGTTATAATGATGCATAGCAAATATGCGTTGGAGGCGAGCATCATGTCCACTGCCGGATTCACCAAATACATGGTGGCAAAGGGGACCAAAGAGCTTTTGCAGACCAGGGATTTTGAGGAAATTTCCGTGGGCGAGATCGCCCGGCACTGCCATATCAGCCGCAACACCTTTTACTACCACTTCAAGGACAAATACGACGTGATCAACTGGATTTTTTATTCCGAAATCACGCCGATCATCGGGGAGTCCCAGTCCATGGACAGCTGGGCCGACGCGCTGCTGGCGCTGTGCCGCTATCTGCAGGACAACCGCACCCTTTACCGGAAGGTGCTCCACATCCAGGGGCAGAACAGCTTTTCCGAATGTCTGATGGATTTTTATGTGCAGCTGACCCAGAACCTTCTGCGAAACGCCGGGGGTGAGCAGTTTCTCACACCCGGGCAGATTCGCACCATCTCCCGCTTTTACGCCTTCGGACTCACCGGAGTGATTTCCAACTGGGCCAAAAACGGCATGGAAGGCGACCCGGAGCCGGTGGTCCGCATGCTGAAGGATCTGCTTTCCGGCGAAATCTTCGATAAACTGATTGCTCTTCAGCAAGGCGGTAACGCCGAACCGCAATAAGTCTTGCCCGCCCTCCTGTTTTTCCGGCCCTTATTCCGGAAATTCCAGGGGGCGTTTTTCGGATTGGCTCCCCTTCTGCTGCTCCATCCGGCGGCGCAATTCCAGCATTTTCCGATCCGTTTCGGCAATGGTGTCCGCGCAGCTTTTCAGCTCCTGCACCAATTCCTCCGCATCGGGAATGTCCTTTTTGTATTTGATCTGATGCTCAAGACTGGCCCAGAAATCCATGGCCACCGTGCGGAACTGCACCTCCACCTGCATCAGCTCCTTGTTGTCCATAAAAAAGACCGGGACCTCCAGGATCACATGGTAGCTGCGGTATCCGTTGGGCTTGGGGTTCTGGATGTAATCCTTCACACGCAAAACCCGGATATCGTCCTGGATGGCAAGCTGTTCCGCCACCTGATAGATATCGTCAATAAAGGGGCAGATCACGCGGATACCGGCCACATCGCTCAGCTGGGTGCGGATGGTTTCCAGATTGGCCTCAATCCCCCGGCTGCTCAGCTTTTTCAGAATGCTGGCAGGCTTTTTGATCCGGGACTGGATGCTCTCGATGCTGCTGCGCTGGTTGCGCAGCTGAAAGTCGCTTTTCAGGATCTCCAGCTTGGTGCTCACTTCCTTGATGGCCGCCTGATAGCGCATCATCAATTCGTTGAACTGGATGATGTGCGTCAGAAGATCATCGCCATGCCCCAGCAAATACGCTTGCAGCTCGTTTGAGTAATCCGATACGTCCATAGCCGCCGTCCTTTCCAAAATGATCGATCATACTAACTTATAGCGTAACAAATAGCGCCTCATTTTTCACGGTACAACCGGATAAAATTGTCCAATTCCAGGACAAATTATGTATTTTGTCCTAAAAATCTATATCGGCCAATCGGCAGAATGTGGAGTAAATCAGAAGCACCACTCGATCGGCTCTCACTCTTTTTTCCGGAGATGCCCTGTGAGCCGAACCGGAGCGCCTCAGCGCGAACGGTGAAGCCGCCCCCGAAGGGGGAAGTGCAACAAAAAAGGCAGGACAAACGTCCTGCCTCAGCCTGTCGAAAAAGGTCACCGAAAGGC
>NZ_JAPNNW010000029.1:0-33958 GCF_027853465.1 Allofournierella sp. CML151 | reverse complement strand
CTTTGGGAGAGTGAAGTTGCAACACACCATTCGAAAGAAGACAGCAAACCATGTCTGAAAAATTGTACAACTAAACGAGGCCGTAATCAAAAGTGAACGCAAGGAACTGGTGCGCGGTAGCGTAGAAGAAGCCCTCAATGAACTGCCAGAAGCTGAGACGAAGGAACTTTTACCCCAGGCTATCCAATACGAACGCAATGGGCAGCGCCAAGGCTATTGCAGCGGGCACTCTAGCCGCAATCTCACCACCACTTCCGGGAGACGTCACCCTTAACCAAAACTCATGAGACTGCTATTATTGAACGGTACTGCCGGTGGGAGAGCAGTGTAGAAGAGGCTCTCATTGAGATGCACCTTATTTTTTAAAGAGTTTCCGGAATACTTTCTTCAGCATGCCTTTAAATGTCCGCTGCTCCAATGCGGAAATCCGGTCCTCATGCCACTTTTGGATTCCCCACTGATGATTGATGGCATCCTCATGACGGTTCACCACTTCCTCGTGGCGATTCACCACTTCTTCGTGGCGGTTCACTACTTCTTCGTGCCGGTTCACAACCTCTTCATGACGGTTGAGCACCTCTTCATGACGACCACATGCCTCTCCGTGAACAGCAATTCCGGCAGAACTATAGAACTGTTGCCCCCTAAGCTTCAAAATTCCCTCATGTAAGCCGGAAAGGAGCAAATCCAGAACCAATGTCATAGACTGATCGCCATACTGCAAAGGCACGGAAAGTTTTTGGAAAACTTCTCCCCATCGCTCACAAATATCGTTTTTCACAAACTCTTCAATACTCTCTCTCGATTTGGCACCCTCTTCACGTCGAAGCACTTCATCTTGCAAAAGAGAAATAAGTGTATTGGAAAACTTTACAACATTATTCTGAGAAATTTCGTAGACGCCTTTTCCGTCTTTAATCAGTTCCAGATTTGGCAACGAATACATTACAATCGGCAATCCATAATTCTTACTTTCCGCCAAAACCATGGAGAAACTCTCGCATTTAGATGTAAACGCAAACACCGCGGCTTCCTGATAATATCGCTCAACATCCAATGTGAAATCAACAAACTCCACACTATCACTCAAGCGCATATCGTCAACCATTTGCTGCAGATTGTCTTCCATCCAATCAATATCTGCACTACCTAACATGGTCAGCGTAGCGTCAGGAACCTGTCGTTTTACCAAGGAGAAGATTTTGATCATATCTTCCGGCTGTTTTTCCGGAGACAATCTTCCTACCCAGAGTATATTCTTTGACTTAAGTGTGGATACGGTCTCCGGTGCTGTCAGTGAAATAGGATTGGGAATGTAATATGCAGGACAATAATTGCTCCAGAACTTTGCATCTGTATCAGAAAGGACAGCTACACCATCAACCATTTTATAAACATCCGGCATAAGCGTAGCTCGTTCAGGATCATACCATGTAATACCCGCAAACATCGAGTGTGCAACCACAAAGAAGTTGCACTGCTCTCCTTTCACTGAGCACAAATCCCACAGCAAGGTCGGCGATGTTGCATCATGATATACGATTGTGTCCAGATTATTTTTCTCAATAATATATTTCCATTCTTTCGCACGTTTCGCAAACGTTCCATTAAAGCTTTTGCGAAAATCACGGATCACAATTCTTTTGGTGCCTTCCGGTACAGGATAATCATCCGCTGCTTCCGGTTCATCTGTAATCAGCGATACTTCATAGCCAAGTTGTTTCCAGATAAACAACAATTCCGTGGTTATTTTTTCTGCCCCGCCGTTTCTGATGCGATGATAATATGCTCCAATACGTTTTACGGGCCTTCCGCCGCGCACCATGGCATTATTAGCCGTTAACCGTTTTACAACTTCATCAAATTTTCCACAGGATACTCGCTCAAGTTCTCCTACAACAGCCGGTACGGTTAACTCTTCCGTTAATAGCTGATAGCCTTTCCAGGAATCCTCTGCTGAAAGAATATGCATCCACTGATAAATTCTGTTTTCAAGGATTCTATTGCAAAGCTTTTTGTAAACGGTGTAATACTTTTTTTCAGCATTCACGCTATCCAAAAACTGCTTAATACATGGAATCAATTTGGTCTCTGTACAAAGCTTTTTGAATTTTTCGAAATCAACTTGTGAATTCCATACGGTAATCCCTTCGCCTGCTCTATACAAATATAATCTACTGGAGATTCCACGATACGTCTTGCTAAAATACAGGATTAGAAACGTTACGTACAAATCTTCCGAAACAACAATATACTCATTGCATACATGACCAAATGCTTTTTTACATATTTCTGCATTATATGCCTTATTCCAAAGAGTGAACCCCCACTTTTCTTCCTGCAGGCACTTTTTACACAAATCTCCCTCTACCTTTTGCAGCACTGGCTGTAATACTTTCTTTAAGCCTTTCAAATCAACCTTTGCATTTGGGAACGCGCAGATTTTACTTGCGAAATGGAGAATATCCACCGGGTCTTTCTCCATTTCACGCCACACTACCTCGCAAGCATTCGGATAATACTCATCGTCGCTATCGCAAAACATTATGTATTTTCCTGAGGCTGCCATTACTCCCTGTTTGCGGGCAACACTGGTACCACAGTTTCTGCCCAAATCGATCATCTTTACGCGACAATCCTTCTCCGCATATTCCGCTATTATTTCATTGGACAAATCTGTAGAACCGTCATTCACACAAATAATTTCTATTTCTTTTAAAGTTTGGTTGACCAGACTTTCAAGACATTGCCGCAATGTTTTTTGAACGTTATACACAGCAACAATCACCGAAATATGTGGCGTATTCATGTTCTTCCTCCAATGCTTTTTTACCGCTTAAGCCAAACCTTCAATTTTTCCCGGCGAGCCGTTCCTTTAGGGAACAATTTGTTTCCCACTTTTTTTATAACCTTTTTTGCCAGTTCCTTTATGCGCTTCACACCAAAACGCTTATTGTTTTCATATACCGCCCAGTAGGCAATTCCATCCGACATACGGAACAGCAGTTCCTCGTAATAGGGGGTTCTGCGAGATGCATCCCAGAACTTTCTGGCATAATCTTCGGTAGGACGGTGCCAGGGTTTCATAAAACCAGCATAGTGGATTAATTTCGGATTGGCATGTGCTTTTCTATACTCTGCTTGAACCGACGCCGGCGCATGGACGATTACCTGGCTCACACGGGTGTGGTCGCAGTCTGTAATCATATTCCATGCCATATCCAGATACTTTACTTTTCCTTCACAGTAAAGGTTCAGCACATCCTGGTCACTGTATTTGTACGGATGAGAAGCAAACATCAGCCACTCGTCCAACGAGTATGCCTTACGCATCTCTTTCTCATTAAACAGCAGAACACCAGCCTGAAAATAATTGTAGGGGTCCTTCATCTTGAACTCCTGCTCACAATACAGCTTGGTGCCAAGGTTTGCCCCATTGATCTGACCCAAAAAGTCCGGATCGCGTGCAGCGGCAAGCATATACCCCTCCACATCCGTCTGATACAGCTCTGCCACGTCCGCATTGGCAATCAGGTCACAATCAAGATACAGGATTTTATCGTAATCCGGCATGGCCGCCTGAATCAGGAAGCGATAGAATGTCTCCACACTGATATGCGCATTTGCCTTCAGTTTATAGTTTTTCACCATGCGCGCCGCATCAAAGAATCGCAGGGAAACATTTTTATATCCTGCAACCATTCCGAGCAGCTCCGCTTTGTTCTCATCGCTCACATCCGACTGCAGCAGTACCAGATCATAGTTGTACTGATCGGAAATATGATCCAGCACCGAACGCAGGCAGGCCGCAAACATGGGGACAAATCTGTCATTCGCCGCAAACACTACCGGCACGCTGTTTTCCTGGAAAGCAGGTGCCAGAAGCGACTGCTTATCCGTTTTTTCAAGAAAAACACACTGCAATTCTTTCACCCGCAGCTCAGGGTTTTTCTCCATCAATTTTAAGTAATAAATTCCAAACAAACGCTCAGAGAGATGCCCCGGAGTGCGCAGTGCTTCCGTGGTATAGTGGCTCATATCCACTCGTTTGCAGAATTCTTCCAGCACACCGAACATCCACTGGCAGTAATCGAAGAAGATTTCCTTCTTCAAAATATACATATTGCAAAAACTGGTAGTATGGCCATTGCAGTGTTCATGGGCAACCTTGCTGTATTCCGGATATTTTTCATCAATAATATCCAGCACCGTCTGCAAATCCTCCCCATGGAGAAGCGGGGCGCGCTGGTAATGATCCATCACCGAACTGAACCGCCCGGGCATCTGCCGAAGATCCTTTCGCACAGTGGTGATGACATCGTATTTTTCCACCAGATTCCGAACTTTTTCGTCGGCCCAATCGTATTTCTCGATCAGGTCATCATCGAAATACGGTTCAATGATATTTCCATAGGCATCTTCAAAATACTGCTGGTCAGAAAAACTGAAATAGCGACGGTAATGGCAGAAGCCATAATAATCCGCCTCCAGATTCTTCCATGCCCAATACTGTGCGGTCAACTCACAATACATCGGGTTTTTGCTCGAAATGTTTTCTCCCGAATTATCGTAGAGCATGCCCGGCAGTCTTTTCTCTGTACTATCACAACCCAACTGAATAGGCTGCCAAATGTCGCTTTTCAAATACGCCGTATCCTTATGGCAGGAAATCAGAATTTTAATATTCGATGCCATGGTCACACCATCCTTATTTTTTAACGTCTTTCGTCTTTATCCATTCATTTTTTCTGCATACTGCTGATAGACCTGCTCCGTGGGACCATCTGCCATCAGTTTGCCATGATCCAGCCAGATCGCACGGTTACACAGCTCTTTTACCTGTTCTTCGCTATGACTCACAAAAAGCAGAGTAGTGCCTTCGCCCATCATCTTTTCCATGCGAGCCTTACACTTTTCCTGGAATTTAAAATCGCCGACCGCAAGAATCTCATCCACAACCAGAATGTCTGCTTTTACGATTGTGGCAATGGCAAATCCCAGACGCGCCACCATACCGGAGGAATAGTTCTTCACCGGAACGTCCACAAAATCCCACAGTTCCGAAAAATCCATGATTTCTCTGAAATTCTGCTCCATAAAATCATGATCGTACCCCAGAACTGCACCGTTCAGGTAGATATTTTCACGGGCCGTGAGATCCATATCAAAGCCTGCGCCCAGCTCAATAAGCGGAGCAATGCTGCCGTTGATCTGGACATTTCCCTCCGACGGATACAATACACCTGCAAGGATTTTCAGCATGGTGCTTTTACCACTTCCGTTGGAGCCGATTAGCGCCACCGACTCACCTTTCTCAATGGAAAAGGAAACATTTTTTAATGCCAGAAACTCATTGAAATGCAGTTTTCCAGTGAGCATCTTCAGAAAATACTCTTTCAACGTATCCGTTTTTTCCTCTGCAAGGTTAAATCGCATGGACACATTGTTTACTGTGATAATTTTATCTGCCATCGCTTTCATCTCCTTTACAGATACAGAATGAAGTTTTTCTGCATTTTTCTGAAGATCGCAAGGCCGATCAGCAGAGAAACCAATGCACTTGCAGCACAGGCAAACCAGGTATTGATCCCAGGAACGCTTCCGTACAGCACGATCTGACGGAAGAAATTGATGTAATGATACATGGGATTCAGCTTAATCAAATTGATCAGCTGCTGCGGGAGAACTTCCGGGTCGAGCGGATAGAAAATCGGAGTTGCATACATCCACGCCATGGTAATAACGCTATACAGGTGCATGATATCCCGGAAATAAACTGCCAGAGCGGACAAAACCATACCAATTCCAATGCAAAATACCAGCAGCAGAACCATCGGGATCGGGAACAGCAGAATCGGCAGCCGGAAAGGTGTACGGGTTACGAGCATAACAATTAAAATCGCCACCAGGCTGAAACTCATTGTTACAAAACTGGAAAGCACCCGTGAAACCGGAAAAATAAATTTGGGGATATACACTTTTTTAATCAGCGCCCCGTTATTGATAACCGAATTCATGGCCATTGTTGTGCTTTCACTGAAAAAAGCCCACAGCGTATTGCCACAAATCAGATAAAGCGGAAAATTCTCGATATTCGAACGGAACATAAACGAGAAAACCACCGACATAACGGCCATCATCATCAAGGGGTTGAGAAGGCTCCACAAATAACCCAAAAAGCTGCGGCGGTACTTCACCTTTAGGTCACGGACGACTAATTCTCGTAACAAAGGACGATATCTTAACAAATGCTGTACCGCACGACTATTACTGATTGCTTTCATTCATTGCCTCCTTAATACTTTCATCCTATTTTCAAAAACAATCCAGTTTATTCCAGAAAACAAAACCGAAAATATTATTCCTGCTATAAAACAGAATGTGTATGGAACTCCAACTCTTTCCAATATCGACATAATCCATCCACCCGCCATAGAATGAAGCAGATAAAAAGAATAACTAATTTGAGACAGCCATTTCCATATTCCTGTAACTGGTGGTATCTTTTCATCTATTAAAATTGCGATTACAAACAGCAGGAAAGCATATGCAAAAGACACGATGTACGGCTGATCTGCGTAGTATCCATTCGCCGCCTTCCAAAAGGAAAAAATCATTGCCGTATAAGTCACAAAAGCAGCTATAATTCCTTGACAGGTTTTGATTTTTCCATTTATAAACAAGGCACCAATCAAACCAAATACTGGCATGAATGCAAACGGGAGAACTGCTGACATTGCAAAACCATTTAGCACAGCCGCTAAAATAACTGCATCATAAATTAAAATCGATGCTATCATCGAAATTTTCGCAATCGTATTTTTCAGTACAATCCACAAAAGCACAAATATCAAAAGAGGAACCATATACCAGAGAACACCATTAACTGGATCCCCTATCCCTTTTAGATGACAAATCAGAATTGCACTCTCAATCCATTGTTTTACTGAAAAAGCTGACCACCAATTTTCTATACCTGTCAAGAATGTTATTGCTGCCTGAAAAATATAGAACAAAAGCATGGCACTCCACATAGGAACAATTAAGCGAACAAATTTTTTCTTTATTTCACAAAAAATCCCATTACTTTTTTGATTTGCACAAAATCCACTAATGAGCAAAAAACAGCTTACTCCAAAAGCACCAAAATACTGAATAATCTTCAAAGGTTCTGTAATCCAAAACGAAATCTGTTGGCTTACAATCCACGCTTCATTTCTAGCCGGTCCCAAATGGTCATATGCAATTAAAAAAGCGCATATAATCCTCAACCAGTCCAGGGTTTTGCACCTTATCTTCTTGGCCTCCACAATTTTCTTCTCCTTTAAACGCCAATACGGCCTTCCTCTTTGCCATAATACAAATAATGCATGAAGTAACCTTTCAAGTTATCCTGCAGCCAGTTGGACAAGTCTTCATAACGATTTCGATATGCAAACACATTAAATTCCGAAATGGCTTGTCGTCCTTCCGCCATACCATACTCCACAAAATGCTTAATTGCGTCGTAATCGCTCCATCCGTACAGGTCTAAATTATAGTTTGTATAATAATCGTAATTATAGACCGCCGAATAATCCTGCCCTTCGTATCTGGTCAGACGGCAGTAGGTCTGTGCATCACGGCCTTCTGCCTTGCCATAATCCTTGTAGTGGAGATAATATTGCTTCAGGTCATTTCCCAGCCAGTCAAACAAATCTGCATAACGGGCTCGATAATTGCAGACATTAAACTCAGCATTTCCCTGCCGGCCTTCTGCCATGCCATGCTCCACGAAATGCTTAATTGCGTCGTAATCGCTCCATCCGTACAGGTCTAAATTATAGTTTGTATAATAATCGTAATTATAGACCGTCGAATAATCCTGCCCTTCGTATCTGGTCAGACGGCAGTAGGTCTGCGCATCGCGGCCTTCTGCTTTGCCATAATCCTTGTAGTGAAGATAATACTGCTTCAGGTCATTTCCCAGCCAGTCAAACAAATCTGCATAACGGGCTCGATAATTGCAGACATTAAACTCAGCATTTCCCTGTCGCCCTTCTGCCATACCGTACTCAACAAAGTGTCGGAAAGCCTGCTCTCTCGTATAGCCGCTTAGATCCGGATTATGAGAGATATAATATTGGTAGTTGTATACCGCCTCATAATCCTTTTCGTTTTCTCCCAAAGGCCCATACCAGTAGTTCATATCAACATTTCCGCTGATGCCGTTGATCGAACCTTTACTCGTATACTGCCACATCTCATAGCGGCCATTGTAACTACAGGAAGAGCGCCATTCCGCTACCCAGCGGTACCAGTTTTCAAATACCGCATCGGTCAGATAGTACTGCCACCAGTTCAGGCTGGCATATACGCCCACCTCATAGCCTTTGGAGCCTACAATATCACAGAAAATACGGGAAATTTCCGCCAAGCCGCTGGTGCCCAGCACCAATTGGCGGTTTTCTTCCAGGTCATAGAACACCGGAAGGTCCGGATTATGTCCCTGCAACAGGCGAACCGCATGAGCACCCTCTTCCACGGCCATATCTGCTGTCATCGCGTAGGAATAAAAATATACGCCATAGGGAATGCCCAGCCGCTCACATTCCGACACATTGCGGGACCATTGCTTGTCGTCCTGTTCTGTCAGGTCCATACCGTAACCGCAGCGAATGATGGCAAAATCGATCCCGGCAGCCTTTACAGCCTCCCAGTTAATCACACCCTGATGATGGCTCACGTCAATGCCCCAGTAACCGCCGCTGGAAAATGTGCTCACACCATCCGGCAAATCAAGCCCCAGTGTGTTCACTTGCGCATCCATTGGCGTACCATTCTGATATCGCCAGCTGTTTTCCTTGCCGGTCTGCGGCAGTTGATCCAGCCACCCTTCCCGCTTTGCCTGCCAGGCCATGCGCATATCTTCCATAGCTGCCTGCGCATCAGCCAGCTGGGTCATCATATCCTGCAACTCGGGGTCGGCCTGACCATCCTCCGCCATTTCCATCGGCATAGCCGCAATGGCGTCGATCTCTTTCAGGCTTTCTTCCAGTTCCTCCTCTGTCATTTCTGTCAGAGAGTAGCTCTGTTCCAGCAAATCTTCAATCTGCTGCTTCAGCTCTCCTTCGGTTACCTGACGCGACATCCGATCCGGCACAATGGTTGCAGTCGGCTCTGGCGTTGCGGTCGGTTCCGGTGTTGCAGTCATTTCCGGGATCACGGTCGGCTCTGGTGTTGCAGTGGCCTCCGGAGTCGCGGTCGGCTTCGGGGTTGCAGTGGCCTCCGGAGCTGCGGTCGGTTCCGGTGTTGCAGTCACTTCCGGCACAACAGTCGGCTCCGGGGTCGCAGTGATCTGGGGCTCCTCAGTAGCCACCGGCTCCTGCGTGGGCGCAGCACTCACAACCGGGGTGTTTTCCGGCTCTGTTTCCGCGCTCTCCTTCGGCGACTCCGCAGGCACGCCTTCCTGCTCCAGCTGCGCAACGATCTGCTCCGCAAGCGCGCGGGAATCATCCTGCGCAAAAACACCAATTGAAAAACAATTCAGCAGCAGCGACGCAGTGAGCACTACGCTCAATACCGCTGCCAAGCCTTTCTTCATTCCCTGTTGCATTGTTTTCTTATCTCCCTGTTTTCTTACCGTGATTCACCTTTGAATTCATGGTTTATTGTTTCACGGTCGGTCTTGAGATCGATTCAATCCCGGGACAAAATGCAAATCCCCCGAATACGCTTCCGATCAGAACCATGCTTCTTTTCGCCTTATGGTCGGGCGAGTGAAGCAGGATTCGCAGCAGCTCACGTCCACTGCGGGCAAGGTAATACAGCATACCTTTGATACCTTCCTTCCGGTAGGTATAATTTTCGTTTCGATAAGCATAGCGATATCTCTCGATCCGTTCCGGAACATCCGTGGAAAGGCTTGCCCCGTTGTTGCTCTGCATCATATGCGTCACAATGCTTTGGCCAACCGCGTAGCAATCCAGCCCCATACGGCAGCTGATCCGCCTGGTATATTCCAGATCATCGCCCCAGATAAAAAACTCCTTGATGGGCAATCCCGCCCGGCAAATCACGTCCGCCGGGAAGAACAGTGATACAAAGGTTGCCTGTTCGATCTGAATGATTCCGTGCCGGAGCAGCTCCACATGCTCATAAAAGCTCTTTTTGATCTTTTGCCGGTTCATACGGCATTCCTTGCCGTCCTTCCACAGGACTACACTGGACAAAAAGCCGTAATTCCCCTGCAGCATTTCGTGGGCGCTCCACAGTTGCTTCAATGCATCCGGCTGAGGAATCGTGTCGTCGTCCATGATCCACACATAATCATAGCCCGCTTCCACAGCCCACCGCATACCAAAATTGAAGCCACCGGCTCCGCCCAGATTTTGCCCTGTATTGCGGTAACGCACACGAGGTTCTGCCCATTGCTCCATCGCCTGTTGTGTTCCGTCTGTGCTGGCATTATCCACTACCAGCACATCGCAGACAACCTGCTCTTGAGCCAGAATGCTTTTCAAACACTGCTGCAGCAGATCCTTTCGGTTGTAGGTTACCACCACGGCTGCAATTCGTTCCATCGTGACTGATCCCATCATTTCCTTTTTGTGCTTTTGCAGAATTCGATCTGAGGCGTAAAAGAAATGCCTTTGCAAAATCCGCCCCAGATGATTTTCAATTTTCCAAGCTTACCGCTGCTTTTCTGCAGCACCTGAACGCTGTGCCAGGCATCCTTTGCCAGCAGCCACAGCCAGCCCTTCAAGCCTTCCCTCCGGTACAGATACACGTCGTTCCGATAGAAATACCGGTAACGGAACATCCGCTCCGGCACATCGGTGGCAATGTTCACAATGGTTTTGCTTTTCATTGCATGGACCACCGTGCTGCCCCACACTGCATAGCAGGGCAGCACACGGGAGATGCGTCGGGTGTATTCCCAGTCATCGGTCCAGATGAAAAACTGCCGCAGCGGCAGACCCATTTGCTCAATCACCGAGGCCTTCAGAAACAGCGACACAAAACTGGCCATCTGAACCGGTGCAAGCTTCTGCACCGGTTCAGCCAGGTCCTTATAGGGAGTAACCCGCTGCACGTTCATGGGGCACAGTTCGCCGTCCGTCCAGAGGCACCGGCTGGAAAGCCAGCCGTATTCCCCGTTCAACTGCTCATGCGCTGCCCACAGCTCTGCAAGCGCCCGTGGCTGCGGCAGGCTGTCGTCGTCCATGATCCACACATAGTCATAGCCTTCTTCCACAGCCCAGCGCATGCCGAAATGAAACCCGCCGGCTCCACCCAGGTTTTCGCCGGTATTCCGGTAAAACAGCCGGGGCGAGGGCATCTGTTTCAGAGCCTGTGCAGTCCCATCCGTGCTGGCATTGTCCACCACCAGCACGTCGCACACCGCCTCCTGCTGGTCCAGCAGATGTTGTATACACTGCAGGAGCAGCTCTTTTCGGTTGTATGTGACTACCACAGCCGCGATTCGTTCCATTGGTTCTTCCTTTTCTCAGGCCAGCTCGGCGCGCACCTTAGCCAACGCGACCTCCACGACCTTGTCCATATCATAATACTGATACTCGCCCAGACGTCCGCCGAAAATCACGTTCTTCTCGCCGGCAGCCAACTCCTTGTACTTCGCATACAGGGCACCGTTCTTCTCGTCGTTCACCGGGTAGTAAGGCTCATCGCCCAGCTTCCACTCGGCGCTGTATTCCCGGCTAATGACCGTCTTCTCCTGGGTGCCGAACTCAAAGTGCTTGTGCTCGATCACGCGGGTGTAGGGAGTCTCGGCGTCGGTGTAGTTCACCACCGCGTTGCCCTGATAGTTGGCCTCGTCCAGCACCTCGGTCTCGAAGCGCACGCTACGATACTCCAGAACACCCAGCTTGTAGGCAAAGTAGGCGTCGATGGGGCCGGTGTAAACCACCTTATCGGCCATGGCGTCCCAGCTTGCCTTATCCGCCAGGTAATCCTGGCCCAGGCGTACCTCCACGCCCTCCAGCATCTTCGCAACCATGGCAGTATAGCCACCCACGGGGATGCCCTGATACAGAGCATTAAAGTAGTTATTGTCATAGGTGAGACGCACGGGCAGACGCTTAATGATGAAAGCGGGCAGCTCGGTGCAGGGACGGCCCCACTGCTTCTCGGTATAGCCCTTGATCAGCTTCTCATAGATATCTACACCCACCAGATTGATGGCCTGCTCCTCCAGATTCTTGGGGTTCTCGGTGTAGCTGGCCTTGCGCTGCTCCTCGATCTTGGCGGCAGCTTCGGCAGGGGTGATCACGCCCCACATCTTATTAAAGGTGTTCATATTGAAGGGCATGTTGTAAATCTCGCCCTTGTAGTTTGCGATGGGGCTGTTGGTATAGCGGTTGAAGGTGGCAAACTGGCCCAGGTAGTCCCACACTTCCTTATTGTTGGTGTGGAAGATATGTGCGCCATACTGGTGCACCTGGATCCCCTCCACCTCATGGGTGTAGATATTACCCGCAATGTGGTCCCGCTTATCAATTACCAGGCAGCTCTTGCCCGCCTTGGTCAGCTCCTGAGCAAATACCGCGCCGTACAGACCTGCGCCGACGATCAGATAATCATACCGTTTTTCCATATTTTTACTCCTTTATCTCTTTGACGAATCAAGCGTCATATTTCATCAGGAAATCCCCCTGAAACTTACGATTTGCCGATAAATTTTCTTTTCAGAAACGCCCCGCCCTTTTTCAGCCAGTTTTGCTTTTCCATAAAAAGATAAGGCATTTCTTTATACGCAATGTGATTGGTTTTCACCCAAACATCCAGCAGTCGTTCACTCACGAAGCCGAACACCCGAGCATCGTTTGGGCTGTAATCGCTGATGTCCAGCTCTGCCTCCAGTGTGAACAGCACGTCGAACAACCAGCTGCAGTAGCCGTCCAGCAGATCCCGACGCATGACAAACATATTAAACCGATGGCCACTGGTGCTCTTCATCACCTGGTCGAATGCAGGCAGATACTCTGGATACTTCCGGGCCAGAATCTCACGGGTCTTGTCCAGATCCTGCGCGTGATGGGCGTGCACATATTGGCTGTAAGTCGTTTCGATCCAATACCGGCGCTTTTTCGGGAGGATTACCGGACAGGCCCCCAACATCTGCTCAAAATCGTTTTGCGCAGCGATTCTGGACCATTTATCCCCCTCCCGCCTTGCTCCGGCGAAATAGCGCCGGTAATGAACGATGCCCAGATACCCGGCAGGAAGGTTTTTCCAAGCCCAGTACAGAGCAGTCAGCTCGCAGTAGTTGGGATTTTTCCGGGAAATGGAATCGCCCTGATCATCCCGCAGAACGCCCGGGATGGAGAGAGGCTCGTGAAGCGCAGCCCCCACCTGGATCGGATAATAGGGTGAGCCATCCGGCACTCTGCTGTTTTTATGGGTTGCGATCAGAATCTTGATATCCAACGGATTCTCTCCTCACCTATGTGGAATTGCCAGAGCACACACCAGCAGTACCGGTTTCCTCCCACAGCAAGTATCACTGTGCAAGACCGTCTGCCTCGTTTTTTGGAGTTGAC
This sequence comes from Allofournierella sp. CML151, assembly GCF_027853465.1. NCBI lineage: Bacteria > Bacillati > Bacillota > Clostridia > Eubacteriales > Oscillospiraceae > Allofournierella > Allofournierella sp. CML151. Next base: position 20,417 of record NZ_JAPNNW010000029.1, on the reverse strand, counting down.
CGGAAATTGGTCACACCAACTCATTATAATCATCCTTTATGATACTCCATTTTGACAAAACCTGCAACCAGAACACAAAATTTGCCTCGATAAAATATCAAATCATGAATTCTTTTCCGCTCCGGGAAGGAAATTATTTGCCGAATTTATCCGTTCACGAATCTGATCTCCGGCACATATATAAAAAAGGGGCCGCTCATTGAGAGCGGCCCCCGGTCGTTTGATCATTTAGTAATCTTCAGGAATCAGCACGCCATAGGTGCCATTTGCCCGGCGGTAGACCAACTGAATCTGGCCATCGTCCATGTTGCGATACAGATAGAAGCTGTGGCCCAGCAGATTCATCTGCAGGATTGCCTCTTCGGTGGTGCAGGGTTTCACCACGAAACGCTTCTCGCGGATCACATCGTAGCTTTCCTCCGGCTCCGTCTCGGCGGGCCATTCCACGGCCACCGAGCGGGTGAGCTTGTCGCCCAGGCGCTTGCGGTTCTTCACGAGGCGGCGGGTGAGCAGATCAACTGCATCGTCCAGGGCGTCTTCCATGCGTTCCTGCATCTTTTCCGCCCGGATCACAAGGCCTTTTTCCCGCACTGTTATCTCAACGGTCTGGCCGCTTTTCTCCACTGTCACCGTTACCTGCGCTTCGGCCTCGCCATCAAAGAACTTGTCCAGCTTGTCCAGCTTTGCCTGCGCTTTCTCGATGAAACTGGGTTTCAGGGAAACTTTTCTGCCAGTGCATGTGACCTTCATAAAACCATTGCCTCCTTTGTGGCAAATATCCCGGATATATTTTGTGCTATCCGCATTGATATCTGCCGTTCTGATGGTTATATTGTATCACATTTGTACAAAAAGAAACAGAGTAAAACCGCACTAACTTGTAAACTTTTTGTGTTGCAACAGTGACAAAACGCTTTTGGTCAGAAAACAGGCATAAAAAAGCCCGCGGCCACTGCCTTTCCAGCAGTGAGCCGCAGGTCTCTTTCGCTGTCTTTGCCGATCAGCCGCGCCGGCGGGAGTAACCGCCGCCGCGCCGGTTTTCGGTAACGCGCTTCAGGTCGGAGATCTTCTCCTCGCTCTGGCTCTTGAACTTGGCCATCATATCCTCAAAGCTCAGATCGCCCTGGGGCTGCTGGGCCTTGGGCTGCCACACCCGGGGACCGTCGTTCCGGTTCTGACGGGGAGGACGGCCGCCGTTCGCGCCGCCCTGGCGGGCAGGCCGGGCCGGACGGGGCTCCGGCGGCAGAGTGCGCTTGATGGAGAGGGCAATCTTGCCGTCCTCGCCGATGTTCATCACCTTGACCTTCACGGTCTGCCCCTCGGTGAGCACCGTGGACAGGTCCTCAATAAAGCTGTTGGAAACCTCCGAAATGTGTACCATGCCGGTTTTGCCTTCCGGCAGCGCGACGAACGCGCCGAACTTCTTCACGCCAGTGATCTTACCTTCCAGGATCGCTCCTACCTCTAACTGTAACGCCATGTAACCCCTGTTTCTCCTATTGTTTCAAAAATTATTTTTTATGTAAAAGGCCCGCAACGCCGGCATCGGATACCGGCCGCCCTTTGCATCCTGTTTATTTTCCGGTCATATCCACAAAGACTCGCTCATTGGGCTTCGCATAACCCAGCTGGTCCCGGGCGACCCGTTCCACGATTTCTTCGTCGGTGCCGGACTGCAGAATCCGGCTGAGCTCATCGTTCTGGGCCTGCTGCGCTTCCAGCTGCTGCTCCACCGCATCCAGCTGCTGCCGCTTGGCGGCAATTTCCACCTGGTTGAATACCATGCCCACTACCAGATATGCGGCCAGAGCTGCAAGGCCCAGCCGCAGCACGAGGGAAGAGATTCCGCCCTTCTTTTTCTCGATCTTGGTCATACCCGGCAGCCCCCCTTTGCCGGCGTGCTTTGTGGTACGCCTTAAACCTGGTATTGATTAGAATTATACAACACCTTGGCCTTTTTTTGCAACTGTTTTGTTTGTCGTTTTACCAGAGTACTGCGCAGTTTTTGCGCTGTACGGCCCACCTCTCTGCCACACAGGCGGGCCACTGGGCGCACCGCTGTGATCCAAACCAGGCGCACCGGCAGCAGCACCAGCCATCGAACCAGACTGCGCAGCGCTGCAAGGCCCGGCGCCAGTACAAAAAAATAGCTGCACAGCCCGGCTGCAGCCCCTGCCGCCATATACCACCGTACAATACCGCTGTAGCTGCGGCCTGCGGCAAAGCTGTGCAGCAGCACTGCCGCACACACAAAGGCAGCCAGATCCAGAATGAGACACACCGGGCAGCGGCTGCCCAGCAGCCAGCGCGCCCCGTCATAAGCCGCCGCCAACAGCAGGCCCAGCCCCAGGCAGCACAGTGCGTCCGCCAGGGCCAGCGCCTCGGGAATATGCGCCGCCATACACGTTCAACGGGCCAGACGGCGCAGAAAGCCGCCCGGACTCTTCACCGGTTCCGAATACTGCATGTACTCGATGGTACCGAAGATCTTCAACTCGCCGGTCTGGATGGAAAGCTCGCTCACCTGGATGTTCCTGCCGCCGATCACCAGTGTGCCCAGCTGAGTCTCCAGGGTAGCCCCCTGTTCGTCGTAGCTCACAATGCGGGTCACACCGGTGGCAGTCAGGGTCCGCCGGTCCTCTACAATCAGATTGTGTGGCAGCTTAACCGGTTCCGGCGCGGGCTGCTCAAAACGTTTTTCCTGCATTCTTTCACCTGCTTTTGCCACAAGGGCTTTTTGCACATTGTATGCAAAAGCAGATGAGGATTATTCCTCGATAACCTGGTACATCTCCCGGGCCACATCCTTGCCCATGGGCGCGTCGGTGGACAGCACTTTTACCTTCACCGGCTTGTTGCCGAAGGTGATCTCAATCACGTCGTCCACCTTTACCGCATAGCTGGCTTTGGCGGGCTTGCCGTTCACCAGGATACGGCCTGCGTCGGCCACTTCATTGGCCACGGTGCGCCGCTTGATCAGGCGGCTGACCTTCAGATATTTGTCAATGCGCATTGCTTGTTCCTTTCCTCGGATACGAAAAATCCCGCCGCCGGGGCCGTGAGGCCACCGGAAGCGGGCAGTGTATTCCAAAAAGCTTACTTCGCCACAGCGTCTTTCAGGGCCTTGCCAGCCTTGAAAGCGGGAGTGGTGGTAGCGGGGATGGTGATCTCCTCTTTGGTGCGGGGGTTGCGGCCCTTGCGAGCGGGACGCTCACGGGTCTCGAAGGTGCCAAAGCCGACCAGAGACACCTTGTCGCCCTCGGCCAGAGCCTTGGTGATGGCCTCTACAGTAGCATTCACAGCCTGCTCAGCGTCTTTTTTAGAAAGGCCGGCGTTCTCGGCGACCGCGGCGATCAGTTCAACTTTCGTCATGTTCATATACCTCCAAATGATTTATCAGTAACAAAGGTGTTACACCTTTGAGGACTGCTCCTCGTTCTTGGCCTGCCGCCAAAGGGCGCGGCGCTCCTCATTGCTCAGACCGGCAAGCGCTTTGCTCCCGGCCAGCTCTTCACAGCGGATAATCCGGCTCTGGTACCGGTCGGACGCACCGGTGAGCACCTGCTCCGGGTCCACGCCCAGCGCACGAGCCAGACCGGCGGCGGCAAACAGCAGGTCGCCCACTTCTTCGGCGGCGTTCCCCCGCCCCTGCATTGCCTGCTCCAGCTCTGCCAGCTCGTCCTTCACATCGTTCAGGGCATCCTCCGGCTCCTGGTAAGCAAAACCATAGGCTCCGGCCCGCTTCTGCAGCTTAGCTGCCCGCATTAGTGCCGGAAACGAGCGCGGCACGCTCTCCAGCCGATCCTTTGCGGTGGCGCGGCCCTTCTCGGTGTTTTTCAGCGCTTCCCAGTTGGCCAGCGCCTGACCGGTAGTAGCCGCAGCGGATTCCTCCCCGAACACATGGGGATGGCGGTAGATCAGCTTTTTGCAGATACCATCACACACATCGTCAAACGTAAAGGTACCCTTTTCGGCCTCCATCTGACTATGCAGCGCTACCTGGAGCATCACATCGCCCAGCTCTTCGCACAGCAGGTGCGCATCGTTCTGGTCAATGGCATCCACCGCTTCATAGGTCTCTTCAATGAAGTTCATCCGAATGGACGCATGGGTCTGCTCCCGGTCCCAGGGGCAGCCGCCCTGCGGTGCACGCAGCTGCGCCACGATGCGCACCAGGTCCTGTGCATCATACCGCTCCTTGGGTGTGAAGCCCATGGAAACCGCCCCCTTCGCTTTGTGACTCCTCATATTCTACCCTAGATAAAGCGCCATTTCAAGCCCTTTTCCCCTATTTTTGGCCCCCGAAGGCCGTTTTCATACCATGCTATAGAAATCCTGCCCACTTTGGCGCTTTTTTATGGTGAAAACAAAGATTTTTCGCGGGTTTTCTCCCCACCGTTTCTTCACAGAAAAAGCGGGCGGCGGACATTTTTTCGCCCGCCGCCCGCAACAATTCAATTGGTCTCACGGTTTTTGGCAGACAGAGTGAACACTACCGCCTGGCCCACGCCCGCGTCGCCGGTCTTAAAGCTGTGCCCCGCAGCCAGAACAAAACAGGGCATCCTCATCGACCTCCGCGCCGCACTGGGGGCAGGTCTTTTTGCCGGGCTCCTGTGCGGGTGCAGTATAGGTGTAGGTATAGGTGCTCTGACCCTGGCTCTCCTGCTTCTTCAGCGTTTCGATCTCCTCTTCAATGGCGCTGATCGCGTCCACATACTTCTTCACCAGCAGATCGTTCTTCTCGCCGTTCTTTTCCAGGCTGTAGACCAGTGCGCCCAGCTGGCGCTGCGCCTTGCTCAGGCGGGTCTGCGCATTCATCAGGTCCACCTGCTTCTTACCCTTCTGGGCCAGATCGGTGGCGGTCTTCTTCGCACTGTCGGCCAGCTGTACGCCGGTCTCCAGAATCTTATCCAAGTCGATATTCATAGCCAAACACCTCTTTCTTTTGTGGTGCGGCGCGTCAGGCGCGCCGGGAATTCATTGCTTGTTGTTTCATTATACTCTAAGGTGCTGCAGCGCGCAACGGCTCAGCCCAAAAATTCCCGGAGCATGGAATTCTCCGGCACCAGATCCAGACTCAGCGGCTCCACCAGAGAGAAACAGCCCGCCAGGGCATTCAGCCGTTCGGCATTGGGATGATCCTCCGGCAGCTCGCCCGCCAGCGGAGTCACAAAGGGTGCCAGTAGGCAGATCTCGTAGCTGAAAGAGGTATCCATCAGCAGGTCTGCCTCCTTCTTGAACACCTTGATGAACTTATCCTCACCGGCACACACCCGCTCCCACATGTTCAGGGTCTTTTCCAGGCTGTGGCCCCGGAACTTATAGTCCCGCACCATGCGGCGGGCCAGGCGGATATCCCGGGTGGGCAGCACCCGCTGGCCCCGATAACTGTATTCCTCCCGCAGGCCCGCGTAAACCTTATATACCTGATCCCGGGGGAGGCTGTCGGTCAGCTGAGGATTCAGCGCGTGGATGCCCTCCACGATGCACACCCCACCCTTCAGCTCCAGAGGAATCTTTTCCGGCTTCCGGTTCTCTGTGAGGAAGTCGAATTCCGGCAGCTCAGTGCGGCCGGTGGTAATCAGTTCGTTCAGGCAGCGCTGAATCTCATCCACGTCCAGCGCGGTGATGTTCTCGTAATCCTTGCTGCCGTCCGGCAAACGGGGATACTCGTTCAGGTTTTTATAAAAATTGTCCAGGCTGACCACCTGGGATACCACGCCGCGCAGCCGCAGTGCCTCGGCCAGCTTGTGAGCCGTGGTGGTTTTGCCGGAGGCAGAGGGCCCGGTGAGCATGACCACCGAGCAGCCGCTGGCCAGCACCTCGCTGGCGGCAGCGTGCACCCTGCCCTCATACTCATGCTCGCAATGGCGGGCAAAACTGGCCGCACTTTCGGCGGCGGTATTGATCAGACTGACCTCAACCAGTCGTTTTGGAATCCAGATAGCGGGCATAGAATGCACTCACTCCCTCTTTGCGGCGGAGAATCTCGTCGAAGCCTTCGATGTATTCCGCCGGGTATTTGTAGTTGAAAATCCGCTCGATGCGGCTGCCGCCCGGCTGGCACAGCTTGGTGCTGCCGCCCGCACCGGCGGACAGAATAGAGTGGATCTCCTCCATGATATAAATATTATAGTACCCCTCATAGCCGGGTTTACACCAGCCGGTGTTTTCCAGGTTCTTCAAGGTATTCTTCTGCCGGTAAAGATAGTACGGCCGGTAGCCCGCATCCGCCAGGCGCTGGTTTGCCAGCTCCACCATGGCGGCCACATCGGCATAGGCCTCATCCCGGTTTTCAATCACCAGATTGGACGCCCGCTTCAGGGTGAGGGTGTGCACGGTGATGTTCTCCGGGTCCAGGGCGATGGCCTGGTCCAGGCTGGCAGCAAAGCTCTCCACCGTGTCGCCGGGGAGGCCTGCGATCAGGTCCATGTTAATATTGCCGTGACCGACCTGCCGTGCCTCGTCGAAGCAGCGCAGGATGTCCGCGGCGGAATGCTTGCGGCCAATGTTGGCCAGCACCTGGTCGTTGAAGGTCTGGGGATTGATGGAGATGCGGCTTGCGCCGTATTCCTTGATGACTGCCAGCTTCTCCGCGTCGGTGCAGTCGGGACGGCCAGCCTCCACGGTATACTCCTCCAGCCGGGAAAGATCAAAGCATTCCCGCACGGTGCCCATCAGCTGGCGCAGCTGGTCCGCCGAAAGACTGGTGGGGGTACCGCCGCCGATGTAGATGGTTTTCAGGTTCAGCCCGCAGTGCTCGGCCTGGCGCTTCATCTCCCGCACTTCCTCGCACAGCTTATCCACATAGGGCTGCACCAGCTTCTGGTCCCGGCCGATGGTGCGGGACACAAAGCTGCAGTAGCTGCAGCGGGAGGGGCAGAACGGGATGCCGATGTACAGACTGTAATCCAGCGGCTGCCGACCGGCGATGATGGGCTTTTGCAGGTCCGCGATCTGCAGCGCCAGAGAAAAGCGCTCGGGAGTGCAGTCATAACGGTCCACAAACAGGTCCCGGATGGCCTCCTCCGACCAGCCCGCGGCCCGTTTATCATGAATGATGCGCACCGGGCGCACGCCGGTGAGCTTGCCCCAGGGCATGCGCAGGCCGGTGGCCTGGCCCAGCAGCTCATACAAAAGGCTGCACAGGGCAAACTCCACGCTCTCGCCCTCCTGGGGCAGAGGCGCGGTGCGCACCAGACACTTGCCGCCCCGTCGGACACCCGCCGCCAGACGGCAGCGGCCTGCGGCAGCAAAGACCAGATCCTCGCCGCGGACATATTTGGCGGTCAGGCTGGCGCCGGGAAAAAACATACGGGCAATGTTCTCCGGCTCATAGCCGGAGATGCCGCCCTTGATATGAATCAGCATAAATGCTCCTCGTCTTGCTTCAAACAAACATCAGATAGGGATTCTCGGCCTTTTCCTGGCCCAGGGTGGTGAAATCACCGTGGCCAGGCAGCACCGTAGTATCGTCCGCCAGAGGCAGGGTCTTGATCTTCTTCAGACTTGCCCGCTGGTCGGCAGGACTGCCGCCCTCCAGATCGGTGCGGCCCACGCCGCCGGCAAACAGGGTGTCACCCGCAAAGAGCAGGCCGGCGCACTCGATGATCCAGGAACCGGCGGTATGCCCCGGCGTATGCCAGGGAGTAAATTCTGCCTCATCCACCTGAATGGGGGTACCATCCTCGTAGCAGGCGTCGCTTTTGGACACCGGGTACATCGCGTCCCCCTTCGCGTCGGCGGGGTCCAGCCAGACTGGGCAGTTCCAGCGGCGGCGCAGTTCCTCCACGCTGTAGACATGGTCAAAATGGCCATGAGTCAGGAAGATGCGGGTCAGCTTGGCGTTCTTCTCGGCCAGAAGGCGATCGATCTCGTCCGCCGCAGGGGCCGGGTCCACCGCCACGGCGTTGCCCTGGTCGGTAACGATCACAAAGCTGTTGGTGTAATAGGGCGCGGGGCCCCGCAGATGATATACGTTCATGGGGTCTCCTTCTTTTTCGGGCGGCAGTTACCACTCGTCAGTATCGATCACAATAGTCACCGGGCCATCGTTGGTCAGGCTCAGCTGCATATCGGCGCCAAATTCGCCGTGCTGCACCTCTTTCAGCCCCTGCTCGTTCATCTTCTCCAGGAATAGCTCATAGGCCTGCACCGAGAGTGGAGGCTTGGCGGCGGCAATAAAGCTGGGCCGCTTGCCCTTTTTCGTGTCCGCGTAGAGGGTGAAGTTGCTCACCACCAGGGCGGAATAGCCCAGTTCCACGGCGCTCTTGTTCAATTTACCCGCCTCGTCGGAAAAGATGCGCAGATGGGCGCATTTTTCCGCCAGCTTGGGCACGATGGCCAGGGTGTCGGTGTCCTTCACGCCCAGCAGAATCACCAGACCGGGACCGATGGGCCGGGGCGCTCCCCCGTCCACCACCACGCTGGCGCTGGTCACACGCTGTATCACAGCTCGCATTGGTTTTCTCCTTGTTCTTGAGATATTTTATACGCGCATCACGCTGACCACGTCCTTCACCCGGCGCAGCTTGGCCAGCACGCTGTTCAGATGCTCGGTGCTGGCGATGCCGATGGTGAGCGACATGGAGGCTCGGCCATTGTCCACGGCGCGGGCGCTCATGGCGTACACCGGCACACGCAGCTCGGTCAGTGCCATTGCCACATCGCCCACCAGACCACTGCGGTCCATGGCAGTGAGCTCCAGAGTGGCCTTGTAGTTTTCCTGCTTGGTGTCCTCCCAGTAAGCGCGGACCCAGCGGCCCCGGTTCTCCGGGTCCGCCATGCTGGCCTGGGCGTTCTGGCAGTCCTTTTTGTGGATGGATACGCCAAAGCCGCGGGTGATGAAGCCCACGATCTCGTCGCCGGGCAGGGGGCTGCAGCATTTGGCGAACTTCACCGGGCAATTGTCGATGCCTTCCACCACAACGCCGTCGCTACCCTTGTATTTCTTCAGGGGAATATCCGCCATCAGATTGGCGGCCTTTTCGTCGCCCGCCTTCAGCTTGGCGTATTCGTCCTTGATCTTGCCCATCAGACGGCTGATCTGCAGGCCGCCGTAGCCCAGTGCCGCATACATCTCATCGGCGCTGTTCAGCCGCTGGCGGCGGGCAATCTCGGCCATGAATTCATCCCACTTGTCGTCCGGGACGGTGATCAGATTGCGGCGCATCTCCCGCTCCAGGGCGGCGCGGCCTTCCTGGATGTTCTCTTCCCGGCGCTCCTTCTTGAACCAGTTGCGGATCTTATTGCGGGCCTCGCTGGTGGTTACGATCTTGAGCCAGTCGCGGCTGGGGCCCTTGTCCGCCGGGCCGGTGATGATCTCGATGATTTCGCCGGTGACCACCTTATGATCGATGGGCACAATACGGCTGTTCACCTTGGCACCGATCATCCGGTTGCCCACCGCCGAATGGATGGCGTAGGCAAAGTCGATGGCGGTTGCACCGGCGGGCAGGTTGATCACATCGCCCTTGGGCGTAAAGGCAAACACCTCTTCGGGCAGCAGGTCTCCCTTGATGTCCTGCAGCAGGCTGCCGGCGTCCTCGTTCTCCCGCTGGCTTTCCAGCAGCTGGCGAACCCAGGCCAGGCGTTCCTCCAGACGGTCACTGCTGCCGCTCTGGATACCGGCCTTGTATTTCCAGTGGGCCGCCACACCGTATTCCGCCATCTGATCCATCTCGCGGGTACGAATCTGTACCTCAAAGGGAATGCCTTCGTGGCCGATGACGGTGGTGTGCAGCGACTGATAGCCGTTGGGCTTGGGGGTGGAGATATAGTCCTTGAACCGGTTGGGCAGCGGGTGGTACATGTCGTGGATCACACCCAGGGCATTGTAGCACTCGGCCACCGTGTCCAGGATGATGCGCACCGCATACACATCGTAAATCTCTTCAAAATCCCGGTTCTGCATGAACATCTTGCGGTAGATACCGTAGACGCTCTTGACCCGGCTTTTCATGATGGCTTCCGGCATGCCGTTCTCGGCCAGCCGTTCCCGGATGACCTCGGCAATGTTCGTTACAAACTCCCGACCGCCGTTTTCCGCCAGCAGGTCCTTGATGTTCTGGTAACCCACCGGGTCCAGATACCGCAGGCTGCGGTCCTCCAGCTCTTCCTTGATGTTGCTGATGCCCAGACGGTGAGCAATGGGCGCGTAGACCTCCATGGTCTCCAGGGCCTTGTCCCGCCGCTTCTGCTCAGGCCAGGCATCGCCGGTGCGCATATTGTGCAGCCGGTCGCACAGCTTGATGATCATGACCCGAACGTCCTGGCTCATGGCCATGAGCATCTTGCGCAGGTTCTCGGCCTGCTGCTCCTCCACCGAGGAGAACTTGATCTTAGTCAGCTTGGTGACGCCGTCCACCATATGGGCCACATCCGCGCCGAACTGGCTTTCCAGCTCATCCAGTGTGACCGAGGTATCCTCCACCACATCGTGCATCAGGGCGGCGGCCAGGCTCTCGGTATCCATACCCAGGTCCACCAGCAGCATGGCAACATGCAGCGGGTGGCAGATATAGGGCTCGCCGGAGCGACGGAACTGGCCGCTGTGGGCCCGCTCCGCCAGCTGGTACGCTTTGTCCAGCATCTCCATATCGTAGGGGCGGCCCGATTCCAGGACCATTTGTTTCAAATCATCGTATACTACATATCCAGCCATGGATCATGCCTCCAGTGCCTTAAGTATCGGGGCCGAGAACAGGTCCTGTTTCTGGGCCACCGGTACCGGCGCATACTTTTTGGCCCCGCCGGTCTCACAGATTTCCACGAGACCCAGCTGGGTCAGGGCGGTCAAACCCGCCAGAATTCGCCCGGTATTCTCCGGGCCAAGCTTTGCAAAAACCGGCTGCAGGTCCTGCGGCCACACCTCGCCCTTCTGAATCATGCGGTAGAGCGTCACGATCAGGGCGCGCTGGGGCAGCAACTCCTGCCGCTGCCGGTCCGCCAGTTTACTGCCGTGTAAAAAGGCGTCGAAAAGCGCCGCCTGCCGGGCAGTCTGGGCAGGCAGGCCCGCGGGGCGCAGCTCCCGGATGCGGCCGGACAGCTGAGGTCCGTTTTTGCCTTGATAGATGGACAGCGTGATGGCAGCATCCACCCGGTCACCAGTCTGGTAGGGCAGCTGGGCCACGCTCACACCGAAATAGGCGGCGTACAGGCAGCCTCCACCCTGGCGCAGCCGCAGGCGACAGTGCCGCCCATCGCTCACCGGATAAACGCCCTCGATCAGCGCGTTTTCCAGAAGGAACAGGGGCGCGGGATTTCCGTTGCCGCAGGGGGCCAGATAGTCCAGGCCCTCCACCTCCTGCACAGTCAGTGTGTCCAGCCGAACGGTCACGTCCAACTCCAGGGGCGGGCTTTCCAGCACCGGGTATTCCCGGGCGGCAAACTCATTCAGCGCCTTGCGCAGCGCCGGGATATTCTCCTCCTTCACCGAGAGACCCGCCGCCAGCGCATGGCCGCCAAAGCGCAGCAGCAAATCGCCGCAGGCACTGATGGCCTTGTGCAGATTAAAGCCGGGCACACTGCGGCCGGAACCCTTGCCCTCGCCCTCCTGCACGCTGATCACAATCACCGGCTTACCGTAGTGCTCCACCAGACGGCTGGCCACAATACCGATCACACCGGGATGGTAATCCTGGCCCCAGACCAGGATCACCCGGTCGTTCTGGCGGGCCGGGTCTGCCGCCAGCTGGGCCTCCGCTTCGGCCATGATGCGCTGCTCAGCCTCCTGCCGGGCGATGTTACTGGCCACCAGCTGGTCGGTAAGCTGCTGGGCTCTTGCCTCATCCTCACACAGCAGCAGCTGCAGCGCGCTGACCGCGGAATCCATTCGTCCGGCGGCATTCAGCCGGGGGGCGATGGCAAAACTGATGCTCTCGCTGGTCACGGGCTTGTCGCCCAGACCGCAGGCCCCCAGCAAAGCCAGAAGGCCGGGCCGCTCGCTGTTCTGCAGTGCGTACAGGCCGTGCTTTACAATGGTTCGGTTTTCTCCCTGCAGCACCATCACGTCCGCCACGGTGCCGATGGCTGCCAGATCACCACAGAAATCCAGCAGCAGCTCCGGCTCGCAGCCGTCCAGCGCGGCGCACAGCTTGAAGGCCACACCCGCGCCGGAAAGGGTCTTGCAGGGGCTTGTGTCGTCCGCCCGGGCGGGGTCCACCACCGCCACCGCCTCCGGCAGTGTTTCACCGGGCAGGTGATGATCGGTAATCACCAGGTCCACGCCCAGCTCCTTGGCGCGCCGGGCCTCCTGGACGGCGGTGATTCCGTTATCCACCGTAATGATGAGCTTATAGCCCTTTTCGGCCAATTGCTCCACAATGGCGTTGGTCAGACCGTAGCCATCTTCCTCGCGGCTGGGCAGCTTGCAGCGCACATTGGCACCCATGCCACGCAGATGGGAATATAAAAGGGCGGTGGCAGTTACGCCGTCCACATCGTAATCACCGAAGATCACGATGGGCTGCTCTTCGTCCACCGCCTGTAAAATCCGCTGGACTGCTTTGTCCATATCCCGCATCAGAAACGGGTCGGACAAGGGAGCATCCTGCTCCAGAAATTCCATGGCCTGCTCGGGGCTGCTCATGCCCCGGGCCACCAGAATACGCGCCAGAAGCAGCGGCGCGCCGATGGCATTTGCCAGCCGCGCGGCGGCCTGCTCATCGGGCTGCTTGACTTGCCAGGCTCGATAGGTCATTGATTGCTTTGCTCCTTTGAATAGAAAGTATCGTCCGCCGAAAGACCATCCTGGGCCAGCATGGCCTGCATAGCGCTGATCTCGGTGGATACATCCAGCGCAGTGTCGCTGAGCAGATCATCGCGCAGGTTCTCGAAGGCACGATTCACCGTGTGCAGGATGCCGGTGATTTCCAGCTTGATGTTTCCTGCCACTTCGCCCTTCTGGTCCTTCACATCATCGTAGGTTTTCAGCAGCTTCAGGGTGGTGGGCATGTAATACCGCACCAGACGGCGAACCTTTCCGGCGCTGTTCGGATGATCCTCCACCCAATCCAGAATTTCACCGGCCTGGGTCTGCATGCGCACCAGCTCCTGCTGCAGGTCCGGTTCGTCCGCTGCGGCGGCTGCATGCTCACCCAGCACCTTCAGGAACTGGGCTCCCTGATCCAGGGTTGCCCGCAGCTCGGCTCCTGCCGGGTCTGCTTCTTCCTGCTGGCGGCGGGTCTCCTGGGCGCGGCGCTCCTCTTCCTGTTGGCGCTGCAGCTCCCGGTATTCCGCTGCGTTCAGGAAAAACCGGTCCTCTTCCTCATCCAGATAGGCATTGGGCAGCCAGCCCTTGCGAATCATGAGGGTCAGATCCTTTTTTACAAAGGGGACCGGGCGCTGCACCACCTCACTGAGCCGGGTCAGCGGCACATTGGTCTGCTGGCCCATGCCCATCAGGTAGCGCTTGCGGCGGAAACGGCGGCCCGGCTGCAAAAACAACCAGCGAGCGCCCAGCCCAAATGCAACGCAAAGCGACAGGAAAAATACACCGGTGACAATGCCCAGCGCAAGCGGCCCGGACACAAATCCCATCACAAGACACATCACGCCGAAGAAGCCCAGCACCACGGCGCAGCCTGTGGCCACGGTGCCGCCCATCATGCACAGGCCGTTGGACACTGTTTCTCCCAGCCGATCCACTACCCGGTCCACCCGGGCAGCCGCACGGTTTGCAGCGGCATGCGTCTGCGGCGCCTTGTAGCGGGGGGCGCCAGTGGCAGAGGTCCGCACCGGCTGCGGGGGCTGCTGGCCCTGTTTGCCCGCGGCCTGGGCCTCGTTCAGGCTCTTCTGCACCTGATCCCAGCCCTCCTTCAGCCCCCGGCCCACCTCGGTGGCCACAGCGGCGCCCAGCTCGTTCATGCTGCGGCACACCTCGTCCCAGGGGTCCTGACCGCCGGGCGTACGGCCGCTTCCGGTCTGGCCACGGCGCTGCTGGCCCTGACGGCCCCAGGCATCGTATTCATACGGTCGTTTCTCTGCCATCTTCTCTTCCCCATCCATTCCGTTTTATCGTTCCGGCCTGCCGGGCAGCGCCCGAAAAGCCGCTGTTCACATCATTCCTGTGGGCCGCCGGTGGCCATCAGCGCCCGGGCACAGCGCAGGCCATCCACTGCGGCACTCACAATACCGCCCGCGTAACCCGCGCCCTCGCCGCAGGGATACAGCCCCGGCAGTGCGGTACACTGCAGATTCTCCCCCCGTTCCAGTCGCACCGGGCTTGAGGTACGTGTTTCCAGGCCGGTGAGCACTGCGTCCGCCGCGGTATAGCCCCGCAGCTTGCGTTCAAAGGCGGAAAGGCCGGTGCGCAGCGTTCCGGCCAGCTCCTCGGGCAGCAGGCTGCCCAGATCATAAGCGCAAACGCCCCGGTCATAGGTGGGCTCCACCCGATTCAGGTCCAGCCGCCCCTTGCCCTGCAGAAAGCTCTGCACGGTTTCCGCAGGGGCTGCATAACCACCGCCGCCCGCCGCATAAGCTGCCCGCTCCAGCTGCCGCTGAAAGGCAATGGCCTTGGCCGGGTCCTGATCGAAGTCCCGGCCATCCACACTGACCACCACCGCCGCATTGGCATTTTTGCCCGCACGGGCGTGATAGCTCATGCCATTGGTGAGCGCGCCGCCCTCCTCGCTGGCCGAGGCTACCACCTGGCCGCCGGGGCACATGCAGAAGGTGTAGACACAACGCTCACCCACATGTTGGCTGAGCTGATACTCCCCCCGGGGCAGCGCCGGATGGCCTGCTGCCTGGTGGTAAAGGCTTTTTTCGATCTCAGTCTGCAGATGTTCCGCGCGGAAGCCCACCGAGAAAGGCTTGCAAACAAGGGGCAAGCCCTCCTCCTGCAGCATCTCGAAGGTATCCCGCGCCGAGTGGCCCACCGCCAGAATCAGCGCCGGAGTGGCGATATCGCCGCCGGTGGTCTGCACGCCGCAGAGCTTCCCGTTTTCCCGAATCAAGCCGGTGAGGCGGGTATTGAAGCGCACCTCGCCGCCCAGCTGCTGAATCTCACCTCGGATGGACTGGATCACTCCCCGCAGCAGATCGGTGCCCACATGGGGCTTCTGCCGGTAGGCAATCTCGGCCGGTGCACCGTGGCGCAGCAGGGTCTGGGTCACAAAACCGCACAGCTCGTCGTTAATGCGGGTGGTAAGCTTGCCATCAGAGAAGGTTCCCGCGCCACCCTCGCCAAACTGAATGTTGGCATTGGGGTTCAGCTGGCCGGTGGCGGAGAAATGCTCCACTGCCTTGACCCGCTCCTCCAGGGCCGGACCCCGCTCCAGCACGATGGGGCGGTATCCGGCCCGGGCCAGTGCCAGTGCAGCGAACAGACCCGCCGGGCCCAAGCCGCACACAACCGGACGGCCGCCCAGCGGTGTTTTGGCGATTTCAGGCCGAAATTCCACCTGCTTGGATATAGCAACGCAGGGCGCGGCCCCGGCCAAAGCCGGTTCCGCACCCTCGTTTTTCAAGGTGATGGCGATGGTATACACCAGCACGGGCTTGCCGTGCCGGGCATCCACCGAAAGCTTTGCCACCCCCGCGCTGGCCACCTGGCTTTCAGGCAGGCGCAGGGTTTTCAAGGCCATGGCTTTGGCCTGCTGCTCGGGCTGGGGCACGTTCAGCCCCACCCGAAGCCCTCGAATCAACAGCATCTTTTCTGATCAGCTCCCGGAATTTACTGTGATGGAACACTCTACCGAATAGCTGCCCACTGCGAAAATGGTGCTGGAAGAGGGTACCGATATGGAGGCCGAAAGGTTCTCCGTGCCTGCGACCACCTGACTCTGGCTCATATCCACCGTGGCAACCACGCTGCTGGGGGACAGTTCCTCCAGCTCGTCCTCGGGGCCGATCAGCGTTACGTTGGACACCTTGGTGTCGTTCACCGTTACCGTGTAGCCGTCCGGCTGATTGATGGTGCGGATGTTCGCCACATTCAGGGTACGGCTTGCAAGGCTGGTGGTGTCGAAGCTCAGGGTGATGGTCTTCACATTGTTCTTGCTTTCCACGCCCTTGGGCAGGTTCACGGTGAGGCTGTAGGACTTATCCAGCTCAAAGGTGGACAGGTCAAAGTCGCTTACCGCCAGCTCGGTGAGGCTTTCCAGCGTCTCGGGGCGGCCGCTCACCACCATGGTCTCCTGGGACAGGGTGTAGTTCAAAGTATTCAGGTCGAAGCCCTCCGGCACGTTGATGAAGTTCACCGCCAGGGGCAGCTCCTTGGTCTGGTAAATGTTGATGGTTACATCCACCACCGTGGTGTCCATGGTGGTGTACTGCAGGCTCAAAGGCTGACCCTGAGCATCCTGCGCTTCCAGCGTGACCGTTTTGATCTTGCTCTCCGACATATTCTCCAGATCAGAGCTGGGCTCCACCCGGGCCACGATCCGGTCAATGCTGTCCACCTCGCTGGCGGGGCCGTTCACGGTCACCGAGCTGGGAGAAGCCACAGTGCCCTGCAGGATATATCCATCCGCGATGGTCAGATCGCTGGCCTGCACCTGCACGGTAAAGGTTTTTTCCTCCACGGAATCGAACACCACGGTAACCCGCTCGTCCTTATTCACGGTAGCCTTCACCTGACTGGCGCTGTCCCGCACCAGCACACGCAAAGGCAGGGTCACCTCGCCGGGGCCGTTCACCGAGGAATAGTCGGGATAGACCACGAAGTCTTCCGCCTTCAGGCCGCTCAGGTCATAGCCATTGCCCTCCAGCTTCAGGGAAACACTCTTTTGCGGGTTGTTTACGATATCCAGCCCCTTGCTGGTATAGCTTGTGGAATTATAGGTGAAATCCACCGGCACATTGTAAAGTGTAAAGGTGGAATTGGGGTTGATCACCATAGTGACCACCATCCACATCGCCACTGCCAGCAAAATGGACAGCGGGATGGAAAAACGCCGGTCGTCCAGCAGAGATTTATCTTTGTCCTTTTTCATTCTTTTTTCTCCAGAAAGAAGATTTTTTAGGAGTGTCCTGCTGTTCGGGAGGAACCAGCTCCTCCTGAAGCAGGTTGAACAGATTCTGACGGTCCAGCCGGCGGATCAGCACGCCGTTCTTTGCCAGCGAGATGATGCCGGTCTCTTCACTGACCACCACCACCACCGCGTCGGAATTTTCGCTCATACCCAGCGCCGCCCGGTGGCGGGTGCCCATGTCCTTGCCGATTTCCAGATTATCTGACAGCGGCAGCACACAGCCCGCCGCCTTCAGCATACCGTCGCGCACCACCACGGCGCCGTCGTGCAAAGGCGTGCCTTCATAAAAGATGGTGCCCAGCATCTCCCGGTTCACATCGCCGTTCAGCGGAGTACCGGTGCGGATGATCTCGGACAGATTGGTGTTGCGTTCCAGCACGATCAGCGCGCCGGTGTTGGTGTCGGACAATTGCTCCGCAGCATCACAGATGGCCAGGCAGGCATTCTGCCACTGAGCACGCAGGCCCGGGTCCATCCGGCGGCTGCGCAGCAGCTTGGACGCCCATTTGTCCGTGCGGCCCATCTGCTCCAGTGCCCGGCGAAGCTCCGGCTGGAACAGTACCACCAGCGCCAGGATACCAACCTGCAGCACGCTGTTCATGACCCACATCACGGTGCGCAGCCCCAGGATATACGCCAGTGCGTACACCGCAACCACAACAATCGCGCCCTTGGCCAGCTGCGCGGCCCGTGTCTTGCGGATCACTGCCAGCAGCTCGTAGATCACGAAGGCGACGATGGCAATATCCAGAATATTCTGCGGCTGCAGCCAGATGGACATCAAATTGCCCACAAACTGGCTGATTTCAAACCCATTCGCCACAAAAAAACCTCCTGTTTGCGCCGCTTCGGTCCAATTGGCCCGGCGGCGCAGTGTTTCAAAACTCCATGTGATTCATCGTTCGGTGCCCCCCGGATAAAGCCGCCGGAACAGGCACCGCATCTGCGCATGTTACCATTGTTAGTATATCACACGCCCGCAGGCTTGAAAACCTTTTTTTGGGTCTGCTGGTCAGCGGGTAATCAGTGCCACCGCATGCACTGCGATGCCTTCGCCTGCACCGGTAAAGCCAAGCTTTTCCTCGGTGGTGGCCTTGACGCTCACCTGCTCTTTGGAAATGCCAAAGGCTTCGGCCAGGTTCCGGCGCATGGCGGGAATGTGGGGTGCCAGCTTGGGTGCCTGGCACAGAATGGTGGAGTCGATGTTCTCGATCTTCCAGCCCTGACCGGCCATCAGGCGGGCCACATGACGAGCCAGCTCCAGGCTGTCCGCTCCCTTGTAGGCGGGGTCGGTATCCGGGAAATGCTTGCCGATGTCACCCAAAGCGGCAGCGCCCAGCACTGCATCCATTACCGCATGAGCCAGTACATCTGCATCGGAGTGGCCCAGCAGCCCCTTTTCGTAGGGGATATCCACTCCGCCCAGAATCAGGCGGCGGCCCTCCACCAGCTTATGTACGTCATATCCATGGCCAATGCGCATGCTTGTCTCTCCTTTCAGGTCCTCAGGTGTGGTGATTTTATAGTTGGCGTAATCGCCCGCAGTCAGCACCACCGTCCGGCCAGCCTGCTCGAACAGCTGGCAGTCGTCGGTGATGGAATCGTCCGCCGCGTGGGCCAGCAGCTCCAGATACAGCGCCCGGTCAAAGCACTGGGGCGTCTGTACCGCGAACAGAGTCTCACGGGGAGGGGTTCCCTTCACCCGGCCATCCTCTGCCTGCTTGATGGTGTCCTTCACCGGCACCGCCGGGGCTGCTGCACCGGTGCTTGCCGCTGCCTCCAGCGCCTGAGTAATCACCGCCTCGCTCACAAAGGGACGGGCCGCGTCATGAATGGCCACCAGCTCGCCGCTGGCCGCACTCACACCGTTGCGCACGCTGATTGCGCGGGTGGCTCCGCCGCGCACCAGAGTCACCGGCTTTTCACAGGCAGCTGCCGCCGCGCGGGCGGGGTCTTCATTTTCGCCGGTCACCAGCACGATGTCCCTCACCAGCGGGTGCCGGTCAAAGGCCCGCAGACTCATTTCCAGCACGGTGCCGCCGGAAATTCGGCAGGAAAGTTTGTCAAAGCCCATCCGGCGGGAAGAACCGGCGGCCACGATCACAGCGGTAACGGTTTTGTTCATGCTTGGTGCCTCCTGGCGCGGAATCGCCCGCCCTGCAAAGCGTTCCGCTTTCATTGTTTATAACAAGATCCATTATATCGTATCTTGCTCTAAAAATCCACCGGGTGCACACCACACGCGCACAAAAAACAGGCCGCCCCGGCACCATATACCGAAACGGCCCTCTATTCTCTGCCTTTCTGCGCACTTAGGCCTGACGCTGCTTTTTGTCCAGGCGCATCCGGTCGCTGATCATGGCAACAAATTCCGAGTTGGTGGGCTTACCCCGCAGATTGTGGATGGTGTAACCGAAGTAGCTGTTCAGGGTGTCCACATCGCCCCGGTCCCAGGCTACCTCGATGGCATGGCGGATGGCCCGCTCCACCCGGCTGGCGGTGGTACCGTTCTGCTTGGCAATTTCCGGGTACAACCGCTTGGTCACCGCGTTGATGTAATCCTGGTCCTCCATGGTCAGCAGGATGGCATCCCGCAAAAACTGGTAGCCTTTGATGTGGGCGGGCACCCCGATCTGGTGTAAAATTTCACTGACCCGTACCTCGTCGTTGCCGGTGCCGATCTGCCGATGTACCGGCGCCTTGCCCAGAGCCTTCATCGTCCGGCCTGCCAGGATCTGCTCGTCAAAGGGGCGCACATAATAGAATGCAAACCCGCTCTCCAGCAGCTCCTGCTCCGCCTCCTCATTCTGGAAGGGGCCGGTGGCGAAGAAAACAGCGCTGCCGCCCTGGGCCTCATAACGCTGCTTTACCGCCAGCGCATCCAGCCCGGGCATGAACACCTCCAGAAGAACCGCGCGAGGCCGGTATTCCAGCATTTTCTCCAGCACCTGCGTGCCGTCCTTCGGGCATACAATAACCTCCATGCCGCGCCCTTCCAACGCGGCAACGCAGGCGGCAGTGGCCGCTTCGCCCAGATCGGTCATTAAAAATTTCATGGTTTCCATTGTAGCTTCCTCCTGTTTTTACATCCGTTTTGCGGGTGGTTTCGCTGTGTTGTTTTAACAATGGAAATTTTACCATATATTTCCAGCAGTTGCAATAGTTAATTCCAGTTTTTACCATATTATTGGAAATATTTTCCTGACCGTTTCTCCTCTTTTTTGCCTTCTTGTACATAAAACCGCCAGGTTTCCCGTTCAGCTGTCATCTGTCACATCTTGCAGGACCACCACCGCACACCCTTTCTCAACTGCACCTTACCCCTGTAAAATCATAACCCCACGTTGAACGTGGGGTTTGCAGAACGGCCCTATAAGGGCCATTATTCCAGCAGCACCTAAAGGTGCATAATGAGCAACGCCAATCGCATTTGGCGTTGCT
>NZ_JAPNNW010000028.1:0-37969 GCF_027853465.1 Allofournierella sp. CML151 | reverse complement strand
AGGACAGCTCGTTTATTATATCTCGGAAAGTTCTTTTTGTCAAGCACTTTTTTGAAATATTTTTTCAAGTTCTTTCGAGCGGCTTGCCGTTTTTGACGGCTCAGTTATAATACCACACCTGTTTTCAAAATGCAAGCATTTTCGCCAAAAAAATTCAAAAAATTTCAGGAGGTCATCCAAAGCCTCCTGAAACCCTTATTCCTGCAACAGCTGCCCCCGAAGATTCTGCAATATCTTCCGCTCCCTGCGGGAGATCTGTACCTGGGTGGTGCCCAGTACCTTTGCAGTCTCGCTCTGGGTCTTGCCGGAGAAAAACCGCAGAAAAATCAGCTGCCGGTCCTGGGGCGGTAGAGTAGCCAGCACCTCCTGCAGGCTGATGCGATCCGCCAGCTCCTCCTCCGGGGATTCCACCGGGATATCCACCTCCCGGCCGCCCTCCTCTTCCGCCGCCGGGGTGAGCGAAAGCGCAGGCTGGCTGGCACGGATGGCCAGGGCCACCTGCTCCGGCTTTGCCTGCACCGCCTGTGCCAGCTGGCTCACGCTGGGCTCGCAGCCGTTCTGCTTGATCATCTGCTCCCGGGCTGCGCTTACCCGAAGGCCCAGTTCCTTGAGCGAACGGCTCACCTTAACG
The DNA here is from genome assembly GCF_027853465.1 of Allofournierella sp. CML151. NCBI lineage: Bacteria > Bacillati > Bacillota > Clostridia > Eubacteriales > Oscillospiraceae > Allofournierella > Allofournierella sp. CML151. The sequence continues at coordinate 37,338 of NZ_JAPNNW010000028.1, read as the reverse complement.
GTTCCCCCATCCCGGAAGAGCTTTTTGATCTCACCCAGAATCACCGGCACCGCATAGGTGGAAAACTGCACCCCGCGCTCCTGGTCAAATCCGTCGTAGGCCTTGATCAGACCCATGCAGCCCGCGGAATACAGATCGTCGTACTCCACACCCCTGCCCCGGAACCGGCTGGCACAGGCGTGGACCAGCCCCAGATTGTTTTCAATGAATTCCTCCCGTGGTCCAAGTGTTGTGGGCATACTTCCCTTCCCCTTTCTATATCTTATGTAAAAAAGGGAAATCATTGCTTGGTGCTCAGGGTCTTACTCATCACCACTCGGGTGCCCTTGCCAGGCGTGCTTGTCACCCGCACCTTATCCATAAAGCTCTGCATCACCGCGAAGCCCAGTCCGGCCCGTTCCTCCGGGTTGCCGGTGGTGAACATTGGCTGCATCGCCTTTTCCACGTCCGGAATGCCCACGCCCCGGTCGGTCACCGTAATTTTCACCAGGCCATCCTCATACAGGGCCGCGGTCAGATACACCAGCCCCACCTGCCGGGGGTAGGCATGGACGATGCAGTTGGTCACCGCCTCGCTCACCGCGGTTTTCATATCCGCCAGCTCGGGCACGGTGGGGTCCGCCTGAGCCAGAAAGGCCGCCAGCGCTCCCCGGGCAAAGCCCTCGTTCACACTGCGGGAATAAAAGCTGATCTTCATCAGATTATAGGCTTTCATGCTTGCCGCTCCTTTTCTATTGATATTCCACACGGGCCAGATCCAGCATCTTCTTGATGGAGTCCGGCGCCTGCTGCACCACCAGCTGCCCTTCGGTGGCCTGCATCCGCCGGGCCCGGCCCAAAATGAGCCCCACGCCGGAGGAATCCATAAAGGTCACTCCGCCGAAATCCAGAATCAGCCGGGCGGGCATCCGGGCCGAAAGCTCCGCGTCGATCTGCTGGCGCAGCATCTGGGCGGAATGATGGTCGATCTCGCCGCTCAAGTAGGCCGCCAGCACATCGTCCGCGCTGGTAAACATCACCTGTGCCATTTCCGTTCTCCTTTCACGTCCTTTTGGGGGCAAAAAAAGACCCCGTATTCTTGGCACTTACCAATATACGGGGTCTTGGGTGAATATTTTGCCGCAACCCGTCAGCTGCGGTGAATTTTTAAGTAAGCCGCTTCAGCAGCTCTGGCCGGGCCTGGGCCGCCAGATACAGCGAGCCGCACACCACCGCGCCATTTGCATGGGCCAGTGCCTCATCCAGCGCCTGGTCCAGGTCCGCACAGGCGGTCACCTTTACTTTGGGAGCCACGGTGTGGGCCAGCTCCGCCAGCTCCTGGGCCTCCATCGCCCGGGGGCAGGGCGGGGTTACGGTATAAATGATGTCAAAGCAGGGAGCCAGCGCCTCCAGGATTTGAGCGGCTGCCTTGTCCGCCAGAACGCCCAGCACCGCCGCCGGCTTCTTTTTGGTATGGGTGCGCAGCACGCCCGCCAGGGCCTTGGCCCCCGCCGGGTTATGGCAGCCGTCCAGAATCACCAGCGGCTCCTTGCGCAGTACCTCGATGCGTGCCGGGAACCGGGCGGTCTCCAGACCGCTCAGAATGGCTTCATCGGAAATCTCGTAACCCTTGCGCCACAAGGCCAGGGCGATCTCCACCGCCATGGCCGCATTGCAGCTCTGGTGTGCGCCCAGGAAGGGCAGCTCCACCTCATAGCCGCCATAGGAGAAGGGATTGGTCAGCGGCTGGGGCTGGTCGGGCAGGTTCAGATCCTCCGGCTGGGGCTGCACCAGCTCCGCCTTCTGGCGGATACACTCCGCCACGATGGCCTGCTGAGCCTCCGGGTCCTGCAGCGGATAGCAAACCACCGTGCAGCCGGGCTTGATGATGCCTGCCTTTTCCTGAGCGATGGCTTCCAGCGTATCGCCCAGCACCTCGGTGTGGTCCAGGTCGATGCGGGTGATGGCTGCCACCAGGGTGTTGTCCACCCCGTTGCTGGCATCATTTTTTCCACCCACACCAGTCTCCAATACCGCCAGATCGCACTGCTCCTGATAGAACCAGAGCAGCGCCGCTGCGGTGACCGCGGTGAACTGCACCGGCTCCTCGTCCAGCTGCGCGGCGGCGGCACGCACCTGGCCCGCCACCTGTTCCAGCGTATCCGCCGGAATCATCTCACCGTTGATCTGCATCCGCTCCCGGAAGTCCAGCACATAGGGTGAGATGGTGAGCCCGGTCTTATACCCGGCTTCTTTTAAAATATTAGCCGTCAGGGTGGACACGGTACCCTTGCCGTTGGTACCCGCCACATGTACAAAATCCAGATAATTCTGCGGGTCGCCCAGCTTGGTCAGCAGCTGTCGCATCCCCTCCACCCCGGGTTTGCCGTTGGTGCGGGGCAGGCTTTGCAGCCACTCAGTATTCGATTTCGATGCTGGTGTCATAGCTTTCCTCTTCCTCCTCTTTCTGCTGCGGGACAACCGGCTCCCACTGAGGCTGCGGCTCCGGGACGCGCCGGGCAGCCTGACGGGCCGGGCGTGCGGGCGGCTGGTACTGAGGCTGAGGCTCCTCCTCCCATTCCTCTTCCGGGTCCTCGTCCCACTGCTCCTGGGGCTGAGGCGCCGGGCTGGGTGCAGGGCGCTTTTTTGCCGGGCGAGGCTGGGGCTCCGGCTCCATCAGCTCCCGGTCATCGTGCCGGTGCACAAACAGGATCACACACATGCGGCAGAACATCAGAATCAGCAGCGCTACAAACAACCCCACCAGGAAACCGGCAAAGTCGATCCACACATCCTTCACGCTGGAACCCCGGCCATCCACAAAGATCTGGATGGTCTCGTCGGTTACGGCAGTGCCCAGGCCCAGAAACAGCGGCCAGCTCACATGCTTGATGAAGTGACGGGTGTACACCCGCAGGCAGAGCATGAACCAAAAGCCCATCATCATAAACTCTGTGAAATGGGCCATCTTGCGGATCACATGAAGGCTGAAGGGGCCAAGGCCCACGGTACCGGCTACCTCGTTGACCACCTGCTGCACCTGCTCGCTGCGCAGGCTGGACTGCTCTGCGATCTGCAGAGAGTTCTGAAAAATGAACACTACGCTGTAGATCAGACAGGCAGTGAAAAGGATTCGAAAAAAGATTGTAAACGGGCTCGTTCGTTTTTTCTGATACAAAAATCCACCCCTCCTAATGATTATCATACACACAATACTTTCCCGTGTGTCTTCCGCCATTATAGCACATCTGTCAAACCCCGGAACATCCCCGTCCCTGCTTGTTATACGAGAAAGGAGCCCGGTTTGCTGCAAACCAGGCTCCTTTTTCATGGATTTTTTACAAACTTCTGGCAGTTTCTCAGCCCAGAGCCGCGATGGACTCCTCCACGCGGGCCAGCTTTTCCTGAGCGCGGGCCAGCTTCTGGCGGATTTCCTCCACCACGTTGGCGGGCGCCTTGTTCACAAAGCCCTCGTTGCTCAGCTGACGGCTGAACATGCCGATCTCCTTCTCAGCACCGGCCTTCTCCTTGTTCAGGCGGGCCAGCTCCTTCTCCCGGTCGATCAGCTCCATCATGGGGATGAAGCCGCGGGCCGCATGGGTGATGACCTGCACCATGCCGGCGGTGTCGCCGGTGTACTTCTCGGTGAGGGTCACATCGGTGGCGAAGGCGAACTTGGCCAGATAATCACCGCCACGGCGGAAGGCCTCGGTCTCACTGGTCTCGATGATCATGCTGCTGCGCTTGGCAGGATGCACGTTCATCTCGGCACGGATGGTACGAACCGCCTTGATGTAGTCCATCAGCTTCTCAAAGTCGGCTTCCTCGGCAGCGTAGTTCAGCTCCTCGGTGAATACCGGCCACTGCTCGGTCATGATGGTCTCGCTGGTGCCGGGCAGAGCGCGGTAGATCTCCTCAGTGATGAAGGGCATGAAGGGATGCAGCAGCTTCAGCGCCTGGGTCAGCACGTACACCAGCACCTTGCGGGCGTTGTCGGCCTCCTCGGGATCGGTGGAGTTCAGGCGAACCTTGGCGATCTCGATGTACCAGTCGCAGTAAACCTCCCAGATGAAGTCCTGCACCTTCTGGGCAGCCAGGCCCAGCTCGAACTTATCCAGATTGTCGGTGACGGTGCGGGCCAGGTTGTTCAGGGTGGACAGAATCCACTTGTCGCTCAGGTCCAGCTTATCCGCAGCGGGCAGACCGGCCTGGAAGTCCTCAGGCAGGTTCATCATCACGAAGCGGGTGGCGTTCCACAGCTTGTTGGCGAAGTTCCGGCTGGCCTTGATCTTCTCGTCGGAAAAGCGCATGTCGTTGCCGGGGGTGGAGCCCAGAACCAGGGTCAGACGCAGGGCGTCGGCGCCGTACTGGGCAATGATCTCCAGCGGGTCGATACCGTTGCCCAGGCTCTTGGACATCTTGCGGCCCTGAGCATCGCGCACCAGACCGTGGATCAGCACGGTGTCGAAGGGCACCTTGCCGGTGTACTCCAGGCCGGAGAAGATCATACGGCTCACCCAGAAGGTGATGATGTCGTAGCCGGTGACCAGGGTGTTGGTGGGATAGAAGTAATCCAGGTCCTCGGTCTTGTCCGGCCAGCCCAGGGTGCTGAAGGGCCACAGGGCGCTGGAGAACCAGGTGTCCAGGGTATCCTCATCCTGACGCAGGGCACCGCCGCACTTGGGACAGGTGGTCATGGGCTCATCGCTCACATGCACCTCGCCGCAGGCGTCGCAGTAGTAGGCGGGAATCCGATGGCCCCACCACAGCTGACGGCTGATGCACCAGTCGCGGGTGTTTTCCATCCAGTGGTAGTACTGTTTGTCAAAGCGCTCGGGCACGAACTTGATGCGGCCGTCCCGCACCGCGTCGATGGCCGGACCGGCCAGGGGCACCATGCGCACGAACCACTGCTTGGAAACCATGGGCTCGATGGTGGTGCCGCAGCGGTAGCAGGTGCCAACGTTGTGGGCGTGGGGCTCGATCTTCTCCAGATAGCCGCCCGCCTCCAGATCGGCCACGATGGCCTTGCGGGCCTCGTAGCGGTCCATACCGGCATACTTGCCGCAGTCGGCGGTCATGTGGGCGGTCTCGTCCAGCACCTTCACGATGGGCAGGTTGTGGCGCTGGCCTACCTCGAAGTCGTTGGGGTCATGGGCGGGGGTGATCTTCACCACGCCGGTGCCGAACTCCATGTCCACATAGGTATCGGTAACGATGGGGATCTCCTTGTTCAGCAGGGGCAGCAGCACCTTCTTGCCATGCAGGTGCTTGTAGCGCTCGTCATCCGGATGGATGGCCACGGCGGTATCACCCAGCATGGTCTCGGGACGGGTGGTGGCCAGAACCAGGAACTCGTCGGTGCCCACAATGGGGTACTTCAGGTGCCAGAAGCTGCCCTCCTGGTCCTCATACTCCACCTCAGCATCGGAGATGCTGGTCTTGCAGTGGGGGCACCAGTTGATGATGCGCTCGCCGCGGTAGATCAGGTCCTTGTCGTACAGATACTTGAAGACCTTCAGCACAGCCTTGCTGCAGCCCTCGTCCATGGTGAAACGCTCGCGGTCCCAGTCGCAGGAGCAGCCCAGCTTTTTCAGCTGGCTCACAATGCGGTCGCCGTACTGGTTCTTCCAGGCCCAGGCGCGCTCCAGGAAGCCCTCGCGGCCCAGCATCTCCTTGGTCAGGCCCTCTTCCTTCATCTTGGCCACAACCTTGGCCTCGGTGGCAATGGAGGCGTGGTCGGTGCCGGGCACCCACAGGGCGGCATAGCCCTGCATGCGCTTGTAGCGGATCAGAATATCCTGCCAGGTCTCGTCCATGGCATGGCCCATGTGCAGCTGGCCGGTCACGTTCGGCGGCGGCATCACGATGGTGTAGGGCTTTTTGTTCTTATCCGCCTTGGTGTGGAAGTAGCCGCCATTCAGCCAGAAGGCATAAATGTCGTCTTCCACGCGGGCGGGATCATACAATTTTTCCAGTTCTTTCATTGATTTTCCCTCCTGTTTCGGTTGCTGCCGGGGCAAACAAAAAGGCCGCCCCAGGCGTGTGTTCACACTTGGGACGGCCTGTACAAAACAATACAATACCGCGGTACCACCCAAATTGCCGCCGGAAACCGGCAGCCACTCGGAGCCCTTAACGCGGGCGGCACGGGCAGAGGCTACTGAAGGTTCACCCCGCCTGCTCAAAAGCGACAGCACCCGGCGCGTTCTGCCGGGCTTTCACCTGCCCCCGGCTCTCTTTTCCAAAACGCATTGCCGTGCGCCCTCTTTTTCAGCGCATTTGTAATAATGATTATAGCAACATCCGGCCGCCGCGTCAATCACTGCAGCGCAAGAGCCGGTCAGCCCAGAGAAATGCCCATGCGGCGGGCGACCTCCAGCATGCCGTGACCGTCCGGAACCAGACGGCTCTTACCGGCGATCTCCTCCAGCGGGTTCTCGGTGACGTGGTTGTTGCGCATGGCAACGGTCACGCCGTACTTCTCGTGCTCCACCAGCTTGGCGGCGTAGGTGCCGAACTGGGTAGCCAGCACGCGGTCATAGGCAGAAGGCGAACCGCCCCGCTGCATGTGGCCGGGCACGCAGACGCGGGTCTCGAAGCCGGTCATCTTCTCGATCTGGGCCGCGATGCGGTTGGTGGCAGTGGTGTAGCCCTGCTCCTTGCGGCGGGCGGCACGCTCCTTCTTCTTCATGCGGGCTTCCTCGTTGTCGAAGGCGCCCTCAGCCACCGCCAGGATGGAGAAGGTCTTGCCCTGAGAGGCACGGCGCTCCACGGCAGCGCATACATTATCAATGTTATAGGGCATTTCGGGGATCAGGATGATGTCCGCGCCGCCGGCCACGCCTGCATACAGGGTCAGCCAGCCGGCCTTGTTGCCCATCAGCTCCACCACCATGCAGCGGCGATGGCTGGAAGCGGTGGTGTGGATGCGGTCGATCACCTCGGTGGCGATGTCCACCGCGGTATGGAAACCGAAGGTCACGTCGGTGCCGTAGATGTCGTTGTCGATGGTCTTGGGAAGGCCGATCACGTTCAGGCCCTCCTGGGCCAGCAGGTTGGCGGTTTTATGGGTGCCGTTGCCGCCCAGGCAGAGCAGGCAGTCCAGCTTCATTTCCTCGTAGTTCTTCTTCATGGCGGCCACCTTGTCCACCTGGTCCTCACCGATGACCCGCATCAGCTTGAAGGGGGTGCGCTTGGTGCCCAGAATGGTGCCGCCCATGGTCAGGATACCGGAAAACTCCTCCGGCTCCATCTCACGCCACTGGCCGTTGATCAGGCCGGAGTAACCGTTGGTGATGCCCACGATCTGCACATCTTCTCCCATGCGCTGATACAGCGCCTTCGCCACGCCGCGAATGGTGGCGTTCAGGCCGGGGCAGTCGCCGCCGGACGTAAGGATACCAATCCGTTTTTTCATAGTTCCAATTCCTCCCTCACAGCCCGGCCGAACCGCCGGGAGCAGCCTTTGACTCGGTGTCAAAAACTGCATACATTTTCTTTTTTTAGAGTATCGCCCTTTTTGGTGGTTTGTCAATCTTTTTTGCGGAAAAAGAACCGTAAAAAAATTGAAAAAAAGTGGTTGACATTTTCCCGTTCAGTGCTATAATAAATTATCGTTAGGGCAACGCTCCGGCAAATGAATATTGGAGAATTGTGTAAGGGTAGCACGACAGACTCTGACTCTGTTTGTGAGGGTTCGAATCCTTCTTCTCCAACCAGAAATAGCAGCAGCCTGCACGCTGCTGCTATTTTTTACATCGGGGTGTAGCGCAGTTGGTAGCGCGCCTGGTTCGGGACCAGGAAGCCGTGGGTTCAAGTCCCGTCACTCCGACCAAAAATCGGCAAGCACCGTCAGGGGCTTGCCGATTTTTACTTCTTCACTTTTCACTCTTCACTTTTCACAAAAAGTAGTACAGCTTTTTCTTTGAATACCGCAGAAGCTTCGGCTTCTGCGGTATTTTTGTTTGTTCAAATCATTCCCCAGCCAGACTTGTCAATGTGTCGCCGGTGATGCGGTAGACCGTCCAGTCCTCCATTGGCTGCGCCCCCAGCGAGAGATAAAAGTCAATGCTGGGCCTGTTCCAGTCCAGGCACCACCATTCCAGGCGGCCGCATCCCCGCTCCACCGCGATGGCCGCCAGCTTCTTCAGAATCGCCTTGCCGTAGCCCCGGCCTCGGTACTCGGGATTCACATACAGATCCTCCAGATATAAACCGGCCCGGCCCAGGAAGGTGGAGAAGTTGTGGAAAAACAGCGCAAAGCCCACTTCCCGGCCGTCCGCCAGCACAAACAATACCTCCGCTTTCTGCTTGCAGAAGATCCATTCCTTCAGCGTGGCCTCATCTGCCACCACCTCACCGAGCATCCCCTCGTAGTCGGCCAGCTCCCGGATAAATTGCAGAATCAGCGGAGTATCCTCTTCCTCTGCAAAGCGAAATACGGGCGTTTGATTCATCCGGCATTCCTCCTGTCGTTCCGGGCCCTTTTCTTCCGTTTCGAGAAAAGGCCCGTTTTTTGTATCTGCACAAATTTTATCACAAATCCGCCGGGGAATCCATTTTACCGCCCGCCGGGCACGCCGCTTTTCTTTTGTTGTTTCCTCTTATATAATAAAGGGACGGGCTGCTGGGTCCTTCCCGGCCCTATTTTATTGAAAAGGAGCGTATCGCTTGAAAGCACTGTGCACCAATTTCCGGGGATACTACCCCCAGCTGATCCTCGGACCCCTGTTCAAATTGCTGGAAGCCGTGCTGGAGCTCATGGTCCCTCTGCTCATGGCCAATATCATTGACGTGGGCATTGCCGGCGGAGACCGGGCCTATGTGCTGCGGCAGGGTCTTTTTCTTCTTTTGCTGGCGGTACTTGGCGTTGCGGCAGCCACCACCTGCCAGTACTTTGCCAGCGTGGCCGCCTTTGGCTTCGGCGCCTCCCTGCGCCGCCAGGTCTTCCGCCACATCCTCAGCCTGTCCGGCCATGAGACCGACGCCATCGGCGCGGGCAGCCTGATCACTCACATCACCAACGATGTGAACCAGGTGCAGAACGGCGTGAACATGTTCATCCGTCTTGCCACCCGAGCGCCTTTTCTGGCCATCGGTTCCATCGTGATGGCCTTTGTGCTGAACGCACGCATCGCGCTGATTTTTCTGATCTCCACCCCACTGATCGTATTGGTCCTGTATCAGGTGATGAAACGCACCCTACCGGACTATGCCCGCATCCAGCAGCGGCAGGAGACACTGGGCACCCTGACCGGCCAGAACCTGGAGGGCGCCCGGGTCATCCGTGCCTTTTCCCGCCAGGAAAGCGAGAAGAAGGATTTCGCCGCTGCCAGCGACGCCCACAGCGCCCTCACCATCCAGGTGGGCCGCATCTCGGCCGCGCTGAATCCCCTCACCTATGTGATCGCCAACTTTGCCATTCTGGCCATTCTCTGGTACGGCGCCCGCTTTGCGGACCGGGGCCTGATTCTCAGCGGCGATGTGTTCGCCATGGTCAACTACATGACCCAGACCCTTCTGGCACTGATTGTGCTGGCCAACCTGATCGTCCAGTTCACCCGCGCTGCGGCCAGCGCCAAACGGCTGAGTACCCTGCTGGCCACCGAGAGCAGCATCAAAAGTGAAAGCGTACCTCGTACCCGGGAGCCGGGCGCCTTCCTGGCATTTGAGCAGGTGGACTTTTCCTACGCGGGCCCCTCGGGCAAAAACGCCCTGGAAGGGGTGAGCTTCACCGCCGAACGAGGCCAGACCATCGGCGTGATCGGCGGCACCGGCTGCGGCAAGACCACTCTGGCCAACCTGATTTTGCGGTTTTACGATGTCACCGGCGGCCGCATCCTGCTGGATGGCCAGGACCTGCGCAGCTATCCACTGGAAGCCCTGCGGGAAAAGATCGGCTATGTGCCCCAGAACGTGAAGCTGTTTTCCGGCACCATTCGCAGCAACCTGCAGCTGGGCGCGCCCCAGGCGGATGACGAAGATTTGTGGGCAGCCCTCACCACCGCCCAGGCCCGGGACTTTGTACAGCAGAAGCCGGAAGGTCTGGACACTCCGGTGGAGGAGGGCGGCAAAAACTTCTCCGGCGGCCAGCGCCAGCGTCTGACCATCGCCCGGGCTCTGGCAAAGCGGCCCTCACTGTTGATTCTGGATGACTCCTTCAGCGCACTGGATTTTGCCACCGACGCAGCACTGCGCCGCGCCCTGAAGCAGGACACCAGCGGCATGACGGTTCTGCTCATCAGCCAGCGCGCCTCAGCCGTTAAGGACGCAGACCGAATCCTGGTCATGGACGAGGGCCGGCTCGTGGGCCAGGGCAGCCATGAGGAGCTGCTGCAGAACTGCCCGGTCTACCGGGAGATCTGCGTTTCCCAGAAGCTGGTGCAGCAAGCAACCCCGGAAAGCGAGGTGAGCAGCCGATGAAACGCTCCATTCTGAAACGAATCTTTTCCTACCTGCGGCCCTACCGGGGCAGCCTTGTACTGGGTTGTATTTCCGCTGTGCTGCAGGTGGCCTTCACTCTGATGACGCCGGTGCTCATCGGCCGCGCCATCGACTGCCTGATCGGACCGGGCCTTGTGCAGTTCCGGCATCTGGCTGTTCTTCTGGCAGTGATGGCTCTGTGCATCCTGCTGGCCGCGGGCTTCCAGTGGGTGATGAATGTGTGCATCCGCCGCATCAGCGCCCTTGCTGCACAGGACATGCGCCAGCAGGCCTTCAACGCCCTGAATGCGGTCCCCATTTCCACCATCGACCAGCTGCCCCACGGCGATCTGGTCAGCCGTCTGGTCAACGACACGGACGCAGTGTCCGAAGGTCTGCTGCAGGGGCTTACCCAGCTGCTGCCCGGCGCGGCCACCATTCTGGGCGTTCTAGTCATCATGTTTTATCTGAACCCCTTCATCGCGCTGGTGGTGGTGCTGGTCACCCCGCTGTCCATCCTGTTTGCCCGCTTTGTGGCCAGCCGCACCCATGCGCTGTTCCGCAAGCAGGCCGCGGCCCAGGGCCAGCTTTCCGCCTATGTGAATGAGATGGTGAACGGCCAGGATCTGGTGAAGGCCTTCGGTCATGAGGCTCAGTGCTGCGAAACCTTCGACCGGATCAACGAGGAGCTGCGAAGTGCCAGCCTGTGGGCGGTGTTCTACTCGGCGGCAGCCAACCCGGGCACCCGTTTTGTGAACAACATCGTTTACGGCGCGGTGGGTGTGTTCGGCGGTCTGGCCGCTCTGAGCGGCGCGCTGAGTGTGGGTACCCTGAGCGCCTTTCTCACCTACGCCAACCAGTACACCAAGCCCTTCAACGAGGTCACCAGCGTGCTCACCCAGCTGCAGACCGCCATGGCCAGCGCCCAGCGCCTGTTCCAGACCATCGATCTGAAACCGGAACCGGCGGATGCTCCCGGTGCGCTGGCGCCCGAACGCTGCAGCGGCCGGGTGGAGCTGGACCGGGTGGATTTTTCCTACCGGAAGGACGTTCCGCTGATTCAAAACCTCTGCCTGAAGGTGGAGCCGGGCCAGCGCATCGCCATCGTAGGGCCCACCGGCTGCGGCAAGACCACCCTCATCAACCTGCTGATGCGCTTTTACGAGGTGGACGGCGGGCGGATTCTGGTGGACGGTGTTCCGGCACGGCAGCTCAAACGCAGCGCTCTGCGGGGCATGTACGGTATGGTGCTGCAGGAAACCTGGCTGAAAAATGCCACCGTGCGGGAGAACATCGCCTACGGCAAGCCGGATGCCACCATGGACCAGATCATCCAGGCAGCCAAAGCCGCCCATACCGATGGCTTCATCCAGCGCCTGCCTCAGGGCTACGACACCCTCATCGCCCCGGGCGGCGGCAACCTTTCCGCCGGGCAAAAACAGCTGCTGTGCATCGCCCGCATTCTGCTGTGCCGGCCCCAGATGCTCATTCTGGACGAAGCCACCAGCAACATCGACACCCGCACCGAGATGCTGGTGCAGCAGGCCTTCGAGCAATTGATGGAGGGCCGCACCAGCTTTGTGGTGGCGCACCGGCTTTCCACCATCCAGACGGCGGACCAGATTCTGGTCATGGATGCGGGACACATCGTGGAACAGGGCACCCACCGGGAACTTCTGGCCAAGGGTGGATTCTATGCCCGGCTTTACAACAGCCAGTTCGCCGCCCAGTGACACACCCCGCCTGTTTTCGCCCAAATTCTCATTTTTTGTTCCCCTTGTGGGCACAGATATGATATAATATATAAAATAACGATTCAGCCGGGGCGGGCGGCTCACCGTCCGCCCTGGGGGCTCTAGGGATGTGCAAGGAGGCAATCTGGCATGGATATTATGGTACTGGGCGTAGCTGGCGGCACCGGCAGCGGAAAAACCACGTTGACCCGACGTTTAAAGGAGCGCTTTGGCGACCAGATCAGCGTGATCAGCCACGATAACTACTACAAGCGTCAGGACCACCTGACCTACGACGAGCGCTGCCGCACCAACTACGACCACCCGGACGCCTTTGATACCGACCTGATGGTGGAGCATCTGGCCGCGCTGAAGCGGGGCGAGACCATCTACTGCCCGGTATACGATTTCTCGGAGCACAACCGTTCGGACGATCTGCTGGAGATCAAGCCCGCACCTGTGATTCTGGTGGAGGGCATTCTGATCTTCGCCAGCCAGGAGCTGTGCGATCTGATGGACATCAAGGTCTTTGTGGACACCGACGCCGACGTGCGCATCCTGCGCCGCATCGTGCGGGACGTGAAAAAGCGCGGCCGCACACTGGACAGCGTCGTCTCCCAGTATCTGACCACCGTAAAGCCCATGCACGAGCAGTTTGTGGAGCCCAGCAAGCGCCGGGCCGATCTGATTATTCCCGAGGGCGGCAAAAACCCCGTTGCTCTGGAAATGCTCATCCACCGGCTGGAAAGCCATCTGAACCAGGCCTGACCGATAAAAACAGCGGCCCCGCGTACCCTGAACAGGGTACGCGGGGCCGTTTTTATTTCTTTTTGTACGAAAAATCGCTTAGTCTTCCAGAATGATCTCTGCCGCCAACTGGCCAACCTGCTGCATCCGCTCACGTCCCTCCTCAGGGAAGGAGACGTCCTGGTCCCCCCAGTCGGTGAACATGGAGATGATGTAGGGCCGGTCCGCATAGACAATGGCCATATCGTGCAGCGCCTGATCCCAGCTGCCGTACTTTTTGGCCGCCGGGGCCGGGCAATACAACAGGTCATGGTCCGCCGCCAGGAAAGCCTCCTGCAGCTGCAGAGCATTTTCGGTGCCGGTCTCAAAATAGTCATACAGCGCCCGCATGGCCCGGCCGCCGTCTGCACCGGTGACCCAGCCATGGATGCCTTCCTCCACCACCTCACAGCCTTCCGGGCTGGCGAAGCCCAGCTCGCTCAAAAAGTCCGAGAAGCCGGTGTCCAGGCTGCCGGGCCACATGGCGCCCAGGTCATGGGCCGCTCCGTTGCTGCTGTGGGCGATCATGGGGTAGATCAGATCCCAGCCGGTATCGCCGCCGACAGTCGCGTTCAGGTCGATCAGGCCCTCCTCATCCCGCTGGCAAAGCCACAGGGCATAAGGCGCCTTCAAGGTACTGGCGCAGTAAAAACCGTTGTCCGGCTTGTATGTATAGGTCTGGCCGGAAGTGATGTCCTGAATCCACACCGAGATACTGCCGGGCATACTGTCCAGCAAAGCATCCATCTCGGCTGCTTCCGCCGCGGTAATGGGCTCCTCACTGCTCAGCTCCGGCTGAGGTGTGGCAGTGGGCTGAGGTGTGGCAGTGGGCTGAGGCGTGGCGGTGGGCTCCGGCTCGGATTCCGGTTCCGGCGCGGGATGCGCCTGACTGACGCTCTGGCTCACAGAGGCGCTGGCCGCCGCTCCCACTGCCTGCCGCATCATCGAGCGGGCGGCCGCCACAATCACCAGAATCATCACCACCACCATCACAACCCAGGGCCAGCGGGCGTGTTTCTTTTTGCGGGTCTTTCTTGTTTGTGTTTTCATTGCCGTTTTCTATGCGGCGCTCAAACCGCCGCGTTCCTCCCTTTCCCCCCAAAAGCAAATCGCCGGTCATGAAAATACCGGCCGGTTTGTTCCTTTATTATACTACAAATTTGTCAAAACAGGCCAATTACACAAATTTTTCAACTTCTGACCCGGTGTTCTTCCCCAAAACGAAAGCCACGCCGGAAGTTCCGGCGTGGCTTTCCGCTACTGATACGTTCGACCCTCAGGCGCCCTTTTTCCAGTTGTCGCTCATACGCTCCCACCAGGTGGGTTCGTAGGTCCCCAACTGCTTATGGTATGCCTTTTCCGCAGCGCGCATTGCCTTATCCGCTTTGCGCTGCTCGGCGGTGTAGTTCACCATTCCGTAGCTGTTCACATCGATCTCGATCTCGGGCTTTACCCGGCCGGATTGTGCAGGCATCAAAAACAACATAAAACGCGCATCTCCTTTCAACAGCGTTTGTACCAGCTCGCGCACAAGCCCCGGTGGCTGTGCGCAAAAAAACGGGAAATGCAACCGCATCCCCCGCCTTTTTCATTTGAAGAATCGTTTCAGCAGGGTCTGCAACCGCCGGCCAACTCCCGGCCGGTAAGTTCCAAGCTCTTTCTGATAGGCCTCTTCGGCCGCTTTCATCTGTTTTTCCGCTTCGTGTTGCCCGGCGGTCTGCCGGCGGGAAAGCCCGGTCTCATCAAACTGCCGCATCTCCGCGGCCGTGCGCGGGATTCTGGTGTTCATGACCGCTCACTCCCTTTTACGCGCTGCGGAACAGCGCCTTGAAGCGCTTCAGAAGGGTAGGCTTATAAATTCCAAGCTCCTTCTGGTAGGCGGCTTCCGCGGCTTTCATCGCTTTCTCGGCGTCCTTTGCGCCGGCGGAAAAGCCCTCTGTCTCGTTATACAGCTTGGCGTTCAGCCCTTGCTGGATCTGATTGGGGCCGTAATTCATAATTCCTACCTCCTCTCCTCGCTTTTAGAATATCACACAAAATTCAAAAAAGCAAGCAGAATTCTTTTAGCCAGATCACCAAAGAGTGGTCACCTGATTGTACATCTCAATGTAGCTCTGGGCGGATACATTCCAGCTGAAATCGCAGCACATGGCGCGGCGCACCAGTACCGGCCAGCCCTCCTTCTGCCAGTAGCCTTCCTTGGCACGCCAGCAGGCCTCATACAGGTCATGGGCATTGTACTGGCTGAAGGTGAAGCCGTTGCCGTAGCCGTCGCCGGAATCGTGAATGGAATCCCGCAGGCCGCCGGTCTCACGCACAATGGGGATGGTGCCGTAGCGGCAGGCCACCATCTGAGCCAGACCGCAGGGCTCACTCTTGGAGGGCATCAGGAACATATCCGCGCCCGCATAAATGCGGCGGGCCAGCGGCGGCACAAAGCCGATGTAAACGCCCACCCGGCCGGGATGACGGGCTGCCAGATCACTGAAGAACGCCTCATAGGCGTGCTCGCCATTGCCCAGGATCACCAGCTCGATGCCCTGCTCCAACAGGCCTTCGGCCACGCTGCGCACCAGATCCACGCCCTTGTGGCCCACCAGGCGGGTCACCATGGCCATCACGGGGCTGCCATCCTGGTCCAGGTTGAACTCCTCCTGCAGCGCCTTCTTGCAAGCTGCCTTGCCCTCAGGGAAGGTATCCGCATTGTAATGAGCGGCAATGTTGGGGTCGGTCTCGGGATTGTAGGAATCCACGTCGATGCCGTTCAGAATACCGCACAGCTTGTACTGCTTCTGACGCAGCAGGCCGTCCAGACCATGGCTGAACCAGGGGTCCAGAATCTCGCCCGCGTAGGTGGGGCTTACAGTGCTCACCTTGTCGGAGGTCTCGATGGCGCCCTTCATGAAGTTGGCGCAGCCATCGTACTCCACAATGTGGGCGTCTCGGCGGCCGATGCCGCAGGTGTCTTCCAGGATATCCAGGCCGTATTTGCCCTGGTACTGGATGTTGTGGATGGTAAACACGGTCTTGATGCGGCTGAACTTGTCCAGATGACGGTAGTACATGTTCAGGAACACCGGCACCAGAGCGGTCTGCCAGTCGTTGGCGTTGATCACATCCGGCACAAAATCAGTATAGAACAGCATCTCCAGAATGGCCCGGCTGAAGAAGGCGAAGCGTTCGCCGTCGTCATAGAAGCCATACAGACCGCTACGGCGGAAGTAGTATTCGTTGTCCAGAAAATAGAAGGTCACACCATCCCGCTGGCAGGTGAACAGGCCGCAATACTGGCTGCGCCAGCCCACCGGCACGCTGAAGTTGGTCACGTAGGTCAGCTGGTCACGGAACTTCAGATCGCCGTACAGCGGCATGACCACCCGGCAATCCACGCCGTTTTTCACAAGTGCCTTGGGCAGGCTGCCCGCCACATCGCCCAGACCGCCGGAGGCGGCAAAGGGATTGGCCTCGCTGGCGCAAAAAAGAACATTCATCGTGTTGTCCTCCTTCAATGGGGTATATATGGGATAGGGCGGGAGCCGGTGGAATCCCCGGCTCCCGCCCCGGGGAGAGAGATCAGGGAATACTCAGATTCCCTTCAAGGATTATTTATACCGTATGCCCCTTGGCCACATATACCGGGAAGGTATCTGTGCCGGACAGCTTCTTATCGGCAGTGATCTTCACGTTCTTGTCGGTCACAGCGTATTCCACTTCGGCGCCGGCTTCCACAACGGTGTTCTGCATCAGCACGCAGTTCTTGACCTTCGCGCCCTTCTTGACCTTAACACCGCGGAACAGAACGCAGTTCTCCACTTCACCCTCAATGATGCAGCCGTCGGCCACCATGCTGTTCTTCACCTGGCAGTCCATGGCATAACGGGTGGGGGCATTGTCGTGTACCTTGGTGTAAACGGGCTTATCCTCGGGGAACAGCGCATCCAGATTCTTGGGGTCCAGCAGACGCATGTTCTCTTCGAAGTAGCTCTTGCGGTCCGCGATACGGGCGGTGTAGCCGGTGTACTCGAAGCCCTGTACATTCAGCAGCTCCAGGTTGCGGGCCAGAATGTCCTTCTCGAAGTACAGCAGGCCGCGGATGGAGGCGTCCTTGATCATGGCGATCAGGCTCTCGCGCTGGATGATGTACACGTTCATGGACAGGTTCTGCACGCCGGGACGGTAGTCGTTGGTGAGCAGCTCGGTCACGCGGCCGTCCTGCAGCTTCAGAGTGTAGTTGTCCTCTTTCAGGCCCTGAGGAATAAGACTGCGCTGATACATCACGGTCACATCGGCCTGGCTGGCCACATGAGCAGCGATCAGCTCGTTGAAATCAAAGTTGAAGGCCACGTCGGAATCGCTCATGATCACGAACTCTTCCTTCTGATCCTCCAGGAACTCTACCAGGCTGGCCAGCGCTTCCACGCGGCCGCGGTACAGCTTCACATTGGCTTCCGCATAGGGGGGAACCAGGTTCAGACCGCCGCGCTTGCGGGTCAGGTCCCATTCACGGCCGGAGCCCAGATGGTCCATCAGGGAGTGGTAGTTCTGCTTAACCACGATGGACACATTGCTGATGCCGGAATTCACCATGCTGGACAGCACAAAGTCGATCAGGCGGTAACGGCCGCCAAAGGGTACGGAAGCCATGGTACGCTCGGCCACCAGTTCCTGCACCAGGGAGTCATGCGCGTTGGGGAAAATAATTCCCAGAGCGTCCGTGTTCGATTTTACCATTGCTCCTCACCATCCTTAACATCTTTAACAACCATTGCCTTGGGGCCTACCTTGGCATTCGCGCCAATGGTCACGCCCTCGCCAACAACGGCCACGCCCCAGTCGTCCACGTTCTCCATGTCTTCCGGGCGCTCGCCAACGACCGCGCCGCTCTTCACGACCACGTTCTCAGCGATAATGGAATATTTTACGGTTGCACCGGGCTCGATGACCGAACCGGGCATTACGATGGAATCCTCCACCACGGCGCCCTCGCCCACCTTAACACCGGCGAACAGAACGCTCTGAACCAGCTTGCCTTCCACGCGGCAGCCCTCGGTGACCATGGAATTGTCGATCACCGCATTGGCGCCGATCCACTGGCCGGGCATACCGGAGTTGCGGGAGTAGATCTTCCAGTCGTCGCTCCAGACGTCCAGAGAAACGTTGGGGTTCAGCAGGTCCATGTTGGCGTCCCACAAGCTGCTGATGGTTCCAACGTCCTTCCAGTAGCCCTCGAAGTGATAGGCCACCATCTTTTCCTTGCTGGCCAGCATGCTGGGGATGATGTTCTTGCCGAAATCGTTGTCGGAAGCGGGGTTGGCCTCGTCCTCGATCAGGAACTTGCGCAGCTTCTCCCAGGTGAAGATGTAGATACCCATGGAGGCCAGATTGCTCTTGGGCTCCTTCGGCTTCTCTTCAAACTTGGTGATCACGTTGTTCTCGTCGGCGGTCATGATGCCGAAGCGGCTGGCCTCCTCCCAGGGCACCTCCATAACAGCGATGGTGCAGTCGGCCTCGTTCTCCTTGTGGAAATCCAGCATTTTGCCGTAGTCCATCTTGTAGATGTGGTCGCCGGACAGGATCACCACGTAGCTGGGATTGTAGCGGTCGATGAAGTTGATGTTCTGATAAATAGCATTGGCAGTGCCCTTGTACCAGTCAGAGCCGGTGGCCGTCTGGTACGGAGGCAGCACATGTACACCACCGTACAGCCGGTCCAGGTCCCAGGGCTGGCCATTGCCGATGTACTCATTCAGCACCAGAGGCTGGTACTGGGTCAGGATGCCAACCGTGTCGATGCCGGAGTTCACACAGTTGGACAGGGGGAAGTCGATGATGCGGTATTTTCCCCCAAACGGTACAGCCGGTTTTGCCAGCCGTTGGGTCAGGGCGTAAAGCCGTGAGCCCTGGCCGCCGGCCAGCAGCATTGCGATACATTCTTTCATAATTTTTCTCCCCTTATCGGCGGTTTTTCCGCCTTAATGTGCTGTTTTATTCCAAAGCGCCCAGGCAGGAGTATTTACTCCCCCTTGGGAGCCGCCTTTTGGGGGGCGGCAGGCTTCCTGGCTTGTTTGGTGCCCGCAGCTGCGGTTTTTGCCGTTTTGGCTGCTGCGGCAGGTTTCTTCGCGGCAGGCTTTTGGGCCGCGGGCTTTTTTGCGGTGGTCTTCTTGGCCGCCGCTTTCTTGGGCTGCGCCTTTGCTTCCGGCACGGCCAGATACACGGTGCTCAGAGGCGGCAGCGTGAGCTGAATGCTCTGATCAAAGCCGTGCATGGGCTTTTTGCGGGTGCGCTTGGCCGGGTTGTGTACCCCGCCGCCGCCGTACTTCACATCGTCGCTGTTGAGCAGCTCCTTGTAGGTGCCGGGGTTGGGTACGCCCATCTGGTAGTCCACACGCTGGATGGGGTTGAAGTTGCAGACCACCATAATCATCTTGCCCTTGGCGTCCCGCCGCAGGAAGGCGATCACCGACTGCTGGTTGTCATCCGGCACAATCCACTGGAAGCCCTCCCAGCTGTAATCCACTTCCCACAATTCGGGATGCTCGGTGTAGAAATGGTTCAGATCCCGCACATAGGCCTCCATCTGGCGGTGGCTGTCGTATTCCAGCAGCATCCAATCCAGACCCTTGGCCTCGTTCCACTCGCTGAACTGGGCGAATTCCTGGCCCATGAACAGCAGCTTCTTGCCGGGGTGTGCCATCATATAGCCGTAGAAGGTGCGCAGGTTGGCGAACTTGTCCTGATACTCGCCGGGCATCTTGTTGATCAGGCTGCCCTTGCCGTGCACCACCTCATCGTGACTGATGGGCAGAACAAAATTCTCGCTGAAGGCGTAGAAGAAGCTGAAGGTCACCTTGTTGTGGTTGCCTGCGCGGAACAGTGGGTCGGTGCTCATGTAGCTGAGCATGTCGTTCATCCAGCCCATGTTCCACTTGAAGTTGAAGCCCAGGCCACCGTCCTCTGCCGGCTTGGATACCATGGGCCAGGCGGTGGATTCCTCGGCGATCATCAGCTTGTGGGGATGACGGCCCAGCACGGTGCTGTTCAGCTTGCGCAGGAAGGCAATGGCCTCCAGGTTTTCCTTGCCGCCGTGGATGTTGGCTTCCCATTCGCCGTCACGCCGGTTGTAATCCAGATACAGCATCGAGGCCACCGCGTCCACACGCAGGCCGTCGATGTGGTACTGCTCAATCCAGAACAGCGCGCTGGACACCAGGAAGCTCTCCACCTCGGGCATACCGTAGTTGAAGACCATGGTGCCCCATTCCTTGTGCTCGCCACGGCGGGGGTTGGGGTCCTCATAGCAGGGCGCCCCGTCGTACATGTACAAACCGAAGGCATCCTTCGGGAAGTGGGCGGGAACCCAGTCCATGATCACGCCGATGCCGGCCTGGTGGCACTTGTCCACAAAGTTCATGAAGTCCTTGGGGGTGCCGTAACGGCTGGTGGGGGCGAAATAGCCGGTCACCTGATAGCCCCAGCTGCCGTCGAAGGGATGCTCGGTCACCGGCAGCAGCTCCACATGGGTGTAGCCCATGTACTGTAAGTACGGAATGAGCTGATCAGCCAGCTCGGAGTAGTTATAGGGGTCGCCGTTTTCCTTTACCTTCCAGCTGCCGGCATGCAGCTCGTAGATGTTCATGGGGCCGTTGATGGGGTCCGTCTTCTTCTGTTTGGCCTCCCACTCACCGTCCTGCCACTGGTAGCCCTCCAGGTTGTACACCTTGCTGCCGTTGGACGGCCGGGTCTCCGCATGGAAAGCGTACGGGTCCGCCTTGAACAGCAGCTCATCGCCCTGGGTGGTAATGCAGTACTTGTACACATCGTACTCCTGGATGCCCGGAACGAACGCCTCCCAGATGCCGCTGTCCTCCAGCTGCTGCATGGGATGGCTGCCCGGCACCCAGCTGTTGAAATCGCCGACGATGCACACCGCCTTCGCGTGGGGGGCCCAGGTGCGGAACACGACCCCCTCCCGGTCTCCCTGCCGTTCCATGTGGGCGCCGAAGAACCGGTAAGCCTCAAAATTGTTGCCCTGCTTAAACAAATATACGGGCAACTCCGCATGTTTATGTTCTTTCTTCACGCCTGTCTCCCTCCCTGGGGCTTTTTGCCCCAATACATTACCTTTATCATACCATTTTTAAGATATTTTTCAAGTATTTTATGTCATATAGTGCTAAAAAAGCTTTTTTCTTTTTTTTGCTTTTAGAAAGTTTGCACAATGCTTTTTCCACTTAGTTGGGCAAAGCGGCGGATTTTTCGAACGCTTTCGGTTTTGGGTTTTTCCTACTTTTTTACTGCCATTTTATACATTCTTTACCGCCCGAAAAAGGCAGATTTCCACCACGCACAATCGTGTTTTACGTATGGACATTTTTCTACTTTGGAACATGTTTTTCTTTCAGTATACAGGATATTTTTCCTGCTGTACACGCAGAACTGTAAAATGTGCGTTAATTCCAATATTTTTACTATGGTTTTTAACAAAAGGAACCCCCGTACCGGCAATTCCGGTACGGGGGTTCCTTTGTTTGGTAATTTTGTCGGTCAGCAGACGCGGCTCAGCGGGCCAGGATCTCGTCGATCAGCTGATCCACCATCATCAGGCAGCGGGGCAGATGGAAGGGGCCCTTGAAGGTGGAGCCCTTGCAGGCAGGCTCGGTGGGCTTGCCGTCGCGGCGCAGGTAGCCGTACCAATCGCCGTACTCGGGATCGCTGAACACCTTCTTGCAGTACTCCAGGGTCTCGTCGAAGATCTTCAGGTACTTCTCGTCCTGGGTGTCGCGGTAGATCATCATGCTGGCGATGAGCAGCTCGTTGTGAGGCCACCACAGCTTCATGTCATGCTCGTAAGCCTCCGGGGGCAGGCCCTTGCAGTCGATGAAGTACAGCAGGCCGCCGTACTCCTTGTCCCAGCCGCCTTCGTAGGCATAGTCGAACAGGGTCTGAGCCTTCTTGCGCAGCTCCTCGTCGCCGGTGTGCTTGGCCTGCTCCATCACAAACCAGCTGCACTCGATGTCGTGGCCGGGGTTGACCACGCGGCCGGCGGTGTAGTCCATCTGCAGCTCGCCGTTCATGCCAACGGTCTCCAGGGTGCACTTCAGTTCGGGCTTGAAGTGATACTTGAAGATGGTCTCGCAGCACTCCTTGGCGCGGGCTTCATACAGCGCGTTGTTCTCGGGGTCGCAGCGGCGCATCACAGCGGTGATGTTCAGGTAGATCATGGGATCGGCCAGAGCACGGCCGGTGCGGGTCTCGGGAATGGTCTTGGGGCCCATACCGGTGGGGTCCTTGATCAGGCCGTTGTTCAGCTGATAGATCAGCTCGTAGGCGCGGCGGGCACGCTCGATGCACTCCTTCTCACCGGTCACGCCGTAGTACTCGGCGTTGGCGATGGCGTAGAAGCCCTCGGAGAAGCAGTAACGGCGCTGACGCAGGGGCTTGCCGTCGGCGGTCACGGTGAAGTACATACGGTCACCGGCTTCCCGGTTGATGCAGTATTTCTCCATGAAGTCCAGGCAGCTCTTGGCAGCATCCAGCCACTCCTGCTTCTTGCCATACACATGGCACAGGTAGGAGAAGGTCCAGGCGCAGCGGCCCTGGAACCAGACGCTCTTATCGGTGCTGAACAGCTTGCCGGTGCGGTCCAGGCAGGTGTAAACGCCGCCATGCTCGTGGTCCATGCCGTTCTTCAGCCAGAAGTTTACGCTGCGCTCCAGCTCCTCGCGAACCCACTTCTGATACTCTTTCAATTGCTCTGCATGCTTATCCATAATAATCACAACTCCTTGTGCGAAGCGGCTTAAAAGGGCCGCTTATTAAAATCTCTGAAAGCCCGGGCCCTGCCAGCGCAGGGTCCGGGCTGAATGTTCCGTTCCGATCAGCAGAACTTGGCAATGGCCTCGTCGATCATCTTGGCGCACTTCTTGACCTGGTCCATATCCTCGGGGAACAGGTTGGGCAGAGGCTTGCGAACGCCGCCGATGTCCAGATTCTCGCGGATGCGCAGGATCTCCTTCATCACAGCGTACAGGTTGCCCTTGCAGGCGCACATGGCGTAGATGATGGCGTCGATGGCGTACTGAACCTCGGCAGCTTCCTTGACCTTGCCGGCCTTCAGCAGCTCGTCAGCCTTCAGCAGCAGCTCGGGCATTACAGCGTAGGTGCCGCCGATGCCGCCGTCAGCGCCCATGGCGCGGCCGGAGATGAACTGCTCGTCGGGACCGTTGAATACAACGAAGTCCGGGCCGCCTTCCATCTTGAACATCTGGATGTCCTGTACGGGCATGCTGCTGTTCTTCACAGCGGCAACGCGGGGATTCTTGCGCATCTCGCGGAACAGGGGCATGGTCAGGGCCACGCCGGCCAGCTGCGGGATGTTGTAGATCACGAAATCGGTGTTGGGAGCGGCGGAGGAAATGTCGTTCCAGTACTGAGCGATGGCGTGCTCGGGCAGCTTGAAGTAGATGGGAGGAATGGAGGCGATGGCATCAACGCCCAGGCTCTCGGCATGAGCAGCCAGCTCCATGCTGTCGGCGGTGTTGTTGCAGGCCACGTGGGCGATCACGGTCAGCTTGCCCTTGGCCTCGCTCATCACAGCCTCCAGGGTCTGCTTGCGCTCTTCCTTGCTCTGGTAAATGCACTCGCCGGAGGAACCGCAAACGTATACGCCCTTAACGCCCTTCTTGATGAAGTAGCGGGTCAGCTCTTTGGTGCGCTCAACGCTGATGTTGCCCTCGTCGTCGTAGCAAGCGTAAAACGCGGGAATAATGCCCTGGTACTTGGAAATGTCTTTCATGTTTTTCCTCTCCTTTTTTGGAAATACACCTTAAAAATTTGTCCGCAAGGACTTTCGTCAACACCGCGCCATTCACGGCGAACGCCTCAGGCGGCGCATCACACCAAAACTTTCCGGCGTGCTTCACCACCTGGAATTGCACGGCATTGCCTTATTTAAACTGCGGTTCAGGCCCGCACTTTAAACACAGCTTTTTGTACATGTGCCTCGCCGTTCAGCTGCACCTTCACCATATGGACGTCTTCGGGGAAAACCACCAGTACGTCGCCGGGGTGCATGGTGAACCAGGTCTCCACCGGGCCTTCGTAGCCGATGAAATCGGTGGCCTCGTCCCGGGTGGTGGCCGTCAGGCGGGAGGCATCGGTCACGCCGATCTTCTCCTCACCGCTGAGCAGCACGTGGATGTCGGCGTACTGGGCATGTCCCTCCCAGGCAGCCTTGTCCAGCGGCAGCGTGTCGTAATCAAAACGGTTGATGTAAACGTTGTCGCCGTCCACATCGTTGCGGCCGAACTGCAACTGGCTCAGATCGGCCGTTTTCAGATAACGGATGGCGGTATCCAGCGCGTCACTCACGCCCAGATAACGCTCCATCTGCTGGCAATTGGTATAAATCATTGTACTTCAGACCTCTTTTCTGCAAGGTTCTGTTCAAAGGCAGCCTGGGCAGCACCGTTCTGCATCCGCACCAGGATGCGTTTTTCCAGCGCCGGGTCCCGGTCCGGGTAATCCGCCCGGTAGTGGGAGCCGCGGCTCTCGGTACGCATCTGCTGAGCGCTCAGAATCGCCCGGGCCAGATGCAGCTGAGCCCACAGGCGGCGGCTGGCTGCGATTTGCGCCGCGTCGCTGCCGCCGGTAAATTCACAGCCCTCGGTCAGCTGGTCCAGGCACTCAATGCCCCGGGCCAGCGCTTCGCCGCTGCGCACCACCATACCGCATTCGCTCATCACATCCTGCATCCGGCGGCGCCGCTCGGCCTGGTCCGGAATGATCCGGGCTTCGAATTCCACCGGCCCGGCCGCTTCGGGCACAGGCTGCGCTGCCGCAAAGGCCGCTGCGCTCTCGCCTGCTTTTCTGCCGAACACCAGGCCGTTGGCGGTGGAAAGTCCGCCGATCCGGTCCGCGCCATGCATACCGCCGGTCACCTCGCCGCAGGCAAACAGCCCGGGGACTCCGGTAAACCCGCCGGCATCAATGCGCACACCGCCGTTTGCCGCATGGGCAAAGGGCGCAATCTGCACCGGGTCATCCATGGTCAGATGCTTTTTCTCCCAGAGCCAGTCGAAGTAGGTACGCACGAATTCCGGCGTATTCTGCCGGATCTCGGGGCCGTAGGTCACGGTAACCCCCTGCTCCGGCGCGGCTTGGGCGGCCTTCACCATGGCCAGATCCACCCGTTTGGAGACAAGGCGGCTGGTGAAGGGGCCGTGGGTGGACCGGCACTCCAGAAGGGCCTGCCGGTCCGGTTCGTTCTCCAGAATATCCCTTCCGTCCGGTCCTGTCAAGCGGGTATAGCGGAAGGTCTTTTCGTTGAAGATGGTTTTGCGGCAGGGGCTCAGGTAGCCGGGCATCATCTGCATGAACTCCAGGTTCACCAGCTCGGCCCCGGCCTCCAGCGCCAGCCATTGGCCGGTACCCGCCACGTCGTCGGTGGTGAGCCGGTCCCGGAACAGGCCGCCGTAGCCGCCGGTGGCCAGCACCAGCGCGCCGCACTGAACAGCAGCCAGCTCCCCTTTTTGGCAGATCACCGCACCGCTCACCCGCTCGCCGGTTTTGATCAGCTGCAGCAGCTCGCAGCCGGGCAGCTGCTCCACACCGGATTCCTCCATTTTACGGGAGAACACCTGGCGCATGCTGTCGAACAGCAGGCCGTTCCAGCTGCGGTGCTTGCGGTCAAAGCAAGGGATGAAATCCTTTTGATTCTGGTCGGCGGCGGCTTTCAGCTGAACGCCCATGGCCTTCACGCCCTCAATGGCCGGGCCAATGCCCGCCACAAAGGCACGGACCATGGTCTCGTCCGCCATGCCGCAGCCCACCTCCAGGATGCTCTGAACCAGATCCTCCTGGTCGGCTTCGTTTTCCGGCCCGATCAGCCCGAGGCCCCAGGTTCCAGGGTAGAAGCTGGAACCGGAGAACACCGGGCCGCTGCTGGCCAGAATCACCGAACGGCCGGCCCCCGCCGCAGCAAGGGCCGCCATGATCCCGGCAATGCCTGAGCCGGCCACCAGCACGTCACAGTGCTTTGTATACTCCAGCCGCATATCAGGCCTTCGCCGCCTCTTTGTCATACAGATGGCAGGCGACCATATGGCCCTCTGCGCCGTGGTGTACCATGGCGGGGTCCACGGTCTTGCAGATCTCCATGCACTTGGGGCAGCGGTTGTGGAAGGCACAGCCGCTGGGCTTGTGGATGGGGCTGGGTACCTCGCCCTCCAGCACCTGACGCTTCTTGGTCTTGTGGATGTCAGGCACAGGAATGGCGCTCAGCAGCGCCTGGGTGTAGGGATGCAGGGGCTCGTCGTACAGCGCGCGGCTGTCGGCGATCTCCACGATCTTGCCCAGGTACATAACCACGATACGGTCGGACATGTACTGCACAACGCTCAGGTCGTGGGCAATGAACAGGTAGGTCAGGTTCATTTCCTTCTGGATGTCCTTCATCAGGTTCAGAACCTGCGCCTGAATGGACACGTCCAGCGCGGAAACGGGCTCGTCACACACCAGAACTTCGGGCATAACCTCCAGCGCACGGGCAATGCACAGACGCTGGCGCTGGCCGCCGGAGAACTCGTGGGGATAACGCATCAGGTAGTCGGGCTGGATGTTAACCATCTTCAGCACCTTCTGCATCACGGCCTCACGGTCTGCCTCGTTCTTCACGCCGTGAACCTTCAGGGGCTCCTCAAAGGAGGTGTAGATCTTCTTCTGGGGGTTCAGGGCCGAATAGGGGTCCTGGAACACCATCTGCACCTTGCGGCGGAACTGGAACATTTCCTCCTTGTTGAACTTGGTCACGTCCTTAAACTCGCCGCCGTAGTTGAACAGCACCTTGCCGCCGGTGGGCTTCTCCAGCATCATAATGGTCTTGCCGAAGGTGGACTTGCCGCAGCCGGACTCGCCCACGATGCCCAGGGTCTCGCCCTTGTACACTTCCAGGCTCACGTCGTCCACGGCCTTCACATGGCCCACGACCTTCTTGAAGGCGCCCTTGGTGATGGGGAACCAGGTCTTCAGGTTTTCAATCTTAAAGATAACTTCACGATTTTCGCTCATGATCAGTCCACCTCCGGGAAGTTCTTATACTTCAAGCAGCGAACCCGGTGGCCGGGGCTGATCTCGAAGGTCGGGATATCCTTTTCACGGCAGGCGGCGGTGCATTCGGGGCAGCGGTCCGCGAACTCACAGCCGGGCTTCAGGTTGGCCGGGTTGGGAGTGGAGCCGGGAATGGTCTCCAGCTTCTGGCCGTCGGCCAGGCCCAGCACGGGCACGCTGCGCAGCAGCGCCTTGGTGTAGGGGTGGGAGGTGCGGTCGAACACGTCCTCCAGGCTGCCGAATTCCACCACGCGGCCCATGTACATGACGCAGACCTCATCGGCCATCTCGGCCACCAGGCCCATGTTATGGGTGATCAGCACGATGGACTTGCCTTCCTTCACCTGCAGATCCTTGAGCAGTTCCATGATCTGCGCCTGGATGGTAACGTCCAGCGCGGTGGTGGGCTCGTCGCAGATGATCAGCTCCGGGTTGCAGATCATGGCGATGGCAATCACCACGCGCTGCTTCATGCCGCCGGAGAACTGATGGGGGTAGTTGTCGATGCGCTCCTCGGGATCAGGAATGCCCAGCTTGCGGAACATCTCCAGAACCTTCACACGGGCTTCCTTCTTCTTCATGCCGGTGTGCTGGATCAGGCCCTCAGCCACCTGGTCACCCACCTTGTAAACGGGGTTCAGGCTGGACATGGGGTCCTGGAACACCATGGACATATCCGGGCCGCGCAGGGCGCGCATCTCAGGGCCGTTGGGGTCCTTGATCTTTTCCAGATGATACTCGGTCACCTTGCCGTCCCGCAGGGCGTTGTACTGGATGTTGTCCGCCTCGACCCGGGCATTCTTGCCCAGGAAACGCATGATGGAGTTCATGGTCACGCTCTTGCCGCAGCCGGACTCACCCACAACCGCCAGCGCGGTGCCGCGCTTTAACTGGAAGGAAACGTTCTTTACGATCCGGATCTCCTTGCGGTCGGAAATAAAGGTGGTATTCAGATTTTTTACGTCTAAGATGATCTCTTTTGTATCCATACTGCCGCCTCCTTACTGCTGTTTCGGGTCCA
The DNA here is from genome assembly GCF_027853465.1 of Allofournierella sp. CML151. Lineage (NCBI taxonomy): Bacteria > Bacillati > Bacillota > Clostridia > Eubacteriales > Oscillospiraceae > Allofournierella > Allofournierella sp. CML151. Next base: position 9,288 of record NZ_JAPNNW010000028.1, on the reverse strand, counting down.
GAACGTCCCGCAGGCCGTCGCCGAAGAAGTTGATGGCCAGAACGAACAGGCTGATGGCGAGACCGGGGAATACCCAGATCCACCACTGGTTGGTAACCACGGAAACAGACTTTGCAGCGTTCAGGATGTTGCCCCAGGTGGGGGTGCTGTCGGCAACGCCCAGGCCGATGAAGCTCAGGGAGGCCTCCTGCAGAATGAAGAACGCCACGTTGGTGGTGGTGGAAACGATGATGGGGCTCATCACGTTGGGCAGGATCTGCTTGAACATGATGTTGCTGCGCTTCATGCCAAAAGCCTCGCAGACCTTAACGTAGGTCTCGTTCTTCAGGCTCATGAACTCGTTGCGCACCATACGGAAGGTGGTCATCCAGCCGGTGACCACGAAGATGAACAGCAGGTTGCCCAGGCCGCGCTGGTTGAGGATGGCCACCAGCATCATGACCAGAACCAGCTGGGGGAAAGCCTGGAAGATCTCGGAAATACGCACGATCACAGCGTCCACCCAGCCGCCGAAGTAACCGGCGATGGCGCCCAGCGCCGCGCCGATCACGCTGCTGAGCACGGCGCAGAACACGCCGATCAGGATGGAATAGCAGCCGCCGATCAGCACACGGGCCAGCAGGTCACGGCCGATGGTGTCGGTGCCGAAGATGTGGCCTGCCTCGGGAGCGGCTTTCATGTTGGTCAGGTCGGGGGTGGCGTAGTCCACGCCCATAATGGCGCCGATGATGCAGGCCAGGGTCATGATTACCACGACCACCAGACCAAACACAGCCAGCTTGTTGTTCAAAAACTTGCGGACATTCTTTTTCAGCAAAGAGGAGGCCGCGCTTTTGTTTTGTTCCTTGATGCTTGCTGCCGCATTGGGATTGCTCATATTCTACTCCTCCTCTCGCTTATTCGCCCAGCCGCACACGCGGATCCATAATGGCGTTCAGCACGTCCACCATGAAGGAGCACACCAGCATGGTGGCGGCGATGATCAGGGTGGTCACCATAACCACGTTGTAGTCGTTGGCAACAATGGCGTTGGTCATGGTCATACCGATGCCGGGGTAGGAGAACACGCTCTCAACAACCACGGAACCGCCGATCAGGGTGGGAATACGGAACATCAGGATAACCAGAACGGGCTTCATGGCATTGCGGAAGCCGTGCTTTAAGTAAACCTTCCACTCGGGGATGCCCTTGCTGCGGGCGGTCTTGATGTAGTCGCTGTTCAGCACGTCCAGCATGGTGTTGCGGGCGTAACGCATCAGAACCGCCACCATGCCGATGGTCAGGGTGGCCACAGGCAGGAACAGATGCATGAAGGCGTCCACAAAAGCGTTGGTGGCATCCGGGCTGACACGGTTCGCCGCCGGGAAGATGCCCAGCTTGATGGAGAAGATCTGGATCAGGATGATGCCCACCAGGAACTGGGGAACCGCCTGGCCCAGAACCGCCAGAACACGGCCGATGTAGTCGATGATGCCGTTCTGACGGATGGCGGAAATGATACCGATGCCGATGCCGATGATGGCGGACAGCACCAGAGAGTAGCCGGCCAGCTCCAGAGTGTAGGGCATACGGACGGCCAGGGTGCTGGCAATGGAGGTACCGTCGGTGATGGAATAGCCGAAGTCACCGTGCAGCATATTGCCCAGCCAGTTGAAATACTGAACAATCAGGGGGTCGTTCAGGCCCAGCTCTTCACGCAGCTGCTCCACCACCTCGGGGCTGGCGGAAAGCTGTTCCGGGCTGAGCATGAAGTTGATGGGGTCGATGCCAGTCGCCTGCAGGCCGAAGAACACGATCAGACTGATGACAAGCAGCATCGGGATCATCAGAAGAAGTTTTTTGAGAATGAACTTTAGCATGTTCTCACTCCAATCTCGGTGATTGTAACACAAATGGGGCGGAGCACAGGCCCGTCAGAAGAGGCCTGCCGAAAAGGAAAGGGAGAGACGAAAGGCAAAGGCCAATGTCTCTCCCTTTCCAGCAATCACATTATGCCAGGGATTGCAGCAGTATCAGCGGATCAGGCCATTTCCCAGTTGGCGAAATCCAGATCGCAGCTGTACAGGGGGTTGCAGAAGGTGACGCCCTCGGGGATCTTCACGTTGCTGCTGGTGAACACATAGTTACCAACGGTGAACAGAGGAACCTTGTACAGCTTCTCCTGCTCCAGATCCTGCAGGGTCTTCAGAGCAGCATTCTTCTCTTCCTCGGTAGTGGCAGCAGAGTAGGTTGCAATGGCCTCGTCGAAGGAAGTGTCGCCGCCCCAGATTTTCTGGAACAGAGCATCGGTGCTCAGGTACTCGCTGTACCACTCATCCAGAGAGAAGGAGCTCTTGCCCTTGAAGCCGATGTCGTACTGGCGGGTGGTGAACAGATCGGTGGTACCGTCGTTGGACAGGGTGGACTCAACAGTCAGGCCAGCCTGCTCCAGGTAGTAAACGATGGTGTTGATCAGGTCGATGCTGGTCTGATCATTGTTGTAGTAGCAGATGCGGATGGGACGGCTCATGTCGTAGCCGGAAGCAGCGATGTCAGCCTTGGCCTTCTCTGTGTCGAAGGTGTAGGTGAAGCCGTTGTATGCGGGGTTGGAATCGGGCACGCCGGAGTTCAGCACGGTTGCGCTGGGATACAGGGTGGCCAGAGTGGCGCGGTCGATGGCTTCCATGATAGCCTTGCGGACCTCAACGTTCTGCATGGCCTCGTTCTGGGTGCCGTCGGTGCCTTCCATGTTAAAGATAAAGTACTTGTAGAACAGTACGTCAACCTCGTGAGAGGTGTAGTTGCTCATGCCCTGCATGGCTTCCACCAGGTCGGTGGCGTTGCCGTACAGGTAGTCGGCGTTGCCGGACTGAGCGGCGGTCAGGTAATCGTTCACGTAGGAAACGGTAACCTTCTGGATCTTGGCGGGAGTGCCCTCATAGTTGGGGTTGGGAACCATGGTGAAGTAGTTGCCCACGTTGAACTCGCCAACCATGTAGTAACCATTGGTTACGGGGTTCTGCCAGAAGGTGGTGTCGGCGTCCAGCTTCAGAACGTCCACGTTCTCCAGGCTGTGCTTGGGCAGGATGGCGAACTGGCTCAGGATCTGAGGCAGGGAGCTGTAGGGCTCGCTCAGGGTCAGGGTGATCACGTTGCCGTCGGCGCTCTTCTCAGCGATCTTCTTGAACGCGGAAGTGTAGATGGCGTTCACCTGAGTGGTCTGCAGAGCAGCGTCGATGGACCACAGCACATCGTCAGCGGTCAGGGCCTCGCCGTCGCTCCACTTCAGGCCGTCCTTCAGGGTGATGGTGTAGGTCAGGCCGTCCTCGCTGACCTCATAGCTCTCGGCCAGGTCGGGGCTCACTTCGTTCAGGGAGCTGTCCGCAATGAACAGGCTGCGGAACATCAGGTTGGTGGGCAGGGTGCGGTTGTACCAGGGGGTGGGAACCTTGTCGTCGGTGCTGCTGCCGTCGGTGGTGGACAGAATCAGCTTCAGGGTGCCGTCGCTGGCGGCAGCGGCAGTGCCGGTGCTGGCTGCGCCGCTGGTTGCGGTGGAACCGCTGGTGGTGGTGGTCGAGCCACCGCCGCAGGCTACCATGGAAAGTGCCATGGCAGCTGCGAGAACAAGTGCAAGAACTTTCTTCATGTTTTTTGCCTCCTTCAAAATTGAGAGCGCCTTCTCCAATCGTATCCTTCTCCAATCGTATTTAATATGTATGCATCAGAGCCAAGGCACTCCATTTCCCTTGGAACAAGGCGTGCAGTTCAGCACCCCTTGCTTTACTCTTATGGTACCATCTATGAAAAAAATTTTCAATTATGAAGTCCTACGAATCTACCCGAGGCAAATTTGTCATTTTGCACAAGACCGTTTCAAAAAGCCACTTTTGGGCTTTCTGCGGCCATTTTTGAGTCATGCTCTGTTATTTTTTGTTACTTTTGACGCTTCCTTTTTCTCATTTTTTCTGCTTTCCCCTTTCATCCAGTTTTCTCGAAACTTCCTCATTTTGAATCTGAAATGAAAAATTTTTTCACATTTTGGGCCCATGCCCTGACAGATTTCCATTTTTTCATCCATATTCTTCCCTGTTTTCCATTCAAGCTGGAAACAACAAAACCCGGGTGCGGCTCCGCAGTTGCGGATGCGCCCGGGTCTTGTTTTCACGAGGTCCCGATCAGACCTCGTCGTAATATTCGTTGCTCAGAATTTTGAACACAGCCTTCTTCACATGGGTGCAGGTGCCGTTGCTCAGGGTGGGCATGTGAGGCTCGCCTGCTAGGAACAAAGCAAACTTACCGCCGCCCAGATGACCCAGATCGCCCACCGGGCCATCGCCGAAGCCGATGTCTGCCGCGTCGTCAAAGCCCTTTTCATCCTGGCTGTAGCTGCTGGGAACCTCGAAGTCCTCACAGCCCTCGATATCCATCTGAAGGTCCATGTACTTGTGGTGCACCTCATAGTGCGCACCTGCCTCCGGGCGGGTATCTGCCTCCATTACATTCACGAACACCCGACTGCCGTCGATCTCGGTGCGGCCCAGGGGCAGCTCCTCCACCTTATGGGTCTCGGCCCATTCGATCACCTTGTCCAGCCCTTTGGAAAAGCCTTTGTAAGCGCTCAGATTGCTGAAATTATCATAGATCATGGTATTCTCTCCTTCCCCGGCCGCGTTTTTCCGGCAGCCGGTGCTGACAAAAAAAACCAGGTGGCGGCAGCCACCTGGTTTTGGGAAACAAACGGGTCTGAGGGATCAGCCCTTCACAGCACCCATGGTGATGCCCTGAGTGAAGTACTTCTGGAACATCAGGAACACAGCCAGGATGGGAATGGCGGCAACCGCAGCACCGGCCATGATCAGGCCGAAGTCGGTGGCCATTTCAGCCTGCAGGTTCGCGATGCCCAGCGAGATGGTCAGGCTGGTGTTCTTGGTCAGCATGATCAACTGCATGAAGTAATCGTTCCAGGCGGTGATGAAGGTGAAGATGGCCAGAGCGCCGATGCCGGGCTTGACCATGGGCAGGATGATCTGCACGAAGGTGCGGATCTCACCGGCGCCGTCGATGCGGGCAGCCTCCAGCATCTCGTTGGGGATGCCTTCGCTGAACTGCTTCATCAGGAATACGCCGAAGGGCCAGCCGACGGTGGGCAGAATCACGGCCCACAGGGTATCGTGGATGCCCAGGAAGGACATCTCCTTCAGCAGGGGGATCAGGATAACCTGCTTGGGCAGAGCCATGGCGCAAACGATCAGGCTGAAGATCACGGTGCGGCCGTAGAACTTCTTCTTGGCCAGAACGTAACCGGCCATAGCGGCGGTGATGCAGGTCAAGGCCATGGCAACCACGGCGATGAAGATGGTGTTCCACAGCCACAGCAGAGCCGGGTTGTCAAACAGCTTCTCGTAGTTGGCCAGGGTGGGGTTGGTGGGGAACCACTGGGGAGTGGGGGTGTTGATGTCCGCCGCGGTCTTCACGGAACCGGTGAAGATCCAGTACAGGGGGAACACCAGGAACACGGTCAAAATGGCAAGGATGATGCCGGAGATGACCTTGTAAGGAGTCATTTTGCCAGTCACAGTATTCATCTTCTATGCCTCCTTAGTCGTTGCCCTTGCCGGCTACCTTGAACTGCAGGGCAGACAGCAGAGCGATGATGATGGCCAGGATCACGCCCATGGCGTTGCCGTAGCCGTACTGATACAGCTTGAAGGCCTGGTAGTAGATGTAGTACATGATGGTATCGGTGGCGTGGTTGGGACCGCCGCTGGTCAGCAGCTGAATCAGAGCGAAGCACTGGAAGCTGTTGATGGTGGTGATAACCAGGATGTACAGGGTGGTGGGAGTGATCTGGGGCCACATGATCTTCCAGAAGGTCTGCAGCTTGGTGGCGCCGTCCACCTGAGCGGCCTCGGTCAGGCTGGCGTCCACGTTACCCAGAGCGGAAACGTACAGAACGATGGGCTGGCCGATGCTGGTGGTGAACAGGATCAGAATGATACACCAGATGGCGGTCTTGGGGTTGCCCAGCCAGTTCACGTTGTTGTCGATCACACCAACGCCCTTGGCCACATAGTTGATGATACCGTAGTAGTTGTTGAACATCCACTTCCACACCACGGTAACGGCCACGGTGCCGGTTACAACGGGCAGGTAGAAGATGCAGCGGAAGAAGGAGCAGGAAGCCGCCTTCATTTTATAAATGGCCGAAGCCACCCACAGAGAGAACGCGGTAACGGTGGGCACAGCCACCACCACGATCAGTGCGGTGTTCATCAAGGCCTTCCAGAAGATATCATCCTGGAACATCTTGATGTAGTTGCCAAAACCAACGAAAATGTCCTCACGGGCCATGGTGGAATCGAAGAAGCTCGTCCACAGGCACATGACCATGGGGATCAGAACAAAGCCAACGAAAACGATCAAAAACGGCAACAGGAAAAGGTAGGCCGCAATGGTCTCGCGGCGTGCCTCCGCCCGGCTGATGCCGAGGCCGGAGCGTTTGCTGGGTCCTTTTACAGGCTGCTTAGCGGCAGATGTAGTCAAATGGATCCTCTCCTCTCATCTCTCACAGGTTCCTCTAACGCCGGAACAGCGGGTGAATCATGTTCACGTCTTTTAAGAAAGAGCGCACCTCTCTTTTTGCGCATCGGGCGAAAAAGAGAGGTGCGCGTCCCTGCTCTAACGAATCAGTTGGAAGGGCTGTTCCTTAGCCGATAGCGGCGTTGGAGGTCTCAACGAACTTGTCAGCAGCAGCCTGAACGTCGCTGCCGTTGCCAACTTCCTGCAGCATGTTCCACCAAGCAGTACGCTGCTCGGTCCAGCCGCCGATCACGTTGTAGTAGTCACCCATGTTGGGCAGGAAGGTCTGGAAGGTAGCCATGCGCTCCTCGTTCTCGGTGCCGGCGTAAACATTGCCGAAGGAAGAACGAACGGGGAAGAAGCCGGTGGCCTGCACGCTGGCGGGGCCCTGAGTGGCGTCGTCGCAGATGAACTTGATGAAGGTCTTGGCAGCCTCGATCTTGGCCTCGTCGCCGTTGTTGAAGATGCCGAAGCCCCAGATACCGCCGCACAGCTCAACCTTTCCGTCATCGGTGGGGAAGTTCATGGCGTAGGGAGTGAAGGTAACCTGCTCAGCGTAGGTAGCCTCGTTGGAAGCATTCCAGCAGAAGGTCATGGCAGCAGTGCCGTTGGCGAACATCTGCAGCTCGTCGGAAGCCTGCATAGCGGGGTCGAAGGTCAGAGCCTTCTCACTGTTCAGCTTCTGCAGCAGCTCCAGAGCCTTTACGTTCTCGGCGCTGTTGGCAGTGTAAGCGGTGTGATCAGCATTGGTGTAGGTGCCGCTGTACAGGTTGTTCACCAGAGCGCGGGTGCCCTGGTCGCCGCCCTGGCCGCCGCAGTAAACGATGGCGGGGGTCATAACCTTGCCGCTGTCGCGCAGGGTCTCCAGAGCCTTCACGAAGTTATCGGTGGTCCAGGTACGGGTCTCCTGATCGATGTACTGCAGAGCGCCGGTCTCCTCGAACAGCTCGTAGTTGATGGCCATGTTGTGAGCGGTCATGCACATGGGGTACTCATAGTACTTGCCGTCGGCGCCCTTGCAGGCGTTCACAACAGCCTCGCTGGTCTGGCTGATGTCGGCGGTGGCCTCTTCGGTCCACAGGTCGCTCAGGTCAACCATCAGGCCCTTGGCGCCCCAGTTGGATACCAGACGCTCGGGACCCTCGAAGATGATATCGGGGGTGTTCTTGGCTTCGATGGCGGTGGTAACCTTATCGTCGCCGTTGGTGTAGTCCAGGTACTCCACGTTGACCTTGATGTCGGGGTACTGCTTGTTGAACTCGGCGATGAAGCCGTTCACAGTCTCCTCTTTCTGCCAGGAGCCGATGGGATAGGTCCACAGGGTGATCTCGGTGGCAGTGCCGGAAGCAGTGCTGGTACCGGTGCTCGCTGCAGTGGAACCAGAGGTAGCGGTGCTGGTGCTGGTGCTGGTGCTGCCGCCACCGCAAGCTACCATGGACAGCGCCATTGCGCCGGCCATGACAAGTGCTAACGCTTTTTTCATTGAAATTCTCCTCCTTAGGATTTTTCAGTCTGTTCGACCCGATCTTGACGCGGAAAAAACCACGTCGTCTCGCTTTACTCAAATTCTATCATTCATGAAAAATTTTTTCAATTGTGAAGTCCACCTATCTTTTCTATGAATATTCGGTGAACTTGCACAACGGAATTTTGGGTCTTTTTTCCTTGAGATTCCGTCATTTTTGCCTTATAATATAGATACTGTTGATTTTCTTTTGTAATGATTACATAAAGTTACAAAAGTTTCGCATTTTCTCCTTTCTAAAACATGTTTGAAAAATTTTTTCGCACTGTGGCAGAAAGGAGCATCTTGGGAGTGTATCACCAATGCTAGATGTTATGTATCAGATCAATACCCACTATGATCAGTTCACCCCCTCTTCCCGAAAAATCGCCGACTATCTGCGCGAGCACTGCGCCCAGGCGCAGTATCTTTCCATTTCGGGGCTGGCCAGTGAGTGCGGGGTGGCCGAAGCCACCATCTTCCGCTTCTGCAAGCAGCTGGGCTTCGGGGGATACAACGAATTTAAACTGGCACTGGCAAAATCCAGTATTCTGAACCAGCCCAACCCCTATGCAGCCTATGGCGAGCTCACCCCGGAGGACAACACCGTTGAGGCCATGTGCCGCCGGCTGTACGAGGCGAATATCCAGGCGCTGAACCAGACGCTTTCCCTGCTGGATGAGGCCGCACTCATCAAGGCGGGCGACCTGCTGGCAGGCGCGGGCAAGATCCTGGGCCTTGGCTACGGCGGCAGCATGGCCACCGTGCGGGAGGCCTGGAGCCGCTTTCTCACCGTGACCCCCAAGTTCTTCACCATTGAAGACAACCACATGCAGATCATGGCCGCCAGCCTGCTGGAGGAGAACGACGTGATTCTGTTTGTCTCCTATTCCGGCTCCACCCGAGATGCGGAGGACGTGCTCCGGCCCGCCAAGGCCCGGGGTGCCAAGATCGTGCTGATTACCCACTACGCCGACTCCCCCGCCGCCAGCATGGCGGACGTGGTGCTGCTGTGCGGCGGACACGAGCGGCCGCTGCAGACCGGCAGCATCGCGGCCAAGATGGCCATGCTGTTCGTGGTGGACATGCTGGTGAACGAGTTCTGCCGCCGGGATATGGACACCACCATGCGCAACAAGGACCTGACCGCCAACGCACTGGCCATCCGCCATCTGTAATCCTGTGTTACAAAAAAGGGCTTGCCTTCCGTGAAGAAGGCAAGCCCT
>NZ_JAPNNW010000027.1:0-40290 GCF_027853465.1 Allofournierella sp. CML151 | reverse complement strand
TTTCTCATTTTTTATCCCTGTCTGATTTACACATCATCGCAGGCAGCGTATGCTCCCTCTACAGATGCAGCATTCTTCTCGCTTCCTCCATACATTTTTCTACTACCGGACGATGCTTCGCTTCTCTCTTGTCGTTGTTTACTCCAACAGCCATATTTCAGTACATTACGCTTTTCGATCCCTTCATAGTTCATCTCACCAAAAAGATCATCCAGAGTCAAAAGATCGGAAAGTTATCCCTGATTTTCTTCATCGGAGCAAGCTCCCTTTCCAGGACCTTATCGTCAAGAGTTGTCTGTGCCACCCGATAATACTCCACTCTGCCATTTTTTATAGCCACAAAGTCTACTTCTCCATCTGTACCATATTGTCCCACATAAACCTCATAGCCACTGCGGCGCAGCTCTAAATACTCAATCTGCACCATTGGGTATTCGTTTATGAGGTTACGGCGCAGAATGCAGGATCGTATATGGGGTATGTCACCAGCCATATCAGGTCCTCACTGATGTGTCGGCCGGGTTGGATGTGTCACCAGTATTTTCCGATAAGTAGTTCGGACATATTTTGTTAAAGAGAAATCGGCCGGTAAATCTGGTACACACGGCCTGCGACTTGGTACAAATCGGGGGGCTGAAACGGGCCTCAAATTCTTACCGATCCGGGATATTTCCGCTTTCATTTTCCGCAAACCACAGCTGCGGGTAAAAACTCATGCATGGAATGTACACCTTCCCTGTCTTAGGTTCAGAAAAACTGACTACAGCAAAGGCCTTTTGAATGCAGCAGATTACCAGCTTGTGTCCCGAATCTTTCTCTTTTCATGCAACTCAATTTCCGGACTATTGCATTGACCTTCTCTTTGTAATAGTCCTTTTTCTTTTGGCACAAAATCGAAGGGAGCGATACTCCATGCCAAAACACCAAGAAATCCATAACCTGGCGGGGTCGCTGATTGAATGTGTGACACAAAAATATGGAAACTTGACGGGCCTTTTATATTTCTACAGCATACACCTATAACGATTCCTTCCCCAATCAGCTGCTGATCATCAGAAAGCCAAAATTCGAGTTATCGATTTTGTTCAGCTGAATTCCATCAAGGATATGAAACAGGCAAAAACAAAAAACCACCGGCACGGTGTCGGTGGTTTTTGTTGTATAAGTCTGTTGCCAAATAGAACCCCTATCGAATCAGTCACTCTGATTGTTCGGGACTTGTTTGTATGATCGCTATTCCGGGGCAAGTATAGCTGAACGAATCAGCAAATTTCATCCAGGACCTTGTAGCCTGCCATCACAAATTGCTGTATATAGTCAACATCTACTGTTATGCCTGTCTGAATACCGCACTGAGCGACAAGCTCAGGTGTGATGATTGGTTTCAGATGTCTGGAAAGATACCGAGACACCGCATGCGTTTGCCCTTCCAGTTCGACCAGTAATTCCATCAGCAGGTCACTCTTCCGAGGCGAATCATCGTAGCCACGTGCCACCAAAGCGATGTTATGATCAAAGTTCGGAGCCATGAAAAGGACCTGGCCCGTCTTTTGGTCCCTGAGCAAGCCATAATTGTAAGTGTGCCGGTCTGCATTCCGGCAGAAAGCGTCCATCAGAAGAAGTTCAACATACTGGTCGGCGATCTGCTCGCCAAATTCCAGAAACGCCTCGTAATTTGTTACATAATCCTCATCGTCACCAACAAGATAGGCCGCCGGCTCAAAATTCAAAACGCCTCGCGTAAAATCTTTCGTCCGGATGAACGCTCCGCTGTTTTGATATTCTGCCGTTGGGAAACCGAGAGCCCGGCAAAGCTCAAACACAAACAATTCCGAAAAACGCTCCAATTCGTTTTCGGCCTTGTACATCCACCATTCGCCGTTTTCCAGCCGCCAGCACTTTTCAAAGCTGCCGGTGTTGGTCAGCTCCGGCGTTCGACTCGGTTTTTTCGAAAAATCCGCCAGAGTACCTTTCAGCGCAAGGTCTGCAAAATCGTTATCACGAAACCGAACGTTCTCCCAAACAAGATCACTGCCTTCCGGCCGTACCCAGTAATTGTCTGTGATGGTGGCAGCATTAAAATGCAGAGCCGTGCTCAAATCATCCCGTTTCCGCAGCCGGAGTACCTTCTTGAGCAGACGGGAATGGGTACGGTGAGCGTCGATTGCCCGGTGTTCCAGCCAACCTTCGATAACGCCGCCGTGACGAAAACAAAGCGGTACAAGGTTCGGCTCGACCGGAATAACAGCGTGGGACTGAATGTGCGCAGCGACCGTATCACCGCACATCAGATCCGCATGATCGATTTCGTCCAGCAAATTCACGCAGACCCTCCTCTCCCAAAGCCAACCGCAGAACTCCCGAAGGCAGCAGTTTGTTGCCCGTCCAGCAGATGCTGCAAATGCTCAGGTAGCTCGCTGAGATTCCGTTCACCCAGCTCGACTCATACTGTACATGCATCGATGCCGGATGTGTCGATGGCAATAGTCTCCTATCCCTCGATATGCACAGCAATTTCTCGGGAAGACGCTCGATGTTATCGGAAAATGCATTGAGGTTATAAAATAAACTGAATCAGGCATGCCTTGCCCATCAATCTCAACGAGTGTTCCCGTACGCAGTACAGGCAGCAATTCTGCAGAAGTATATTTGTTTTTCGCCATTTTCTTAATTATACCACAGAGCCAACCTGTAGAACAAAAAAGGGCCGCTCTCAGAAAACACTGAGAGCGGCCTTGGCTTAAATCCTTGGTCCAAAGAAATGAATCTGTTCTTTTGGCACACCGATGCGGTTCTGATAGGTCACACGAGTCATTTCGGTTACGAAATCCCGGTCTTTTTCGGTCGCTTTTGACCACTGGATATTGTATTTTCGGCAGATTTCAAAGAAAGTGTTATACCATAACTCGCTGTTTCTCTGTCCTTCCCAATATTCTTCCTGGATATTTTTAGGCGGACGGCCAACAATCTTGCCTGCCATTTTGTATCACCCCCGCATCATGTTTTGAAGCGATATTTCCCCTTTCCCTGTCCAGAAACCGCCTCAATGATATCGGCTTGCAGCAAATTGGAAAGAAACTTGGATGCGCTCGAACTTTTCAGCCCAAGAAGCTCCATGGTTGCGCTTCGACCAAATATCCCACCATCACCGAATTTTTCGAAAAGTCTGTACACATGAACCGTTGTTTTCACGGAAAACTCTTTACCTTTTTCGGAAAGAACTCTTTCAATGTCCACTTTTTGGGCTCCAATGTCTACTTTTGCGGTTCCAATGTCCACTTTTTGCTCTCTAATGTCCACTTTTTTATTTTCCAGCAGCCGGCTTATATGCAGATTACGATTATGAAGTTCGTTCTGCTCATCCAAAAGCAGGTTTCTCAGAAACAGCTCCAGATACTCTGTTGTTTCATGGACGTTTTTTTGCAAATTCGTATAGTTGGCGCGTACGAGCGCGTTTCTGAAATACCAGGCATTCGCTGCAAAAATATCATTCGTTGCCGAGAAGCCCAGTGTGCGAAGATATTTAATGAGAAATACAGCAGTCGTCCTCGTATTGCCTTCGCCGAAAATATGAATCTGCCAAAGGCGTGACACAAAAACTGCAAGGTGGTGGATTATCTCATCCATAGACAATCCTTTGTAACTGAAGTCTTTTTCCTGCGAAAAATCATATTCAAGGGTAGCTTTTAACTCCGAAGCGCTGCCATACATCACAGTCTCGCCATCAAGCACCCACTCTTTTTTGGTGATGTTGTAGTCCCTGATTTTTCCTGCGTGTTTGTAAATTCCCTGGAACAGTTTGCGGTGAATGGAGACATACTCATTCGGCGAAAACGAAAATGCCGTTTCGGAAAGTATCTCTGCAATACGGGAAGATACCTTATCGGCCTCTTCTGTGCGGTCTGCATCGGACCAATGCGTTGGCCGTTCCCTATAATAATCTTCTATGAGACTTTGGGCTTCTTTTATTGTGATTTTGCCTTCAATATTTTGAATAGCGGTGTCAATCAGATATTTAGACGGTTTCAATCCATCCACAGCTTGAAGACCAATCGCCGTACTCCAGGCGTACCCTTTAATCGCTTTGTCCGGCTCAGATTCTCTCAAGTATTCCTCAAACGGGTCTTTATCTGCCATTATTTTGTTCACCAGCCTTTCCCACAATTATACCATATCATGCTTCTGAAACCAAGAAGTCGCCCTCAGAAAAACTCTGAGAGCGACCTTGGCTCAATTATTCGTTGGCCTCAGACAACATTTTTTGGAACAGTTCCTCGTACAGTCTTTTGGCCTCCTTGGGGCTTTTTCCGAAAATATGGTCACAGCAGTTCAGATGTCCATAACCATCTTTCGAAGTCACGAAAAAATCCTCGACCCAGCTACGGCCCGCCTCATGAGCGATTTTCAGGTTGGAAATCCACTCTTTTCGACAGATGACGCCGAACATTTTGGGACTTCGGAGATTATCCTTACGCCGCGTATCAACCGCAAACCAGTTTTTAATGCAATATCCCAGCACATAAACCGGCGCATCCGTATCCCATTCGCGACCATTGCAGAAGAATTTCATTCAGCGCCTTCTTTCTTTCCTCGTAAATAACTCAGCATCTGTTGAGGCGTGAAACCGAATTTGTCCATTACCTCCAGAAGAGCTTCAGCTTTCCAGCCATCATCAGATGCCCATTCGAACCGGAGCGCAGAGCCAGGCATCGAGAAAGAAAATGCAACCGCACCTCCCAGCAGAGCCATGTCATACCATGCAGCGACATCTTCTGTTGTGTACTCTTCCAAGAACGCAGAAAGTGTATTCATGGGAGCGGTTTCTTTCCACCAAAGCCGATGTGACAGCCAATCGGCACTTACAGCCATTGTCTCTACAATGTCGGTGTCAGCTTCGGCATCATATACCGACCGGTTCACCAACACATATTTTTCCTCGGGCATTACATTGATGGTGAAGGACATGCCGCTTCCCGAAATGAAAAACCGGCCCATAATATCTTCACGGCTCAGGTCTGTACCGCACTCATACCCTTCAGCATCAAAATGACGATTCTCTCCATTTTCCGCCGGACTGATGATCCCTCTATTGTACAGAATTCCAAGGATCATCGATTCTTATCTTTTCCGACGATGTAACATAAGCGTAAGCTTGCAGCAGCGAAAGGCTCATTCCATTCGGACTTGAACCCAAGTAATTGAGTGGACAGATCCATGGAAATGAGCAAATCGGCAGACACCAAAACCGCCTCAAACACCTACTGATTCAATCGTTTCTATTTCAGTTTTATTCAAGGATCTGGTATAATAGCAATATCATCAAATATTGCACAATTACCTATCAATTTTGCGGCTTGCGGCGCCGTCTATTTTACCGTCCGACTGCTCGGCGACATACTCACAAAAGCCCCCCGTTTTCAAGCATTTCCGCTTCACAAATACCTATGGATTATCCAAGTCGGAAGACCTCAGAAAGCCTTGATTGAAAAGGGTTCAGGCACCATTGGCTGTACCACGTCAGGCCGCGTAATCCGTACTGAAATTCCGGAAAGTGTTTGTCCATTCGGGGTGGGCAATGAGCTCGGATAAAAAGAACTGGTTTGTACCCAAAAGCAGAAAAGCCGTCGTTTCAAAATCAACTTGTTTCTATGCTTTTTCGTTGTGCCTGTTCTGTACCAATCTCTGCAGTTTGTAAGCACTATCATCCAGAATCCATAAGGAAGTATTTTCGATGCGTAAAAATTTTGGAGCCAAGCCCTGGACCTATCCGCAGCCGGTGTTCATCCTGGCCACCTATGATAAGAACGGTGTTCCGGATGCCATGAACGCCGCCTGGGGCTGTATCAGTGACGACAAGGAGCTGACCATGTGCATCAGCGCCAGCCACAAAACCACCGCCAACATTCTGGCCCGCAAGGCTTTTACCGTAAGTATGGCTACCGCAGACCAGGCTGTCGCCTGCGATTACGTGGGCATTGAATGCGGCAAGCGCGTGGCCAACAAGCTGGAAAAGGCCGGCTGGCACACCACCAAATCGGAATTTGTGGACGCTCCTCTGGTGGATGAGCTGCCCATGGCGGTGGAGTGCCGCCTGGTGAGTTACGACCCGGAAAGCTGCCGTCTGGTGGGCGAGATCGTAAACGTGTGTGCAGAGGAGTCCGTGCTGGACAGCGAGGGAAAAATCGATGTAGAAAAGCTTGCGCCCATTACCTTTGACCCGGTGCACAATGTTTATCGCAAGCTGGGCGAAGTCGTAGGCCATGCCTTCCAGGATGGCGCAAAACTGAAATAATCCGGTAACACCATGAGTGAATCATTGTATCAATTTGAGGCGGTGATCGAGCCGGTACCGGACAAGGGCGGTGCGTTTGTTCGGGTCCCGTTCGACATCCGCAAGGAGTTCGGCCAGGGCCGGGTAAAGGTGGAGGCCACCTTCAACGGTGTTCCCTACTGCGGCAGCATCGTGAACATGGGGGTTAAAAATCCCGATGGCTCCATCTGCTATATTTTGGGTGTTCGCAAGGACATCCAGAAAGCCATGGACCGTTATCCCGGTGACACCATCCGGGTGACAGTCCTCCGGATTTGAACGCCTTGCCAGGGGCATTTAAAACAACCTCATAAAAAATCAGAGGGAGCCTTCGATGCAGGAAGGCTCCCTCTGATGCTTTTTATCCATTTTTTCGGAGATCTCCGACAGCTTTTGTCGGGGCGTGATAACGCCAGCGGACTTCCTTGTCCGGGTGCTTGGAATCAGGCTTGACAGCCGGCTTCTCCGCCTCATTGCTGCCGGGTGTTTTTCTGCGGCCTGCCAGCTGCCAGAGCAGCAGCCCACAGGCAAACAGTACAACCGCTGCCGCACCCAGCACCGCAAGCTGCCTCGCCGCTTGCACCGCTTCGGCCAGATAATCGCTGTTTTCGGCCAGAGCCTGCGCGGCAAGCAGCGGATTCTGCTCATCTGTCTTAAAAAACTCCGCCGGCAGATCCACTCCGCAGAAGGCCAGGTTCAACACCGCCACTGGTAAAATCAGCCGGGCCAGACACCAGCCGAGCGCCCGCTTGCGGCCGTGGAGCATACTGCCCCATCGGCCATACAGCCGCACCGCATCCAGATAGCCCCGCAGCAGCACGCAAGCGCAGAGCAGTACCGTGCAGCACAGGATCACCGCGTACACCTCCTGATGCAGCAGCTGCCGCCACAGGCCCAGATCCACCCCCTCTGTCTTCGGGGTGTAGTTTGCTTTTGCCTGCAGATCATACAGCACTGAAAGCCGCAGCCGGTCGTTCTGGGCCAGCAGCATCCGGTTGGGTGCAAGCGTGCTGTTCGGCTGATCGGGATGAGCGCTCAGATAGAACGGCGCAGTCTCGCCTTCTGGCTGGTACACGCCGCATACCGTATAATCCACGCCCTCGATGGAGAGCGTCTGCCCTGCTGTCGCGATGCCCTCCGGCACCACCGCCTGGTACTGCCGCAGCAGCACCGCCTGAGGCTGGTAGAAATCGCCCTCAACAAACGCAAGGCCTGCCACCTGGCCCCAGTTGGACAAAGCCACCCGGGCCGTCATCTGCTGCGTTCCGGCGGGCAGCTCCACCTCCAGCTCTCCCTGCCAGGCGGCGCTGTTCTCTGCTTTTTCCCCCACCCGGCGCTGGAATACCTCCAGCGTGAGGGGCGGCGTTTCGCCCAGCTCCGGGTATTCCAGCAGCATGGGGATGGACTCCAGCGCACTGCGGCAGAGCAGCACCTGCCGGGCAAACACTGCCGCACAGGCCGCCAGCAGCAAAAGAGCCAGCACCCGCAGGGCCACCGCTGCCTTACTGCGCGGTCTGCTCGTTTTCATTCGCTCCATCCGGCTGCACCACCTTTACCAAATCCCCGTCCTGAATGGGCGCAGCCCCATAGGCCGCGATTCGAAACTCTCCGGTCTCGCCCAGATTCACCACCGCGCTCTGGCCGTCGGAGGCGTACACCTCCACTGCGACCGCCACTGCATAGTTCTGCTTGCCCCAGGGGGTCCAGCGCTCCTCCAGCTTCATTACCATGGTGGAGCCATCCTCCTGGGTTTGGATGGCGGACAGTGGCAGCTTGTACCAGCCTTCCGTGAGGATGCGGGCCTGGATAATCACCGGGCCTTCCGGCAGTTCCGGCAGCGGATTTTTCTGCCGCAGAATCACCGCGTCTTCGGTCTGTTCCTCTTCGGCGGCCAATTCCAGGGCCAGCAGGTTCATCTCGCTCTCCGGCGGGAAGGCCAACAGCGAGGCGGCCTGCAAAATCTGTGCGTCTTCCCCCTGCACTGGCACACGGATGCGCAGCGCCGGGCGCTCATCCTCGGTGCGGTAGACTGTCCCGTTGAAAAAGTACTCCTGGTTCACACTGCCTCGGGTGGTGAAGACCGCCTCCACCTGGGGCGCAAGAGTCCATTCCACCAGCCAGGCGGCCGAAGTACACAGCACTGTCGCCAGCACCACCGCCAGAAAAATGGCAAAACGCCGCTTGTTGTTTTTTGTTCGTTTCATGCTGTTTTCCTCCCGGGCGGCGCTTATTTGATGCCGGTGAACTCGATGCCCTCCACCAGCTCTTCATTGAAGAACCAGAACAGCAGCAGCACCGGCAGCATGGCCAGCACCCCGCAGGGGAACACCACAGCCAGCGCATCCCGGCTGGTACTGGCCAGGAACACCGAGAAGGGATATTTTGCGCTGTCCTTCAAAAAGGCCAGCGGCTGCTCCACCATATTCCAGGCATCGATAAAAGTGAGCAGACACAGGCTCACCGCACCTGCCCGGCCCGCGGGCAGCAGCACCCGGAACAATACCGTCAGGGTGCCTGCTCCGTCGATCTGCCCGGCCTGCAGTACCTCGTCCGGCACGGCCTTAAAGATCTGGGTCATCAGGAAGGTGCCGAAGGGCAGGAACATGGCCGGAAGAATCAGCGCACCGTAGCTGTCCAGCAGATTCAGCCGTTCCAGCACGATGTAGTTGGGCACCAGCGTCACCTGTACCGGCATGAGCATGAGCACCACCAGCAGGTAGAACAGCCACCGTTTGCCCGGGAAGGAGAATTTTGCGAAAGCAAAACCGCCCAGGATGCTCACCAGCAGCTGCCCGGCCACGATCACACCGCACATGGCCAGCGTGCGCCAGAAGCGCAGCCAGTAAACGGTACGCCGCAAAAACACCTGCAGATAGCCCTGCAGGGAAAATTGTTCCGGCAGAAGGCTCAGATCCAGTTCACCCGTACCGGAGGCCAGCGCACCGTAACGCTGTACCGCCTCCTGGGGGGACCGAAAGCTATTGCACAGCACATAAAACGCCGGGAACAGCACAATCACCGACAGCACCAGAAACAGCGCCGCCAGAATCCAGTCCCGCTTTTTTCGTTTCCGCTTCACAAGACCGCCTCCCCGTCCTCTGACTGCATCCGATACAGCACTGCCACCAGCACCATCATGCCTGTGAACAGCAGGATTGCCGCCACCGACAGCCGGGAATAGGTCATGTTATTGAAGTTGTTGTTCAGATAATGCTGCAGGAAATACACACTGGTATGAGGGTGCTCACCGCCCAGTAGGAAGGCTTCCCGGTAAGATTTGAAGGCGTTGATCACACTGATGACCACCACAAAAAACACCGTGGGCCGCATCAGGGGTGCGGTGATACGCCAGAACACCTGCCGCTCGTTTGCGCCCTCCAGCCGGGCGCACTGATACAGCTCCTCCGGAATCATGTTCAGCCCGGCCAGCAGCAGAATCACATTGTAGCCGCAGTTTTTCCACACATACAGCGCCATCAGCACCCAGAAGGCCGCCGGGCTTTCCATCCAGCGAACCGGCGAAAGGCCCACCGCTTCCAGAACCGCATTCAGCGCTCCCTGCTCGGCCAGGAACACATCCACCACCATCACAATGCCCGCCACCGGCACCACCATGGGGAACAGCAGCACGTTGCGGAAAAGCCTTGTGCCCGCAAACTTTTTCTGCAGCGCCAGGGCAAGCAGCATGCTCACCACCAGAATCAGCGGTACACCCAGCCCCAGAAAGCGCAGGGTGTTGCCTGCCGCCAGCCGAAAGCTGCGGGTGCTCAGCACATAGGCGTAGTTATCCAGCCCCACAAAGGTCTGGCCCCCGGGGCCGAAGGTAAGCGAATACCAGAAGGTAAGCCCAAAGGGCAGCGCAAAAAAGATCAGCGTTCCCAGCAGGACCGGGGCGGCCAGCGCATAGCCGGTCAGGGCCTGACGCCGTTTCCATCGGCTGTGTTTGTTCATGGCTGCCCGCCTCCTTTGCAGTAATTTTTGACAAACACGCTTTGAATGTTTATCATAGTAGTGTACTGTATATTTCAGCATAGCACACCCTCTACGTTTTGTAAAGTCAAAAGGGCGGCGGCTATGCCGGGAGGGATCTTGCATGATACGAAACCGCATCGTCCGCTGCCTGCTGGCAGCGGCGCTTCTGCTGGGCCTTGCCTGCGGCTGTTCTGCACAAACGGCCGAAGCAGAGCCGGAGCAGGATGTGATGGTCATCTGCGCCGAACTGCGTGACTACCGCAACGTGATGAAGGGTGTGAACTATTACTCGGTGCGCTACTATCCCAACGCCCAGTTTGAAATGCTTTGGCTGCCGGACCCGCAGGTGGACCCGGAGGGACGCGAGCAGTTGATTCGTCAGCTGCGCACCCAGATCATGGCGGGCAAAGGGCCGGATGTCTTTCTTCTGCGGGGCACCGACAGTCTGCTGAACCCCTCGGATTCCAGCGAATATCTGTTTGAGGACCTGCACAAGGCGCAGACAGCCGGGCTGTTCTGCGACCTGACCACCCTTCTGAGCGACCAGGATTTCGCCGGTCTGATTCCCGCGCTGGCCGAATACAAAACCAACGGCGAGCCGCTGTATCTGCTGCCGCTGGGCTATCTGCCTCTCACCGTGAGCTATACCAGCGACGCGCCGGACGCCTTTGCCCAGGCAGCGCAGAGCACCTCTCCTCTGCTGGATTATCTGCCCGCGCTGCTCAGCCAGGCAGGCGATGACCATGCAGGCGAGCTTTCCAGCCTGGCCCGGGCGCTGCCGCTGGCGGGCGGCATTGGTGATCTGAGCGAGACCATTGACCGGGAGGATTTTCCGGCCCTGCTTCGGCTGCAAAAGCAGCTGATGCAAACCGATACCTTCGGGCAGCCGACGATTTCTTCGCTGAAAGAGGGATTCACCGGCGGGGAGTTTTTGTGCTGGACCGGCCTTCCCCTTTATGATCCATTCCTGGAACAGGCCAGCCTGCTGGCTGCTCAAAACAGCGAACCGTATTTTGCAGCGGTACCCAATCTGGATGGCGGCATCACTGCCATGGCCACCAGCTACGTGGGAGTGCGGGCCAACTCCACTCATCTGGACCAGGCCCGGGACCTGATTCAGACCTTGCTCAGCGAGCACATCCAAACCTGGGAGACCAATTTCCCCAACCCCGGTTACCGGGAGCTGAGCAGCGCCGACCAAGGGCTGCCGGTGTGCAAAACCGCTCTGGCCGCCATGCTGCAAGACCGCAACCGCTACGGCCCCTCCGGCGGCTTTGTGTGGGGTGAGATCAGCGATGATACCATCGCACGCTATGAGGACTTCCAGAACAGCGTGACCCATATCACCCTGGTAGACCGGCGATTC
The DNA here is from genome assembly GCF_027853465.1 of Allofournierella sp. CML151. NCBI lineage: Bacteria > Bacillati > Bacillota > Clostridia > Eubacteriales > Oscillospiraceae > Allofournierella > Allofournierella sp. CML151. The sequence goes on along the minus strand of NZ_JAPNNW010000027.1, from coordinate 28,642 downwards.
GAGCGGTATCTTGCAATCTGCGAGCCCTATTTTGCAGGCACGCAGAGCGAGGAACTTACACTGGAGAAATTGCAGCGGGAATTCGTGATCTACGCGGACGAATGACCGTTCTCCGATAAAATCAACTGATAAAAAATGCCTCCGCAGAAAGCTTTCTGCGGAGGCATTTTTGTTGGATTATTTTCCCGACGGAACGCGGCGGCGCAGCAGGCTGTAGGCCGGCAGCGCAGTCTCGCAGGGGATGGTGTACTTCATGGTGGCATGGGGGGTGCTCTCCACCTCTTCACCCAATTCGTTTTTGATCCATTCCGGGGTCAGGGTGATGCGTTCGCCCAGCGGGGTAAGCACTTCGATGGTATCGCCCAGGCAGAACTTGCCGCGCTGGCTGCACTGAGCCACGCCGTCCTGCCAGCCCTCCACCACGCCGATGAACTCCCAGTGGCGCAGGTAGCCGCCGTTTTTGGTCTCCTGCTTGGCCTGTTGGCGGCCGAAGTAGAAGCCGGGAGAATAGGGCCGGTGGCTGGTGCGGTCCAGCTCCTCAAACACATCGTCCGGGCAGGTGTACTCCTCGGCGGTGGGGTCCTGCAGGAAGGCGTCCAGCGCCTTGCGATAGGCACTGGTCACACTGGCCACATAATAGGCAGTCTTGGCCCGGCCCTCGATCTTCAGGCTGTCCACACCGGCCTGGCAGATCAGATCAATGAAGGGGGCGGTACACATATCGTTGGCATTCAGGATGTAGCTGCCCTCTTCCGTCTCGCCAATCTCCATAAACTGGCCGGGGCGGGATTCCTCCACCAGATGATACTTCCAGCGGCAGGGCTGGGCACACTGGCCCCGGTTGGCATCCCGCCCGGTCATGTACTGACTGAGCAGGCACCGGCCGGAAACACTCATGCACATGGCACCGTGCACAAAGGCCTCCAGTTCCAGGTCGTCGGGCACATGGGCGCGGATCTCGGCAATCGCCCGCAGGTCCAGCTCCCGGGCCAGCACCACCCGCTTGGCCCCCAGATCATAGGCAGCCTTGGCGGCGGCCCAGTTGGTGATGCCCGCCTGGGTGGAAAGATGGATCTCGGTATTGGGGGCATACTGCTTGACCATGGCCAGCACGCCCAGATCGGCCACGATGAAGGCATCCACACCAGCAGCCACCGCATCCTGAATGGCCTTGGGAATGCGCTCCAGCTCCTCGTTGGTGGGCAGGGTGTTCATGGTCAGGTATATCTTCTTGCCCCGGGCATGAGCGAAGGCAGCACCCTCGGCCAGCTGCTCCGTGGTGAAGTTTCCGGGTGCGGCACGCATGCCGAACTCGGTCAGGCCACAGTATACCGCATCCGCGCCATAGCGGATGGCATATTGCAGTCGCTCCAGATCCCCCGCGGGGGCCAGTAATTCCGGAATGGGAAGCATAATTGTTTTCCTTTCTCACAGCCGGGCGGGCGCACAGGGAGTTTTGCCGCTCCCGCGCGCCCGCCGGTTTTGTTTTCATTTATTGTACGCTGAACGCCTTGGACACATTGGCATCGTGCTCTGCCTTGGTCTTGGCATAGTAGTATACGCCGTTCTTATCGGTCACGAAGAAATAGTACTTGCCCTCCAGGTATTCTTCATCCGGGTAAAGGGCTGCCTCAATGGCATCAATGCCCGGGTTGGAAATGGGACCTGCGGGCAGACCGTTCAGCTCGTAGGTGTTGTAGGCATTGTAGATATTTTCGGGGATATTATCCCAGCCGCCGTAGTAGGGGGCGATCCAGTTATAGATGTAGTTGTTATCCTCCGGGTTCTGCACGTAGCTGCTGGCGTTGCTCTCCAGCCGGGGATAGGGAGAATCCTCTGCCAGACGGTTGTGGAACACGGCAGACACACGCGCATCCTCCGCGTTGCCGGCCTCTTCCTGCACGAAGCTGGCCAGGGTGATGGCCTCTTCCAGGGTCATGCCCAGATCGCTGGCCCGCTGGCGCAGCTCCGGGGTGACCTTGGCATCGAACTCGGCGTAGAGCTTGTCCACATAGTTATAAACGCTGTCGTCCACAAAGAACTCATAGGTATCCGGGAACAGGTAGCCCTCGCACTTCATGAAGCGGTCGGGATTCTCCGGGATTTCCTTCCAGAACTCATACTGGCTGAAATCGCCGTTGTTGGCCACATCCAGGAATTCCTCGGCGCTGCACAGGCCAGCCTCTTCCATCAGCTGGGCAAAACGCTGGGCGGTGATGCCCTCCGGGAAGGTGACGCTCACCGTCTCCTTCTTCACGTACTGGCTCATGGTCTCGATGATAGAATCATAGCTCTGGCCCTGAACCAGGGTAAAATCGCCGTACTGCAGATTGGCACTCTCGCCGGTGTATTTGAGGTAATAGCGGAAGATATTGGGGTATTTGATGACCCCCGCATCCTTCAGACTGCGTGCAATGGACGCGCTGTTTTCACCCTGCTGCACGGTAACCACAACCTCGTCGCCCAGCTTGTCGCGGCCGTTCACATCCTGCATCACGCTGAACGCACCGAAGACAGCGGCTGCCAGCAGCACAACGACCAGTACGATCACCACAAGGCAGCCCTTGTGGCCGCGCTTGGGCGGCTGGTCCGGGTTTTGGTAGGTTTCACGACGGTATTTAGCCATAGTAACTTCCCTGCACTTTCTTATTCCTTGGGCGGCGCGGAGTACTCCGCACCATGATTCACTCCAGATCCAGCATCAGGCGCATGTAGCCTTCCTGCACGTCGAAGGGCTGGTCGAAAAACTGGATCATGCCGTAGTCCCGGGGCGCGCCTTCCCCCAGGAACAGGTTCTGCTGAGCGCCCAGGGTGATGTGGGCCTGACTGGCGCCGGTTTTGTCCCGCGCAGCTTCCATCAGCTTTTCCGCGGCCCGGTCGCCCTCGGCGAACAGCTCCACAAAATCCAGGGTATCGTCATCCTTTTTGAAGTAGATGCCGTAGCCGTCCTCATTGGAAACGATGGTAGCCCCCAGAGTATACAGATCGGTGAGCACCAGAATGTAGCCCGCGTTGTTCAAAAACACGCTGTCCGGTGCAAAGCGGCGGCGCAGCGCCTCCAACCCCTTGGCAGTCACCGAGTCAAAATCCGCCTGGGCCCACAGGTTGCGGCGGATGGGCCGGGTGAACTCCCGCAGCCCGAACGCCTTCTGAAAGCCCCGTTGGGCATAAAAATCAAACAGACTTGCGCTGGCGGGGATGAGCACGGCGAAGCTCCAGCCGCGCAGCAGCAACTGGCTGCGGGCGTAGTCCATCAGACCGGTCATCAGGCCTTTTCCCCGCTGGTCCGGCTGGGTACACACGCCGTAGTAGTAGGCGCCCTTGCGCCCGTTCAGCGTAACCGGCACCGCACACAGACTGGCGATGACCCGGCCCTCGTCCTCGGCGAGGAAGGTATTCTCGTACCCGGCAAACTTTTCAAAGATATTGGCGGCCACCGGTTCCGGGTCCCCGAATACCGCCGAAAACAGCCCGGTCAGCTGGGCCGCGTCATTTTTTGTTGCCACACGAAACATGGCTTCTCTTCCCTCCCCCCTGGCCGCCTTGCGCGGCAAAGGTTATTTGTTCAGTACCGCCCGGTACTTGGGCTCGATGATGATGGGATTGTAGGACAGCTTGGCCTTGCGCAGCCCCTCGGAACCCACATCGTCCTCCCGGTTGATCATCTCATAGCGGGCGCAGACCTGACGGGCCATCTCCCGGTTGATGATGTTGTATGCGCCGTTCACCTCATACAGAGCCTTCTCCACGTTGGTGTCGAAGATGCGGTCGTTGATGGCGCTGCCGAAGGAGTAGGCCACAACCCGGCCTCCGGCGGTGATGTAACCGCCCTCGATGGGCAGCTCGGTATAATGGTCGAAGACCATTTCGATGGCCTCGTGCTCCATCTGAATGCCCGGGTCGTCCTTGTTGTCGGCCAGAGCGGCCCACTCCCGGTTGAACTGCCGCACCAGAGGCAGCGATTCCTCGGTGATGGTGTGGAACTCCCAGTCCGGATTTTCCCGGATAAAGCGGGACACATGGTTGCGCTTTTTCTGGAACTTCTTGCCTGGCAGATCGGCCAGCTCAGCCCGGTCGTAGATGTACTCGTAGTCATCCCGCACCGCCTCAATGGTGAACAGGCCGGGATACCACTGCTCCAGCCGCTGTTTGGCCTCCACCGAAACGCCGTAAAGCCAGGCGGGCTCGCTCTGGGCCTTGGCGTCCTCGATGATGGCGTCCACGGTGGCCTTTTCGTCACCGTGGCCCGAGGGGTACAGATAATGGAAAATACCACCCCGGTGGCTGCGTGCGATCACATGATCGCCGAAGTGGGCCACCTGGGTGTCGTACGCCTTGCTCCACAGATACAGGGTCACAAAGGCGTAGGTACTGGTCATGTAACCGCTGGCATGCAGCAGAGGGGTCACCCACTGGGCATCCTGCGGTTCGATGGGTTTGAATGTCAGCATAAAATCTCCTTGGTTGCGCGCAGCACATCCTCATGGATCTGCTGGATGGTGCGCATTTCGCCCGCCTGACAGCAGGCAACGGTCACCCAGCCCAGCGAAGCGGCGCAATGCCTGGCCGCCTGCTGGCTGCGCGCCAGATACTCGGTATCCTTTTCGTGTATGTCTTTCTTTGCTTCGTCGCCCTGGTAACGGCCGGTCATCAGCGCCTGGCTTACCGCCGGGTCCACCTCCAGATAGATCACGCCGTCCGGGGCGGGAATTCCGATTTTATTATACTCAAAATCGAACAGCCAATCCAGAAACGCATTCCACTGCTCCGGCGGCAGCTTGGAGCACTGGTGCACCGCGTTGCTGGTGGTGTAGCGGTCGGCGATGACGATGCCGCCTTTGCGGTAGAACTCGCCCCACTTCATCTTATAGCTGGCGAACCGGTCCACCGAATAGAAGGTGGAGGCGGCGTAGGCGTTCACATCGTCCGGATGACTGCCGAACTGCCCGCCCAGGTACATCTTCACCAGGGCAGAGGAATCGCTGGCATAGTCCGGGAAGGTGATCTGTATCACGTCCCTGCCCTGGGCCTGCAGGGCCTCGGCCAGCGCCCGGGCCTGGGTGGCCTTTCCGCTGCCGTCCAGGCCTTCGATCACGATCAGCTTACCGTTCACGGGTTCAGCGCCTCCTCCTTCAGCCGGGCATATTTCTCGCGCATGGCCACGGTTTCACCGCAGCTCATGGCGCCCTCCGGGCAGGCATCCTTCACGCAGCTGGGACCTGCCATCTTGAACAGGGACGGCGCGATGGGATACACCAGCCGCAGCATCTCGTCCGCCAGAGCCCGGATCTCCCACTGGGCCCGGTTGCAGCACCGGTGCCGGAAGAAATTCTGCAAGCTGCGGGCGTTCATGGTCACCACCATCTTGGTATCGCAGGCGTTGGGCAGTACGAAGCGGGCATCCTCAATGGCCATCTTCTCGGCCTTTTTGGCTGCCTCGGCCTCGCTCATGCCCTGGGCCATCAAGCGGCGGATGTGGCCGTCCTTCAGCAGGGCCGCGATGCGCTTGTAGTTTTCGTTCTCCTGGGCCATGGCCGCTTGGAACTCTTCCAGCGCCGCCGGGTCCGCCTCGATCTCGGGCGGGGTCACATAGTCAAACTGATCCAGCCGCACATAACGCTGGCTCTGCACACTGTAGCTGGCAATGCGGTGACGGGTGATCTGCGCCAGCAGGCTGCGGGACACCCCTTCAATGCCAAAGGTAAAGCTCACGTGCTCGGTGGGGCTTTCGTGCCCCAGCTTGGCCAGCCGCTCCACGAATTCCCGGCTCTTCTCCGGGGTCAGGCCGGACAGCAGGTCGTCGATGTGCGCATTGGAATAGCACAGCTTTGCCGCTGCGGCCACCACCTTTTCCGGTTCCGGGGTATACGCGATCAGAGATACGTTCAACATTGGGTTGCCTCCAAAGGTTATTTAATCAGGGTCAGAGGGGCGTAGTTCGCCATGGTCTTTTTCACGCCGGCCTTTTCAAACCGGATCTCCACGATGGTGTCGCCCGCCGCGGGGGTCGCCTTGAGCACCACGCCCCGGCCGAACACCTTATGCTCCACCACATCGCCGGGCTTGAAGCTCTTGGACCCGGCCGCCGCAGAAGCCGCCGGGCGCGCGGGTGCCGCTGCGCCCACGGTGGAGGTGCCAAACCGGCCGGAGGGCGCGGAGCCAAACCGGCTGCCGCCGCCAGCGGATGCCGATGCAGCCCGGCCGCCAAAGCTGCCGGAGCCGCCCCACTCCCGCCGGGGAGAAGCCGCAGCACCGCCGCCGAAGCCTGCACCACCGCCAAAGCCGTGACCGCTCTCGCGGGAAGAGCCGCCAAAACCGCCGAAGCTGCCGAAGCCGCCGCCCCAGGAACGCCCACCGGATACCGCCGGACTCTCCTCCATATCCATCAGCTCCGGGTCGATCTCGTCCAGGAAGCGGGAGGGCGGATTGCGCTGAGTGCGTCCGAAGATCATCCGGCTCTGGCTGGAGGAGAGATACAGCTCCTTCTTGGCACGGGTGATGCCCACGTAGCACAGGCGGCGCTCCTCCTCCAGCTCCTCGTCCGAGAAGCGGCACATGTCGCTGGGGAAGATGCCCTCCTCCATGCCCACAATGAACACATAGTCGTATTCCAGGCCCTTGGCGGAGTGCATGGTCATCATGACCACCACATCGTTTTCCTCGTCGTAGCTGTCCAGATCCGAGATCAGGGCAACCTCTTCCAAAAAGCCTGCCAGGGTGGCTTCCTCGCCCTTCTGGTCCGCATAGGTCTTCACGCTGGAAATCAGCTGGCCAAGGTTTTCCAGGCGGGATGCGCCCTCGTCGCCCTGGGCCTCCAGCATCTTTTTATAGCCGGTAATCTCCAGCAGACGGCTCACGAACTCATCCAGCGGCAACGTCTCGCTGGCCTGAACCAGCTTCAGGTAGATGCCATAGAATCCGTTCAGCGCACTGGCTGCCCGGCTGATGGCCGGATAATCCTTGGCGTTTTCGCATACGCTCAGCAGGTTGACCCCCAGCCCGGCGGCGATGTCACTCATTTTATCCAGCGTGGTGGCACCGATCTTGCGGGCAGGCTCATTGATGATGCGCTTCAAGCGCAGGTCGTCGTTGGGGTTCGCCACGATGGACATATAGGAGATGATGTCCTTTACTTCCTTACGGTCGTAGAACCGCTGGCCGCCCACAATCTTATAGGGGATGCCCGCACGGGCGAAGTAGGTTTCCACCGGGCCCGACTGAGCGTTCATACGGTAGAGCACCGCGTGATCCCGCAGGCGGGCGCCCTCTTTCAAGTGCTGGCCGATCACAGTGGCGATGTGGGACGCCTCGTCCTGCTCGCTTTCCGCCAGATAATGGTGTACCCGGTCACCTGCGCCGTTTTCAGTCCACAGAGTCTTGCCCTTGCGGCCCTGGTTGTTTTTGATCACGCAGTTGGCCGCATCCAGAATATTGGAGGTGGAGCGGTAGTTCTGCTCCAGCCGGATGACCTGCGCGCCAGGGAAATGCTGCTCGAAATTCAAGATATTCTCGATGGTGGCACCGCGGAACCGGTAGATGCTCTGGTCATCGTCGCCCACCACGCAGACATTCTTGTAGCCGCCAGCCAGCAGACGTACCAGATGGAACTGAGCCACGCTGGTATCCTGATACTCGTCTACCAATACATAACGATACTTCTGCTGATAATACTCCAGCACATCGGGATTTTCCCGCAAAAGCAGCACAGTGTAGTAGATCAGATCATCGAAATCCATGGCACCGGCCTTTTTCAGCCGGGCGGAGTAATTGCGGTAGACCTTGGCCAGCAGACCCGCCTTGGTGTCCTGCGGGGCCTCCATGGCCTCGTCCGGGCTGATGAGCCGGTCCTTCATGCGGCCGATCTGGCCCATGGCGGATTTGATGGGCAGGAACTTGTCGTCCACCAGCAGCTCTTTGTAGACCTCCTTCATGGCCCTCTCCTGGTCGCTGGTGTCATAGATGGTAAAGCTTTTGGGGAAGCCCAGCCGATCGGCATCCCGCCGCAGCATCCGCACACAGGCAGAGTGGAAGGTGGATGCGTTCACGTCCGCACCCGTTTCCTCGCCCAGCATAGCGGCCAGACGAGCCTTCAGCTCCCCTGCCGCCTTGTTGGTGAAGGTGATGGCCAGCACGTTCCAGGGGCGAGCGTTTTCGTACCGCAGCAACCGCTCCAGCCCGGGCGCGAGAGGTGCGCCGGTTTCCACTGCGGCCTTCAGAGCAGCCAGCTCTGCTTCGCCCACCGGCCCGGGCAGCCAGTCGGAGCCGTGGGCCTTGCCGAAGCGGATAATGTTGGCGATACGGTTAACCAGCACGGTGGTCTTGCCGCTGCCCGCGCCCGCCAGAATCAGCAGCGGGCCCTCGATGGAGAACACGGCCTTTTTCTGCACCGGGTTCAGCCGGCCGAACTGCTTTTCGATGTAAGCGTCGCGGTATTTTAAAAACTCATTGGTCACGTTCATGGAAACTCCTTGTCCCGGCCGGGCCGGAAACCTTCCCGCCAGCCGCACAGATATGCACTATCGGTTAACATTATAGCACAAAGCCTCCGCCAGAGAAAGACGGGTTTGATGGAAATCGGCGATATGGTCACAGACAACCAGCATAGCACCCTGCAAAGTGCCTGTCTGTGGCAGAGGCAACAAGCCGTCTCAAGCAAAACGGCAGCCCCCTGCCCCGCATGGGGGACAGAGAGGCTGCCGCAAGAATTCCAAAGATTGGCGAATCAGCGCCGGCCCAGCCGGGGGGTGGCATCCTGGAAACCGGTCTCCAGCTCCTCGCCGATGGTCAGGCAGTGGGCGGTGCCCAGGGCCACGCAGTTGATCGGATCGGGAGAAACCCGCACCTGAACCTTCAGCTCCTGGCTCATATATTCATCCAGGCCCTTGAGCATGGAACCGCCGCCGGTGAGCATGATGCCGTCGGTGAAGATATCACCCGCCAGCTCGGGAGGAGTTTTCTCCAGCACCTGATGAGCTGCCACGGTAATCTGCTCCACCAGAGGCATCACCGCCTCGTACAAATCCTCGGTTTTTACAACGAATTTCTGGGGCAGGCCGGTGAGCAGGCTGCGGCCCTTCACTTCCATGCTGGAGGTAAAGGTGCTGGGCTTGCAGCAGGCCACCTGCTTTTTCAGCTCCTCAGCGGTGCGCAGACCGATGGCCACGTTGAACTTGGAGCGGACCAGCTTCATGATCTCGTCGTCGAAGGTGTTGCCTGCCACGTTCACGCTGGTGGCACGAACCTTGCCGCCCAGGCTGATCACCGCGATGTCGGTGGTACCGCCGCCGATATCCACCACCATGTGACCGGCGGGCTCGCGGATGTCGATGCCGGAACCAATGGCCGCGGCCATGGGCTCATCAATCAGGAAGACCTGACGGGCGCCTGCGGCCACCACAGCCTCCACCACAGCGTCGCTCTCGATGCCGGTAATGGCAGCGGGAACACAAACGGCCACCCGGGGCTTGATCAGACGGGAGTCGTAAACCTTATTCACAAAACGGCAGATCAGCTCACGGGTGAGCATGTGGTTGGAGATCACACCGTCCTTCAGGGGACGGATTGCGGAGATGTAATTGGGGGTACGGCCGACCATGGCCAGTGCCTCGTCGCCCACCGCCAGCACCTGATCCTTGCGGTTGTCCACCGCGACCACGCTGGGCTGATTCAGAATAACGCCCTTGCCCTCCACCGCAATAATGATGGTGGTGGTGCCAAGGTCGATGCCAATGTCATACTGTGCCATAACTTCATTCCCTCTCTATCTGCATGCGCGGGGTCACCGCGCGGATTGTGTTTCTGCCAGAGTAACCGCAAAGATATCCAGCGCACCGGCGGCACGCAGTGCCTTGGCGCAGTTGGACAGGGTCGCCCCGGTGGTGATTACATCGTCCACGAGCAGCACCCGTTTGCCCTCCACACAGGCCGGGTCCGCTGCCTGATAGGCATTCTTCACGTTCTCCATTCGCTGGCGGGCGGTTTTGCCCTCCTGTTTTTCGGTGCGGCGGGTCTTCTTCAGGGCGTGAGGCTCCAGCGGAGCATCCAGCGCCCAGGCCAGCTGCCGGGCCAGAAGCTCCGGCAAATTGTATCCCCTGCCGCGGTCGCCCGCAGGCACCGGAACCACCAGGTCAAACCGGCGCAGCACCTGCTGTTCTTCCAATCGTATTATACCACGCTGCTGCCGGAAAGTACATCCGAAAATCACAGCTGCCATCCAGATACCAAGCTCCTTTGCGCAGTAGCCCTGTCCGCCGTTTTTCATCTGAAGAATAGCGTCACGCACACAGCCGTCGTAGCGATAAACCGCCGCCGCGCCGCTCAGATGCTCCATGCAGTGCTCACTGTCCGGCAGGCGCGGAATCATCAGCTTCAGCTTTTTCAGTTCCGGCTCACAGTCCGGGCAGCGAGTAAGAAACCCCAGTACCCGCCCGCAGAAGGGGCAGCGTCGGGGAAACAGCAACACCCTCACCTGCTCGGCCCACAGCCGCAAACGCTCCGTTGTCATAGCTTGGCCCCGTTTCGCAGCAGGTCCGCCAGGCAGCTGTAGCGCAGGTTCTGGCGGATGTTTTCAGTCATGCGAGCTACGGTATCCGGCCGGCCGGCCAGAATACACAACCGCTTGGCCCGGGTCACACCGGTATACAGAAGATTCCGATAGCACAGCTTCTCCGGCAGATCGCTCACCGGGATGACCACCGCCGCAAATTCGCTGCCCTGGCTTTTATGCACCGTGACCGCATAGGCAATTTCCAGCTCCGGGATGTTCTCGGCGGTGTACACCAGCTTACGGTCGTCCATCTGCACCAGCAGCGCCCGCTCACCCGGGTCTACACCCAGAATCACGCCCAGGTCGCCATTGAAGGCACCCACGCCCGCTTCGCCGCCGTCCCGCTCGTAGGGAATCAGGTAATTGTTGCGCACCTGCATCACCTTATCGCCCAGACGGAACACCTGCCCCGCCATTTCCAGCTGGGGCTTGTCCGGCGCGGGCGGGTTGAGCATGGCCTGCAGGCGCTGGTTCAGCGCGGCAGTGCCCACCGGGCCGATCTTGGTGGGACAAAGGACCTGGATGTCCCGGATGGGGTCCAGGCCGTAGCTTTTGGGCAGCCGGGTGGCCACCAGGTCACACACCAGCTGCTGGCAGGCCAGGCCGCTGGCCTGTAAAAAGAAGAAATCACTGTTCCGGTCGCCCCGCTGGGGCACCAGTCCATGCACAATGCGATGGGCATTTTCCACAATCATGCTCTGATGCTGCTGGCGGAAGATGCGGGTCAGGCAGACGGTGGGTACCACCCCGCTGCGAATCACCTCGCTGAGGATGTTACCCGGGCCCACGCTGGGCAGCTGGTCCGCGTCGCCCACCATGATGATCCGGCAGCCGTGCTTCAGCGCCGCCAAAAGACTCTGGAAGAGCTTGGCATCCACCATACTCATCTCGTCCAGCACCACCACGTCGCACTTGAGCAGGTTCTTCTCGTTGTGGATGAAGCGCAGCAGATGGATCTGCGGGTCGTAGTCCACCTCCAGCAGCCGGTGGATGGTCTGCGCCTTCTGGCCGGTAAGCTCGCTCAGCCGCTTGGCTGCCCGGCCGGTGGGCGCGCACAAAGCCACCCGGTCCGCCTGATTCTGGAACAGGGCCAAGATGGCGTTCACAGTGGTGGTCTTGCCGGTGCCGGGGCCGCCGGTGAGCACCATCACATTGCTGCACAGGGCGGTCTCGATGGCCTTGCGCTGCTCCGGGGCATAGGCAAAGCCCTGGGCACGCTCCAGCGCCCGGATGTTCGCCTCCAGATCCCGGGGCTGAGTGGCCGGATACCGGGTCAGCTCCCACAAGCGGGCGGCAATGTCCTGCTCGGCCCGCAACAGGTCTGGCAGGTACAGGTATTCCCTCCCCTCGCAGATATAGCGGGCCACCTCGCCCTCGGCGATGGCGGCGTCCAGCTCCCGGTCGATGGCATCCTCGCCGATCTTCAGAAACTTGGCCGTGGTGGTCAGCAGCTGAGGCCGGGGCAGGCAGGTGTGGCCGTTGCCTCCGTTGTGGCGCAGTACATACAAAATGCCCGCCCAAAGGCGCAGGCTGCCGTCCTGCGCCAGGTTCATCTCGGCGGCGATGGCATCCACCTGGGCGAATTTGAGCCGCAGCGGCTCACCGCACAACAGATACGGATTCTGCCGGATGGCCTCCACCGTATTCGGGCCCAGATGCCGGTAGACCTCCACCGCCCGCACCGGGCTGATGCCGAACCGGCCCAGGTAAGCAACCGCCTCCCGCACACCGAACATGCGGCGGAATTCGTTGCTGATGGCCATGGCCTTATCCGACGTGATGCCCCGCAGAATGGTGAGCTTTTCCGGCTGGTTGGCGATTACCTCCAGGCTGTCCGCACCGAAGGTTTCCACCAGCTTTTTCGCGGTGGCGGGCCCGATGTAGGGCAACGCACCGCTGGAAAGATATGCAAGAGTGGCGGCCTCATCCTGGGGCATGGAGGCCTCGCAGGAGGTAGCTTTGAACTGGGGGCCGTGGGTAGGATGGTTTTCGAAATGGCCGTAAAGAGTAACGCTTTCGCCCACGTTCACTTCGCCCAACACGCCGGTAACCACATGCAGCTCGCCCCCGGCGTTCACCTCAAATACCACATAGCCGGTATCCTTGTTTTCATAAATCAGATGCTCAATGGTGCCTTCCATCCGCATCAGCTGCTGTTCCTGCTCCATTTCCTCTGCCCTCCTTTGGCCGCCTTTCGCGTTTCTTTTATTGGTTGGTTTTTGCCTGGGCCTCCTTTTCCGGCGGGTTGCCCAGGTTCTGGAAGATGTGCCGCAGCACCAGCACCGCCGCAATGCTCAGGATGACCTCGGCCACGGTCTGGGCATAAGCCAGGCCGTAAAGGGGCCAGATCAGATTCAGAATCACCAGTGCAGGGATCTCCATCACGATCTTGCGCAGCACCGCAAACAGCAGCGCCTGCCGCCCCATGCCGCAGGCCTGGAACACGCCCACCGCCAGAAAATCCACACACAGGAACGGCAGTGCCAGGCACATACCGTGCAAAAAGCGGGAGCCATAGGCCACCGTTTCAGGGTTTTCCATAAACAGAGTAATCAGCAAGTCGCTATTGAACCAATATACCACACTGAGCACCGTCAGGAAGGAAAGGGCAATCTGTACCGCGAAGAAGAAGCAACGCTTCATGCGGCGGTAGTTGCCGGAAGCATAGTTGTAGCTGACCAGTGGCATGAGCCCCTGGGAAAGGCCAAGCGCAATGTAAAAGGGCACCTGGTTGATCTTCTGCGCAATACCCATGGCCGCCACCGCATTGGAGCCGTAGGCAGATGTGAAATTGTTCAGCACCGTCATACCGGTCACATTCAGAAGGTTCTGAATGGCGGCGGGAATGCCCACGCCGCACACGCCCAGCACCACCTGACGGTCCGGCTTGCAGGGCCGCAGGCTGATGCAGCTGCTTTTGCGCTGCACCACCATCAGTACCAGAAAGTAGCAGCAAGCCACGCAGTTGGACAGGAAGGTGGCCAGGCCCGCGCCCGCCGCGCCCATATTCAGGCCCCAGGGAAGGATAAAGATGGGGTCCAGCAGCATGTTCAAAAAGCAGCCGCTCATGGTTCCGATGCTGGCGTGCAGCGCTGCCCCCTCACTGCGCACCATGTATGCCATCACCACGTTCAGAATGGCGGGCACCGCACCACAGCTGGTGGTCCAGAACAGGTAGTCTTCCGTCGCCTTGGCATTGTCGGCGCTGGCGCCCAGCACCTGCAGCGCCGGAGCAGAAAAGAAGACAAAGAACAAAGAGATCAGCGCACCGCACAGCAGCGCACACCAGAAGCCGAAGGAGGCGCTTTGCCGGGCGGTCTTTTTGTCGCCCCGGCCCAGGGCCCGGCTCATCATGCTGGAGGAGCCGACACCGAACAGGTTATTGATTGCATTGAAGGCCAGCAGCACCGGCGCGGCCAGAGTAACCGCCGCATTCTGCACCGGATCGTTCAGCATGCCCACAAAGTAAGTATCCGCCAGATTGTACAGCACCATTACCAGTGAGCTGGCAATGGTAGGCATGGCCATGGAAAGGACAGCTTTCGGCACTGGGGCCTGTTCAAATAGATAGGTGCGATCACTCTGCATAGTACCCTCCCCGCCTGCCGCACCGCGAACATTTTCCCGGCACGGGGCGCTCTGGAAAAACATCAAACACAGTATTTTATCATAGCACAGCGGCAGGCGTTTTTCAACGCCACCCGCCCTCTTACCACAGACCACAACCCGCCCTCTTACCACAGACCACTCCTTTATGATACAATGGCGAAAGAAAATGATTCAGGAGGGATGCGGAATGTTCCGACCGATGCGAAGAAAAGCCAAGGAAATCGACCTGCAGGCAGCCAAGGAGCTGCTGCACCATGCCCGATACGGCGTATTGGCTGTTCAGGGAGATGGCGGTTATCCCTACGCCGTACCGGTGAATTTTCTGTATGAAGAGGAAAACCGGCGTATTGTGTTTCACGGGGCGGCTGCAGGTCACAAGGCGGATGCCCTTCGAGCCTGCAGCCGGGTCTGCTTTACCGTGGTGGGCAGCGAAACGGTAAAAAACGAGCCCTGGGCGCCCTTTGTACAGAGCGCCGTGGTGTTTGGTCAGTGCCGCATGGTGGAGAACCGGGAGGAAACCCTGCGCCTGGTAAAAAAGCTGGCCATGAAATATTATCCGGACGAGAACACTGCCGATATGGAAATTGCGTCCTCCGGCGCGGCCGTCCGGATGTTTGTGATTAAGATTGAGCACCTGAGCGGCAAGGAAGTACAGGAGCGCTAAACACTCCGCCGCCTGTTTTACTGCAAAAACCGCCCGCCGGGGGCCTGAGCAGACCTTTCCGGCGGACGGTTTTTTGCTTTTCTTCTGTTTTGCAGGCAGGGCAATCAGCCGAGGAACACCCGGATCAGCACCAGGGCGAACACAATCTGACAGGCACCCACACCCACGCCGTAGAGCATGGCGCGGGGGCCTTCGGCCGCAAGGTCACGGAACTTCACCCGCATGCCGATGGCAGCCAGGGCGATGATCTCGAACTGCTGGCTCACCAGCTTGGCCGCATGGCTGAGCACCGGCGGAATCACACCCACACTGTGCAGAATGGCCATGATGAAGAAACCGATGATAAACCAGGGTACACCTGCTTTTACCGCGCCGTGCTCCCCTGCTTCAGACTTCGCAAACAGCGGGGTATCATCCTTTTCCACGTTCATGCGGGAGTAGGCCAGCGCCACCAGCACGATGAACACAATGCGGATGATCTTGAAGATGGTGGCGGTCTCCACCACCTCGCCGCCCACCAGCTGGGCGGAGGCAATCACCTGACCGATGGACTGCAGGGTGCCGCCGATCATGGCGGAGGTGTGCATTACCTCGTGCTGGTAAACCACACCGGTGAGAATGGGCAGTACCACCATCAGGATGGTACCGGTTACGTTCACGATGGTAATGGAGATGCCCTTGTCCTTGCTGTTGGCTTTAACCACCGGCGACACGGTGGCGATAGCGGAGGAGCCGCACACCGCGTTGCCCGCGCCCATCAGCAGGCTGAACTTCTTGCCGAAGCCCATCTTTCGGCCGATCAGGTACGCCACCGCAACGGTAAGCGCCATCTGGCAGGCGATGAAGCCGAGGCCCCGCAGGCCCAGGGCCAGAATATCACTGAGCAGCAGGCTTGCACCGGTGAGGACGATGGAGTATTCCAGCAGGTTCCGCTCAGAGAACTTGGTGCCCGCATCAAAGCAAGGCTTGTTCAAAAAGGTGTTTCCGCACAAAATGCCCAGGCCGATGGCGAACAGCGCCGCGCCGATGCTGGGGAAAAATTTAGCAATGCCCTGGGCAATCAGTGCCAGTACCAGGCAGACCAGAAAGCCGGGAGCGTGTTTGGTGACGAACTGTTTCATATTAAAGCCGCATTCCTTTCGTAGTTGCATGTTCCGGAAGGCGGCCGCTCTTCTGTGCCGCCCGGCGCGGGGAAATGCTGCCTTGACTGGCAACATTTCTCTGCCCGCACTTGATTATACGGCCGATTTCATATAAAATCAAATTAGTATTTATCGTCAATTAATAAGTTACATTTATAGAAAGTGTGATCGTATGCTGGACCCGAAGCTTCATACCTTTTTACTGCTGGTGCAGTGCCAAAGCACCACCCGCTGCGCGGAGCTGCTCCACCTGACCCAACCCGCCGTAAGCCAGCACATCCGGGCGCTGGAAACGTCCTATGGGGTAAAGCTGTTTGTCAAGGAAGGGCGGCGGCTGGCGCTCACCCCGCAGGGGCATCGACTGGCCCAGCTCTGCCGCCGTCTGGCCACGCTGGACGAGCAGATTGCCCGGGAAATGCATCAGGGAGATACCCCCACCCTGCGCTTCGGAGCAACGCTTTCCATCGCGGATGGTCTGATGCCTGCGGTGCTTCCTCAGCTGGTGGACCGGTTTCCTGATATCCAGTTCCACATGGTGGAGCAAAACACCCATGTGTTGCTGGAGCAGCTGGAAAATGGTCTGCTGGATTTCGCCCTGATCGAAGGCAATTTCGACCATCGACGCTACGATTATCACCCCTTCTTTGTCAGTCGCTTTGTGGGCCTGTGCAGCCCGAACAGCCCTTACCGAGTCTTCCGCTGTCTGCGGGATACCCTGCAGGCTCCGCTGATTCTGCGGGAAAGCGGCAGCGGTACCCGGGACATTTTTGAGGGAGAATGCCGCGCTCACAATCTTGCAGTGACCGACTATGTGAGTCTGTGTGAGATTGAACACATCCCCACCCTTCTGGGCCTGGTCGCCGCGGGTAAGGGCATCACCTTCGCCTACGAAGCCGCTGCCCAAAGCCTGCTGGCACAAAACCAATTGCAGGTGATGGAGCTGGAGGACCTGCAGCTGGAACGCCCCTTCCACTTCGTCTGCCTGCCCGGCAGCCCCCAATCCGAGCTGCTGGCACAGCTGGCCAGGGCAGTGGAACAGGCAGCTGAGAACTGCATACCCCCAAAAAGATAAAAAGGCACCCGCCCGCCGGAAGTTCTCCCGGCGAACGGGTGTCTTTCTATTATAAATTCAATCAGGCCAGTGCCGCTTTCAAAGCGTCCACACGGTCGGTGCGCTCCCAAGCCACACCCAGATCCTCACGACCCATGTGACCATAGGCAGCCACGGCGCGGTAGCCCGGCTTGCGCAGCTCCAGCGCGCTGATGATGGCAGCAGGACGCAGGTCAAAGACCTTGCGCACCGCAGCTTCCAGCTCCTCGCTGTTGTACTTGCTGGTACCAAAGGTATCCACCAGAATGCTCACCGGCTCAGCCACACCGATGGCGTAGGCCAGCTGGACCTCGCATTTTTCCGCCAGACCGGCAGCAACGATGTTCTTGGCAACCCAACGGGCAGCGTAGGCAGCACTGCGGTCCACCTTACTGGGGTCCTTGCCGCTGAAGGCGCCGCCGCCATGACGGGCATAGCCGCCGTAGGTGTCCACAATGATCTTGCGGCCGGTCAGGCCGGAGTCACCCTGAGGACCGCCCACCACAAAGCGGCCGGTGGGGTTGATGTAGTACTTGGTGTTCTCGTCCAGCAGCTCGGCGGGAATCACCGGACGGATCACCTGCTCCATTACCTCACGGCGCAGCTGCTCCATCTCTACATCCGGGCTGTGCTGGCTGGAAATGACCACCGCGTCCACGCGCACGGGCTTGCCGTCGTCGTATTCCACGGTCACCTGGCTCTTGCCGTCCGGCCGCAGGTAAGCCATCTGACCATTCTTGCGCACCTCGGTCAGCCGCTTGGCCAGCTTGTGGGCCAGGCTGATGGGCAGGGGCATCAGCTCGGGGGTCTCGGTGCAGGCATAACCGAACATCATGCCCTGGTCACCGGCGCCGCCTACCTGGTCGTTGGTACCCAGCGCAATATCCGGGCTCTGCTCGTCAATGTTGGTCAGCACAGCGCAGGTATCGGCGTCGAAGCCGTACTTGGCACGGGTGTAGCCGATGTCCCGGATCACATTGCGGGCAATGGACTGGATGTCCACATAGCAGCTGGTGGTGATCTCGCCCATCACATGAACCAGGCCGGTGGAGCAGGTGGTCTCGCAGGCCACGCGGGCATCGGGGTCCTTTTCCAGGATGGCATCCAGCACAGCGTCGCTGATCTGGTCGCAAATTTTGTCGGGATGGCCTTCGGTTACGGATTCAGAAGTAAAGAAACATTTCGGCATGGTGTTGCCCTCCTTGATTTGTATGCGCTCAGAGCGCAGGATTTGGCTGAAAAGCAACTTGCCGGAAACTGCAACAAAAAGCGCCCAAAGGCCCGAAAGCCTTTGAGCGCCGTTACGCTTATCTTTCGGTTTCCCGCAGGATTTGGCACCTTGCATCATGCAGGTTGCCGGACTTCACAGGGCCTGTTCCCTCCGTCACTCTTGATAAGTTGCTATTCAATTTTCGAAACACAGTGTAACACACCAGAAAAGGTCTGTCAAGCACTTTTTAGCGGTTGCGGCCATGCAGCACAGGGCTGAGGGGCTTGTAGATCAGGAAAGTGATCAGCGAAACGATCAGGCCCTTGACCAGAGTGAAGGGCATGTTGAAGATCAGCAGGCATTCCAGCAGGCCATTCACGCTGGGGCGCAGAGCCCGGTAGGCATCGATAATCAGGTCGATGCCGCCGAACATGGCGCTGTAGACCGGGTAGCTCAGGAAGTAGTTTACCGGCACCGAGATCACAGCCATAACCACGGAGCCGACCAGAGCGGCGATGACCGCACCCAGACGAGTCTTCTTATACTTGTAGATCACGCCCGCGCTGCCCACAAAAGCAGCACCCAGCAGGAAGTTGCACACCTCACCGATGCCGCCGGTGGAGCCGTGGAAGATGGCCGCCAGGATGTTCTTCACCAGGCAGACCACCACGCCGGACACAGGGCCCATGCTGAAGGCCGCCAGCAAAGCGGGCAGCTCGGAGATATCCATCTTCACAAAGCTGGGGATAAACATGGGCAGGCTGAAATCGAAGAACATGAGCACAGCAGCCACAGCGGACAGCATGGCGGTAACGGTCATGTTGCGTACCCGCCGGGTGGAGCGGGCCATGGTGGTGGGTTCAGCGGTTTTTGTGTTTGTCATAATCATTTTCCTCCCGGGCATTGCGCCCAATCATTTTTCGGAAAGTCGGCCCCAGTGTGTTGCCCGGCAGGTAAAACAAAACGCCCCTTTGCAGATGAAATACACCTGCAAAAGGGCGAACAACAAACCTAAACGCTGCCGTTTCTTTCATCCGGACTATACCGTCGGCTCTGGAATCGCACCAGATCAGCACCCGAAAACACCGGGTGGTCGCGGGCTATACCGCCGGTGGGGAATTTCACCCCGCCCTGAAACTGCTTTCTTAAGCATTATTATATGCGTGCCCACCGGGAAATGCAAGTGTTTTGTGAATTTTGTTTTGCAAAAGGTGCATATAACTTTTTTGAAAGCGGGGTGTGTGATATACTATGGATATACCCGTGTTCAGCAATTTGCACGGGATAAAAAATTCAACAGGACGGATCACTACTATGATTGAAAAAATCACAGGATATATTTTGAACACCGACGGTGCGCTCTTTCAGCTGGCCATCAGTCTGATTGTGTTCGCTGTCTCCTACCTGATCAGCCGGCTGGTGCGCTACAAGGTCATGCCCTGGCTGATGAATCTTCTGAACAAAAAGGAGAAAAAGGGACCTTACGTACTGGCCAAGGGCTTTTCCCGCCCGGCCCCGGTGGCCGTATGGACAACCGGCATCTTCCTGGCCTGCGTTCTGCTTCCTCTGCCCGCAGACCTGGCTGTTTCCTTCGGCAACCTGATGAGCAAGCTGCTGCGGGTGACCATGATCTGCCTGCTGGCCTGGGGTTTGATCGGCAGCAGCGACCTGGGCCCGGTGCTCTTTCACGACGTGAGCGGCAAGCTGGACCTGGATGTGGACCACACCGTCGCCAACTTTTTGAACAAGGTCCTCAAAGGCACCATTCTGGTATTCGCCATTCTGATGCTGCTGCAGGAGCTTGGTTTCCCTGTGGGCAGCCTTCTCACCAGCCTGGGCATCGTCGGCCTGACCCTTTCGCTGGCAGCGAAAGACTATGCCACCAACTTCTTCGGCGGCCTGGTGGTCATTTTTGAAAAGCCCTTCGCCATCGGCGACTGGCTCTGGTGCTCCGCCGGCGAGGGCGAAGTGGAAGACATCGCCTTCCGCTCCACCCGTATCCGCCAGCTGAACGACTCGGTGCTGGTAATTCCCAACAGCATTCTGGTAAGCAACGCCATGATCAACTACAGCCAGATCAATCGACGGCTGGCCAAATTCACACTGGGCGTTACCTATGACACTACCCGCAGCCAGCTGGAAAGCCTGCTGGCAGACATCCGGGCCATGCTGGCCGCCCGGGAGGATGTTTACGAGGATACCATTCGTGTACAGCTGACCGGCTTTGGCTCTTCCAGCATTGACATTCTCATTCAGTTCTATACAACCACCGGCGCACTGGCCGAATTCCTGAAGATTCAGGAATCCATCAATCTGGAACTGATGGATATTGTCTACAAAAACGGCTGCAGCTTCGCCTTCCCCTCCACCAGCGTTTACATCGAAAAGGCCCCGGCTTCCGCGCCCCGGTCCTGATTGCCAAAAAACAAAATGCCGCCGGGCGGTTTTCCCAAACAGGAATTCCGCCCGGCGGCATTCTTTTTATTCTTTTTCCGCCTGCTGCCAGCCGCGCAGGATCTCCAGCGCATCGGCAAGGCTTGCGGCCGCAGTAACGCCTTCCGGAACCGGCCGGCCTTCTGGATTCAGCCAGATGGTGCGGATGCCCAGCTTGGCCGGACCCAGGGCGTCGCCCTGCAGCGAGTCGCCAATGTGCACCACCTGATCCGGAGCAAGGCCTGCCAGCTGCAATGCCAGCTGATAGATACCCGGATGGGGCTTGGGACAACGGGCCATTTCACTGGTGACGATGCCCGCCGGAGAGATGCCGCACTGGCGCACCGCCTGCTCCACATAGCCGGTATCGCTGTTGGTTACAAGCCAAACGGGCAGGCCGCACCCGGTCATGAATTCTGCACTGCCCTCACACAAACCGGGCGCGGCCCAGTGCTCGGCCATTTTATCACAGAGAGCTTTTGGGTCTTCGCTGGAGTGATACTCTTCCAGCAGCTCCCGATAGCTCTCCAGTGCCAGCTCGTACTGGGTGCGGAAGGCATCGCCCCAGGCAGCCTGCTGCTTCCCGCCGTAACGCTTCCACCAGGCAGCGACCACTGACTTGGGATTTTTCTCACTGCCGCTTTCGCAGACATGCCGGATCACCTCGTAGGAGGCGGGGCCGTATTCCGGCACCAGTGTGCCGTAAAAATCGCAAAAAATTGCCTGAATCATATGCCTTTTCCCTTCCGGCGGCATTTGCCACCCGTTTTATGGCAGCACCGCACAATTCCAGGTGGTGGAGCGCGCCGGAAATTTTTTTGTGAGATGAACCCAAAAGCGCAGCCAATCCTTGGTGGATTGGCGAGCATTTTGGGAAAATATCACGAAAAATTTTGGCGTGATACGCCGCCTGAGCCGCGAGGCGTGCATTGTGCGGTGTTGCCTTTATCTTTATCGTTTACGAGCGCTCAAACACAGATTTGTCCAGCGCCTTGTTCTGATGGGCCACAATGGTGGTACATACCGCGTCGCCGGTGATATTCACTGCGGTACGGGTCATATCCAGAATACGGTCGATGCCCATGATCAGACCGATGGCCTCCACCGGCAGACCCACCGAGTTGAACACCATGGTCAGGGTGACCAGACCAACACTGGGAACACCCGCCGTGCCCACCGAAGCCAGGGTGGCGGTGCCGATGACGGTGATGTAGTCCATCATATCCAGATGGATGCCGAAGGCCTGAGCAGCAAAAACCACCGCCACACCCTGCATGATGGAGGTGCCATCCATGTTGATGGTGGCCCCCAGCGGGATGGTAAAGGAAGAAATCCGCTTGGATACGCCCATCTTCTTGGCCAGCGTATCAATGGACAGAGGAATGGTTGCGTTGGAGGTGGCCGTGGAGAAAGCAAAGGCCATAACCGGGAAGAAGTTCTTGATAAACTTGATGGGGTTCAGCCCGGTGAACAGCTTCAGCATGCTCAGGTAGACCACAAAGCAATGAATGCCCAGCGCCAGGAACACCGCCACCATATACTTTGCCAGCGGCAGGAAGGCACTGAAACCGATGGTGGCGAAGGTGCGGGAAATCAGGCAGAACACGCCCACCGGAGCCAGCGACATGACCATCATGGTCATCTCCATCATCACGTCGTTGAACTGGCTGAAGAAACTGCCCACGGTCTCGGCCCGCTCACCCAGCTTTGCCAGGATAACGCCCACGATCAGGGCGAACAGGATGATCTGCAGCATCTCGCCCTTAGCCAGCGCGCCGATGGGGTTGTCCGGGATAATGTTGAGCAGGGTCTCGGTAAGGGAGGTGGCCTGCATGCTTTCCACCTGGGTGGTGGTGCTCTGCAGTACACTCAGATCCAACCCTACACCGGGGTTGAGCAGGTTACCCACCAGCAGAGCCACCGTAACCGCACAGGCAGTAGTGCCCAGGTAGAAAATCAGGCTGCGTACGCCTACTGTACCCAGCTTTTTGGTGTCGCCAATGGACATACTACCGCACACGATGGAGCAGAACACCAGCGGTACCACCAGCATCTTCATCAGACGGATGAAGCCCTGACCCACCACATAGAGCACGCCTTCCACCAGAATATCATTCTTGAAGGAACCATCCGGAACCAGATAGCACAGGGCCACACCGAAGACAACACCCGCCAAAAGTGCAATGAAAATACGGGTGGTCAGACCCATCTTTTTTGTTTTCTTCGCGCTGCGCTCCATCTCAGCCCTCCCTTTCTTCCAGATATTCCGCCAGCGACGCCTGCCATACAGGCATCGCGTACAGGTCGATGATCCGCAGAATGAAATTATCCAGCACCGCGTAGGCCGGGCGGGCCAGATAATGGTCCGCTTCATTGGTAGCCCCGGGGCACAGCTGCCCCTGCAGGCCCGCCTGGCGCAGGATCTCCTGGGCAAACTCGTAGCGGCTGCACACGCCCTTGCAGGTGGCATGATAGGTGCCGTACTCATTGGTGTGGATCAGATGCAGAATCAGCCGAGCCAGGTCCTTGGCACTGGTGGGGCTGCCGTATTGATCCTGGGGAATGCTCATGCTTTCGCCCCTTTTTGCTGCCGCCAGTACACCATTCACAAAGTTGTTCCCCTTGCCGTACACCCAGCTGCTGCGAATGATAAAATGCTTGTGGGTGAACTCTTTCACATAGTTCTCGCCCGCTCGCTTGGACGCACCGTACACCGTCTGGGGATTGGTGTCGTCGAATTCGCTGTAAGGCTTTTCGGCATGGCCGTCGAACACGTCATCGGTGGAAAGCTGCACCATCTTTGCCCCCACCTTGCGAGCCACCAGGCTCAGGTTGCGCGCGCCCAGCGCGTTGACCCGGTAGGCCAGTTCCGGATTCTGCTCACACAGCGCAATGTCAGTGATGGCTGCGCAGTTGATGATCACATCCGGCCGGTTGATCTCGCCGAAGCTGAGCACCTCATCGGTATTGGTAATATCCAGTTCAGCCCGGTCGGTGTTGAAGGTCTCCATTTCCAATGGGTCCAGGATTTCATTTATCGCCGTGCCGATCTGGCCTTCTGCACCGGCGATCCATACTTTCAGCATCGCTAAGCTCCTTTCGCTGTTTGGTCTGCGGGCCGCCTGCCCGCTTCTGCTATTGTACACAATTGTTGTATACAATCTTTTTTATTATACCAACCGGGCTTTCCTCCTGTCAATTCCTCTGCCCCGGGTGGGACAAACAAAGCAGCCCGCCATTTCAATGACGAGCTGCTTTGCACAATCCGTTTGATTTATCTGGCTTCCGCAGTTTCCAGTGAGAGCGTCACGGTGACTGCTCCGTCCCCCAGCAGCTCCCGCAGCCGTTCTTCATCCGCATCATCAATGTGCCCCAGCCGGGTAAGGCTCCAGGAATTGGTACCGTAGTAGATCACAAAGGAACTACCTTGATACAGGATGATGTCCCCCGGGGCCGTGACCATCCGCTCGTTGTTCTGGGGCAGCGCGGTACCCAGAGGCCCCACCTTTTCCATTCCTGCATAGTCTTCCAGCGAGAGGGTGAGCGGGCCTTTCTTCAGCAGCTCTGCCAGCGCACGGGCGGAGCTGTTGTCTGCCAGGGTAGCTGTGAGTGTTGTATCACCGATTTGCAGGTTCATTTTGGTTGCCTCCTGTGTTTCCGATTCCACCGGCTTCGGCGTGGGAGCTGGTTCCGGCTGGCTCTGCGTGCTCTGTGCACTTTGTGCGGCCGGTTCTGATTCCACGTTCACAGCAGGCGCGGGCTGGCTACATCCCAAAAGGAGTGTACACCCGGTGGCCGCCGTGAGCAGCGCCAGCATACGGATTATTTTACCGGGTCTTTTCATGGCTGTTTCCTCCATCAACCCCAGCTTTTACCGGCCGCTGAACACCGGGAACACGCTGTACTCCCCATAATCCCGGATCGGAGGCAGCTGATTCAAGCGCTGCATATCCTCCGGTGCGATTTCAAAGTCCACCATCGCATTTTCCGCCAGATGCGCCTTGTTCGCGGTTTTGGGCAGGGGCAGCATCCCCAACTGAAGGGTGTAGCGGATGCACAGCTGGGCAGCGGTGACACCGTATTTCTTTGCCATGGCCGTGACCTCGGGGTGATTCAAAATCTGCCCGTGGGCCACCGGCGAATAGGCCTCCACCAGAATCCCCTTCTCCCGGCAATAATCCGCCAGTTCAAACGGCAGATTACCGATGTGGGCCAGCACCTGGTTCACCATGGGCGCCACCCGACAGCCAGCCAACAGGTTTTCCAGATCCGTCTGCAGGAAGTTGGAAACGCCGATGGCCCGCAGCTTTCCGGCCTTATACGCGTCTTCCAATGCCCGCCAGGCTTCCCGGTTGCCCGCAAAGCAGGGGTCCTCGCCCCGGAACGCCGCCCAGGGCTGGGGGCTGTGGATGAGCATCAGGTCGATGTAATCCAGCTGCATGGCTTTCAACGAACCGTCGATGGCTTTTACCGCTTCGTCATAGCTCTTGATCTCAGCAGCCAGCTTGGTGGTCACGAACAGCTGATGGCGGTCCAGTCCGCAGCTGCGCATGCCAAGGCCCACGCCCGCCTCGTTTTCATAGGCCTGGGCGGTATCGATGTGCCGGTAGCCCAGCTCCACCGCATCCCGTACCACCTGGGCCGCGTTTGCGTCCTCGATGAACCAGGTACCCAAACCCAGCTTGGGAATCTGCACGCCGTTGGACAGAGTATAATATTCCGACCGAATCATATTGTTCTCCTTTTCTCCATCATCTGATTTATTTTATGCACAGTGGCTGCCCGCCGGGCTTTCCACACAGATTTCTGCTCTGGCAGCCGGGTCATCCCGGATGACTTCTCCCACCTGAGGAACCCGGATACGCCCCTGATAAGGATTCTTGATGCTGATCAGCGGCGCGATGAGCTCCGCCTCCACCTGACTCTTTTCAAAGGCCAGGTCCGCTTCGTCCATCCGGCAGTTGATGAGCCGCAGCCCCTTGCAGTAGCACAGCGGCTGCGTGCCGATGATGTGGCAGTTTTCAAAGGTGACGTTATCGCAGTACCAAGCCAGATATTCCCCCTTGACCACGCTGTTTTTCACCACCACATTTTTGGCGTGCCAGAAGGCATCCTTGGTATCGAAACGGCAGTTGTCGAACACCGCGTCTTCAATGTACTGGAAGGAGTACTTGCCCTGGAAGGTCACGTCGGTAAAGCGCAGTGCACGGGAGCGCATCATGAAATACTCACTTTGCGCGGTGCAGCGGTTCATGGTGATACCGTCCACTGACCAGCCAAATTCCGGTGAAACGATGTCGCAGTCCTCCAGGGTCACATCGCCACACTCCCGCAGCGCCTTGATGCCGTGCAGCTTGCTCTGGCAAATGGTGATCCGGTTGGAATACCACAACGCAGCCCGGCAGTTCTCCGTGAGCTCACAGCCGGTAATTTTCAAATTCCAATCATGCCAGAAGGGATAACGCAGGTCGAAAAAGCTGTTTTTCACCTGGATGTTCCGCCCCTCCTTAAAGGCGCTTTCCCCGTCGGCCGGACCTTCAAAGGCGCAGTCCGTTACCAGAATATCCTGTTTGCCGTAAAGAGCACGCTCCTCATCGAAGCGCTGCCCGTGAATGGTTTCCATATTGCTTGCCTCCATCCCTTTTCTCTCCGTTATATCGGCTTGTTTGCCCGAATCTGATGCACCAGATAATCCAGACAGGCGATTTGCCGCTCTTTCTTATGGATCTGTTCCAGGAGAAGTGCACGCTGTTTTTGCAGCAGCCGCAGCTCTCCGGCGGTGTCGCCCTGCTGCCAGCAGCACAGCAGCTGCCCCGTCAGCTGCGGGCCACACCCCGCAGCCCGCAGCGCCTGAGCCCGGCGAGCCGTTTGTGCATCCATCGCCTCATCTCCTATCTCCACTTTGCTCTTTTGTTCTGCCTTCAGTATACGCCCCCGATTCTCACATAGCAAATACTTATTTGTTATGATTTATCATTCGTTTTTTCTATGCTTAATCGTCATGCCTCTGCACCCTGTGTCCCTGGAATTCTCCCGCAAAAATGAGCCCAGCCGCGGCCAGTGCATCATGCACCGGCCGCGGCTGGGCTTTTTGATATGAAACAGGTATGTCCGGCACGGCAAACCTACCGCTTTATTCCTCCTGCGCCAGAGTGGTTTCAGCAGCCAGCATCAGCAGACGGATAAACTCCTGCTTTTCCGCCTCGCTCATGCGCTGAGTCATCTGCGCAAGACCGTCGTCAATCTGCTGCTGGATAAACGGATAAACCTGCCAGGCTTTTTCTGTGGGGAGAATGTTATAGGTGCGCTTATCCTTGGGATTTTGCTCCCGCACAAGAAAACCGGTCTCCTCCAGCTTGTTCACCGTTTTTGCAATCACGCTCTTGTCCAGCGAGAGGCGCTTGGTGATTTCGTCCTGGGTGAGCGTTTTGAAATCGCAGACAATCAGGATCACCACCGCCTGCGCCGCGGTCAGGTCATACCGGGCACAGCTGTTGTTCAGCCAGATATGGGATTTGCGGTACAAAATTGAGATTGCCTTGAACGGGCTGTCGGCAATGGTGGACATAGCAAAGGCCTCCTGCTTCTGTTTTTGTTATTATAGCCCCATCCGGTGGCATTTGCAACCAGTTATTGACGCGGTGGCCATTCCGTGCTATTCTATAAATGGTGGCAATTGCCACCATTTTAAATTTTACGCAAAGGAGCTTTTCCATGAATTCATCTGAGAAAATCTGGAACCGGCGGTTTATTCTGCTGTTCATAACGAACCTGCTGGTTCTGGCCGCGTTTTATGCGTCCATCCCCATCATCCCCATCTACTGCCAGGAGATCGGCATCACCGGCTCCAAGGTGGGTATTGTGCTTACCGCCATGTCGGTGGCCACTATCCTCTTCCGCCCGGTAGCCGGGTATCTGCTGGACAACTTCAACCGCTACCGGGTCTATCTGGTATTCCTGGCGCTGTTCTGCCTGTCCTTCCCCGCATTCCTGGCCTTCCCCCTGTTCGGTGCGCTCATTGTTGTTCGTCTGTATATGGGCGCGGTGTACTCGGTGTGCGGCTCCGCGACCATGACGCTGGCGGGCGATGTTCTGCCCACCGCCAAAATCACCGAGGGCATCAGCCGGTTTGCGTTCACCGTGTCCATCGGCATGGCAATGGGCCCCTATGTGGGCCTGCAGGTGCAGAGTCATATGAGCAGCGCCGCCTCCTTCTGGACCATCTTCGGCATCACTGTGGCCGCGCTGATTTGCGTGTCCTGCTGCCGTATCCGGTACCCCAAGGTACAGCGGAAGAAATTCTCCATTCGGGATACCATTTACGGCCCGGCGCTGCCCTTCATGTTCAACATGATGTTCCTGATGATCCCCTACGGCGCAGTAATCGCCTATTCCTCCATTTTCGCCCAGGAGAAAGGCCTGTCCGCCTTCCTGCCCTACTTCTACATCTTCCTGGTGGCGGGTATGCTGGTCTCCAAGCTTTCCACCCAAAAGATGATCGACGCAGGACGGCACCGTGTGCTGGTGTACATCAGCCTGGCCGTGCTGATTCTGACCATGCTCAGCTATCTGTTCTTGAACAGCGGCATCCATCTGCTGGTCGCCGGGTTCTTCTTTGGTCTGGGTTATGGCATTCTGCAGCCGCTGTTCCAGGCCTTCGTTACCGGCACCACTCCCGCTCCTCAGCGGGGTGTGGCCAACGCCACCTACATGCTTTCCTACGATGTGGGCATCGGCATCGGCTCGTTGCTCATGGGCTTTATGCAGGAGAGCATCGGCCTGCCTCTGGGCTTCGCTCTCACCGCCATTGCCTATGCCATCGGCGGTGTGGTTTACCTGAGCTATGTGGACGGTTACTACCGCCGTTTGCGCCAGAAGTAAGCAATATCCTTGAAACAGCAATTCATATCTGCAAAAAAGCCGTGTCGGACAAGATCCGACACGGCTT
>NZ_JAPNNW010000026.1:0-41133 GCF_027853465.1 Allofournierella sp. CML151 | reverse complement strand
GGCGCAGCTTTTTGTAAGCTGCGCCTTTTTTCTATATCTTATAGTGTTATACTCCCGCAAAGGAAAACACAATCCCTGCCAGCGCGGACAATGCGATCCAAACCACCGGATGAAGCTTCTTTGTTTGTGGAATCACTCGTGTAACCAGCAGCAAGAGAACCGCTAGGATAACGGCTTTCCACTGAATGCCCGCCAGAATTCCCGCCGGGGCGGCCGTATAAAAGGTAATGGCCGCCACCGAAAGGCCGGATGCTGCAATCAGTCCGGTGGAAGCAGGCCGCAAACAGCGAAACACTGCATCCACATAACGGTTGGAGCGGAACGCCTTCAGAAACGAGGCGATGGCCAGGATAATCAGGATGGACGGCGTAACAAGCCCCAGAGTTGCCGCCAGTGCACCGGGAACGCCGCTTGTAGTGAAACCCACGTAGGTGGCTGTATTGATGCCAATCGGACCGGGGGTAGATTCCGACACCGCCACCATGTCCATCAGCTGACCTTGCGTAAACCAGCCGGTTTTATCCGCCATCTGGGAAAGAAAGGGCAGCGTGGCCAAACCACCGCCTACTGCAAACAGACCGGTTTTGAAAAACTCCCAATAGAGCCGCAGCAGCAGAATCATACCTCTCCCTCCTTTTTACTTTTGCGGGCTGCCGGGGCGAACTGCTCCAGACAAATCCCCAACACAGCAGCCACTACCACAAAGAGTACCGGGGAAAGATCAAAGAACAGCGACCCCAGCGTGACCACCGCAAAAATTGCCAGCGCCAACTTGCTTTTCACTGAGCCCTTCCACAGCTTGCAGACTGCGTTGAAAATCAGCACACAAACGCAAACACGAATACCGGCAAAAGCATTTTTTACCACCGCCAGCTCTGCGAAGGTATTGATGAAGCCGGCCAGGACGGAAATGATCACCAGCGACGGTGCCACGATTCCCAGAGTCGCCACGATGCCGCCCAGCACTCCCGCCTGCTTTTGTCCCACGAATGTGGCGGTATTCACCGCAATGATGCCGGGAGTGCATTGCCCCACCGCAAAATAGTCGGTGAGTTCTTCATCCGTAGCCCATCCTCGTTTTTCCACCACCTCGCGCTGCAGGATCGGCAGCATGGCATAGCCGCCGCCAAAAGTCAGACCGCCCACCTGCATAAAGGTAAGAAACAGCTCGCCCAGGATCTTCATGTTCCTCATCGAAAAGAAGCCTCCCTTATTTGATTTCACGGTACCATGATAGCACATTCAAAGCAATATTGAAAACATTTTATTTATGTGTTATTTATATGTTATCCATATAAATAATGAGGTGCTTTTATGGAACTGCGTCAACTTGCCTATTTTGTTGCCATTGCCCAGTCTGGAACCATCACTGCAGCCGCACAAAAACTGCACATGTCGCAGCCTCCGCTCAGTTTGCAGCTGCAAAAACTGGAGGAGGAACTGGGCTGTCCATTATTTGAACGTGACACCCGCCATCTGCGCATGACTCCGTCCGGTGAACTTTTTTACGAACGGGCACAAGGCATTCTGCAGCAATGTGCCGACCTGAAACGGGAGATGGCAGACCTTCAGGCCGGAGGCCGGGGACTGCTGCGCATCGGGTCGGTCTCCTCGCTGAACACCACTCTTTTGCCCCGCTGGGTAGCCTTGTTCCACAACAGTTACCCGCAAGTGCGGCTGGAGCTGACCGAACGGGATTCCTACCAGCTGCTGGAACTGGTTCGCAATCATCGCATCGATCTGGCTTTGGTGCGCCGCCCTTTCTCCGGCCAGGGATTGGAAATTCATCCCATTTGCAGTGAGCCCATGTGCACCGTGGGACAGGCGCATTTCTTCCAGGGCCTTTGCGGACCGATTGCCCCGTCTGCGCTGGCAAACATGCCGCTGCTGCTTTACCGGCGCTGGGAGCCTGTGCTGATGCGCTATTTCGCCGAGGTTGGTTTCGAACCCACGGTGCTCTGCTGCAGTGAAGATTCCCGCACTGCCCTGCGGCTGGCACAGGAGGGACTGGGTGTAGCATGTGCACCGCTGTCTGCTGCACGTGACCTCTGGCCCGGCGCAGAGATGCATCCCCTGCAGACAAAAGAGCTTTATAGTGAAATCTGCGCTGTAACGCTGCGAGGGCATTATACCGGAGCCGCGGCCAAAAACTTCATTGCTTTTACCCAAGAGACCCGACAGGAGTCAAATCTTTACAAATCTTAAGATTTCTTTAAAGGCCTGCTAAAGATTACTGCGATATCCTTTTTGCTGTAGAAAGCAAAACCCACACAAAAAGGAGTCGAAGCGATATGGCGATCAAGATATTCTCCCCTATTTTAAAACACAAGCGTGCGGCAGCCGCGATTCTGGTAGTGGCCATTCTGGCAGCAGGCGGCACTTTCACACTGCGGGCCCGGATCTCCGCCTCTAAAGACAATACGGAGGAAAATCTGGCCTATGCACGCACAGTGTTCCTGAAAAAAGAGGACTTGAACGAGTCCGTAAACGTTTCCGGTGTCGTACAGAGCGCACAGGTTTCCTCGGTGACCACCGGTCTGAGTAACAAGGTCACTGCACTGAACGTGAAGGTGGGCGACCAAGTGAACAAGGGCGATGTGATCTGCACGCTGGATGATGCCGACATCCGAAAAGCCATTCAAGATAAAGAAAAGGAAATCGGCGAGGAAAAGCAGCGTCTGCAGGACGCCTACAACAAAGCAGCTGCTCAGGTGGAGGAAGCCCGCCGAGCCAAGGATAACGAAAAGAAGAATCAGGATACGCTGGTAGAGGCAGCACGCGCTGCCCGGGATAAGGCGGCCAGTGCGTTAAGCGCCGTTACCCCCGCCTACGATGCGGCCAAAGCAAACTATCAGGTAATGGAACAGGCAGTGTCCGGTGCACAGAGAGAGGTGGATGCGGCAACAGACGCACGTCAGCAGGCCTATGACGCCTGGATCGCTGCGGGCGGCGCTACCGAGGGCGATGCCTACCTTGCCTATCAGAATGCAGATACAGTTCTAAATGAGAAGAATGCCGCTTTGGAAAGCGCCCGCACCCTGTACAGCTACGACAGCTATACCCAGGCATATAACACCGCCAAAGAGGCTTATGACGCAGCCGCAGCGGAACGGGATACCGCGGAAAACGCCTATAAACAGGCGGATGCGGCCCGTTTCCAGGCGTTGGACGCCTGCGACACTACCATCAACACTGCGCTCACTGCCCTGCAGGATGCGGATAAACAGCTGAAAAAAGGTGTAGACAGCAAGGCGCTGGACGATCTGAAGAAAAGCCTGGAGGACACCGTTCTGAAAGCAGAAACCAGCGGCAAGATCACCGATCTGAAGGTAAACGTGGGCAGCATCTGCAAGGGTGATGTGGCTACCATCCAGTCCACCGATCAGCTGGTGCTTTCGGTGAGCATTCCGGAATATGCCATCAACAAAGTGAAGGTAGGTATGCCCGCCACCATTACCAGCGATGCGGCCAGCGGCGCAATTCAGGGTACCGTATCCCGTATTTCCCCCACTGCCGGAAGCGGCGATGGAGAAAGCAGCGGTTCCTCGTCCGGTTTTGCGGCAGATATCGCTATCCAGACCCCGGAAAATATCTTTATCGGCAGCAAAGCCAAAGCCGAGATCATTCTGGCCTCCAAGAGCAATGTATATTCCGTGCCTCTGGACGCGGTGACGGCCGGTGATGACGGTCAGGATGTGATCTATGTCCGCCAGGGTGAAGGAACTTTCTCCCCCGTAACCGTGACCACCGGCATGAAAAACGACTATGCGATCGAGGTCAGCGGCGCTTCCCTGCAGGATGGCTTGGAGGTTCTGGCCGATGCCTCCCAGATGCCGGATACCGGCGCTCCCATGCCCATGGGCGATGCAGACAGCTCCAGTGCTGAAACCTCTGCAAGCGCTGAAAGCACTTCCACCGGGGAGGTGGCAGAATGAACCAGTCCTTCCAGGCCCCGCTGATCGAGATGCAGGGCATTGTAAAAACTTATAACGTGGGCAAGGAAAACGAGCTGGAGATTCTGCACGGCATCGACCTGACCGTATATCCCGGTGAATTTGTCGCCATCGTCGGTGAATCCGGCAGTGGCAAGTCCACTCTGATGAACATCATTGGCGTATTGGATCAGCCCACAGCGGGCAGTTACCGGCTGGACGGCGTGGACGTTCAACGGGCCAGCCGCGACGAGATGAGCGAGGTTCGCAACAAGAAGATCGGGTTTGTATTTCAGAACTTCAATCTGATCGGGCGTACTACTGCGCAGCGGAATGTGGAGCTGCCCATGCTCTACGCCGGAGTCGGTGCCCGGCAACGGGAACAGCGCGCCCGGGAACTGTTGGCTATGGTGGGCATGGAGCAGCGCCGCTTTCATCAGCCCAACGAGCTTTCCGGCGGCCAGAAACAGCGAGTGGCTATTGCCCGCAGTCTGGTAAACGACCCGGCCATCCTGCTGGCGGACGAACCCACCGGCGCGCTGGATTCCGAAACCAGCCGTCATGTGATGGATATTTTCCATACCCTGCACCGCCAGCAGGGCAAGACCATTGTTCTCATTACCCACAGCCAAGAGCTTGCCGCAGAATGTCCCCGGGTGATCACCCTGAAAGACGGCAATATCATATCTGACCAGCGAAAGGAGGCGTACGGGCATGCCAATCTTTGAAAATGTACGTCTGGCGCTTACCAGCCTGCGGGCTAATAAGCTTCGCGCATTGCTGACCATGCTGGGCATCATCATCGGCATCAGCGCGGTGATTGCCATCATTACGGTAGGCGACTCGCTTTCCGGCTCTCTGGCCGAAGAGATGTCCGGCTTTGGCGCACGGAACGTGACCCTGTCTGTAGTACAGAAGGACGACCCCTTTGCATTTGGTTCCTTTGAGGACAGTGAAGATCTGGACAAGGCACTGGAATCCTATGAATATAAGGAGCCCTCTGCCGGCGACCGCATCACCGATGCTATGCTGCAGGAGTATCAGAAAAAATTTGCCGATCAGCTGCAGGCATTGGCTGTGAACGAAAGCTTCGGCAGCATCAGTGTTGTTTCCGGCCGCCACAAGGCTTCCGGCCAGCTGATGGGCGTTTCCCCCGGACAGCAAACTCTGGACAAAATGACTTTGTTGGCCGGGCGCTTTGTTACCGACGCAGACAGCGCTAACCATCGGGCAGTTGCCGTGGTGAGTGATCGTTTTGTTACCCAGTATTTCGGCAACAAAACCACTCCGGAAGGTGCACTGGGAAAAAGCTTCAAAACTGACGTTTCCGGCATTCCCCTGCGGCTTTATATTGTGGGTGTCTACGAGTACAAACCGCCGGCAGGTCAGACTGTAACCCGGAATCTGGACACCAATATCTATATCCCGGTGGGCAGCGGCTTCCAGTTGTTGCAGCGGGACAGCGGTTATCAGACCGTAACCCTGCAGTCCCGGGAGGATGTGAACAATCAGATCTTTATGGACCGCACCCGGGAGTTCTTCAACAGCTTCTACAGCCACAATCCCAACTTCACCGTCTCGGTTTCCAGTCTGGACGATATCGTGAAATCCATGAACAAGATGACCCAGAGTGTGAAGCTTGGCATCAGCGCCATCGCGGCCATCAGCCTGCTGGTAGGCGGCATCGGCGTGATGAACATTATGATGGTTTCGGTGACAGAACGTACCCGGGAGATCGGCATTCGCATGGCTCTGGGCGCAAAGGGACGGGTGATTCTGTTTCAGTTCATCGTGGAGGCAATTATCATCTGCCTGATCGGCGGCTTGATCGGCGTAATCCTGGGCGTGGGCCTTGGCAGCGCCGGCGCCATGATGATGCACTACCCGGTCAAGCCCTCGCTCACCGCCGCGCTGGTGGCTGTGCTCTTTTCCATGGCCATCGGTGTATTCTTCGGCTACTACCCCGCCAAGCGTGCCGCCCGGCTGGACCCCATCGACGCGCTGCGGTACGAATAAGTTTTTCTTTTCACAGGCTGCTGCCTGATGTACAATAAAAGTAACGGGCCGGAGCAATGGCTCCGGCCCGATTTTTAAACGGAGGTCACGATTTATGCCGCACACCATTTTGATCGCGGAAGACGACCAGGACATCACCAATCTGGTCAAGCTGTATCTGGAAAGCAGCGGTTACCGGGTGCTCTGCGCTCCGGATGGAGCCGCTGCTCTGGAGCTGGCGCGCACCGAACTCATCGACATGGCGGTGCTGGATATCATGATGCCCCGCATGAATGGCTATGAGCTCACCCGCGAATTGCGGGCCATCAGCAATATGCCGATTCTGATTCTTTCCGCCAAGAACACCGACAACGACAAGATTCTGGGCCTGGAGCTGGGGGCGGATGACTACCTGACCAAACCCTTCAATCCGCTGGAGATCACTGCCCGGGTCAAAGCCAACCTGCGCCGTTTTTATCAGCTGAACCCTGTCTCCCCTGTTCCGTCCGGCAGCAATGTGCTTTTACTGGGGCCGCTGCGGCTGGACCTGGATGCCATGAGCCTGACCAAAAACGGCGTCCCCATCGCGCTGACTCCTACCGAATACAAGATTCTCTGCTGCCTGATGCGCTCGCCGGGGCGGATCTTCACCAAGGTCCAGCTTTACGAAGCCGTAAGTGGAGCCTATTTTGAAAGCGACGAAAACACCATGATGGTGCACATCTCCAAACTGCGGGACAAGATCGAAGATGACCCGCGGCATCCGTGCTTCATCAAAACTGTGAGAGGGTTGGGATATAAAATTGAAGCGGTGTAAACGTACTAAATCCAGTTATTTTTCGGTCCTGCTGCGCTGCTTCGGGGCCTATACCCTGTTTCTGGTAATCGCAGCAATCGCCCTGCTCTTTTGGGCACTGATGGAAAGCAGCACTACGGTAATCAGCCTTTCCGAGCGGGATCTGAGCGAATACAACGACATTCTGCAGGCAGAACAGTATGACCAGTTCCCGGTGCGCACTCTTCTGGGAAAAACCGGAAGCATTGCGGTAACGGACAATACCGGTCGGATTTTGTACGGAAAGTCCCATGAGGATATCCCCCCGGAAGCGCTGGCCTGCATCCCCCTGCAGGGGCAGTATGTCTACCCTACGGTCACTCATTGGTACGATGAACATGGCCACCAGATGACACTGGTGGCAAGCGACGGCTATTCCGGCATATTCCATCAGACGCCCGTGGTACTTGATGCTGACCATAAAATTCTATACGGATCCATTCCCGGTGTGAATACCGAGGTTTTGAGTGATGAGGCCTATGGTTACCTGACACAAACGCTGCCTCAAGGCTACTACATCTGGAAATACCCCTTCGAAAGCGCAGATGGCCAAAGCCGATGGCTGATCTTGTACGAACAGATTCTGCGCAACGAGGAATATGCTCACCTGGATATGATCTGGAGCCGTACCCTGCTTCTATTTTTGGGGCTTTATGTTCTGGTACTGCTTGCAATGGCCCTCTGGCTCAGCCGCAAGGTATGCGGTCCTCTGAAACGCTTGGAGCAGGGATTTACCGAACTGGCCCAGCAGAACGACCCGGAGCCTATTCAGTGTCGAGGACCACGGGAGTTTGAGCAGATCTGCAGCGCATTCAATCAGCTTTCCGCCCAGCTTGCTGAAAGCGAACGCCAGCGAAAAGCCCTGGAGGACAACCGACAAAAGCTGCTGGCCGACATTTCCCATGATTTGAAGACGCCGATCACGGTGATTCAGGGCTATGCAAAGGCCATTTGTGATGGGTTGATCCCTCCGGAAAAGCTGCCGGATTATCTGGACACCATCTATCAGAAGTCCAACCGGCTCACCGGGCTGATTGATACCTTCCATGAGTACAGCAAGCTGGAACACCCTCAATTCACCTTGCAGACCAAACGGCTGGATCTGTGCGAGGTGCTGCGGGAGTATCTGGCCTCCAAATACAACGAGCTGGAACTGGGAGGATTTGTGCCCGAGATTGAGATCCCGGATGAAGCCATCTGGTGCATGCTGGACAAGACCGCTTTCCTTCGGGTGCTGGAAAACATTGTGTCCAATGCCATAAAACACAATCCCTCCGGGACCGCCCTGTTTTTCCAGCTGCAATGCCGGAACGGTCAGGCTGTGCTGACCTTAGCCGACAACGGCGTGGGCATTCCGCCGGAGCTGGCCGACCGGATCTTCGACCCCTTTGTTGTGGGAGATGAATCCCGCAACACCCGGCAGGGCTCTGGCCTGGGCCTTGCCATCAGCCATAAAATTGTAACCGCACACGGCGGTACGATTCAGCTGGTGCAGCCTCCTCAGCCCGGCTATAGCACCCAGTTCCAGGTCACACTGCCGCTGGCCTGACAAACCCGCCTCTCTTTCTGTTTCTTGCAAAATAAAACCAGAGCCGCTCTGCGATGTTCGCAGGGCGGCTCTGGTTTTTCGTTTATTTCCGCGGGCTTTTCTGTGCGCTGTCCACTGTTTGGCGGAACGCGCCGAAAATGCCCTCCTTCATGTTGTTCACCATAATCTGCTGTACTTCCTCCATACTGATTTCGCTCTCGTACTGGAACCACCAGCGCACCAGCGTCATGGTATTGGAGGCAAACATCTGGGCATACAAATCCACATATCGCTCCTGCGTGCCCTGCAGCCCGCAGGAGCGCAGCTTTTCCAGAATGTTGTCGTGGATGACCTGCACCATCTCGGTGAAGACCGGCCGGTTGATGGCACCACTCCACAGCAGCGTATAGCGGGCCTTGTTTTTGTGCAGATATTGCAGCGCCCGCTCAAAATTCTTCTGGTACACCAGGCTGTGGATGTTCTGTGACGAGGCCTCCACAAAGGCCACATCCATCTGGCGGCGAAACTCCTGCAGCGTACGGGCCAGGTACTGGTCCATCAGGTCGTATTTATCCTGATAATACTTATAAAAGGTGGACCGGTTGATCAGTGCCTGCTGGCACAGCTGGTCCACCGTGAGCTTTTGCAGGGGTGTTTGCTCCAGGCATTCCAGCAGCGCACGGTCAATCTGTGCCAAGGTTTTGACCACGCGCAAATCCGTTTTATTCATGAACGATCCGACCTCTTTCTTTGGCTTTTTTCGAGATAAGCAACACCCCGCAGGCGTTTGTTGGATAAGCAGCAAAGCCTCGGGTTTTAATGGTATTCAAGCGAAAAAATCGCTGTTAAAATAATCGCAAAGATGCTGTGCAACTGTTTTCAGTATAGCATATTTTCGTTTTTTTGCCATCCTGTGTTTGAGAGAGAAAGGAGAACAACGACCAATGAGTATCAAAGTAATGGGTATCACCGCCGGCCGCAAAAACGGCAACAGTGAGATTCTGCTGAAGGAAGCCCTCACTGCCTGCGAGGAGGCCGGCGCTGAGGTGATCATGATCAACCTGCGGGATTTCAACATCCTGGACTGCACCGGCTGCACCGCCTGCACCAAGGCCATGTCTCAGGGCAAATACGTAGGCTGCACCCTGGATGCCAAAGACGACAAAAAGAAGATTATGGACGTAATGCTCGCCCAGGACGCGGTGATTTTTTCGGTACCCACCTACGACCTGATGCCCGCTTCCGCTTACCTGACCTTTGCTCACCGCAGCCTGAGCTACGAAACCTCCTTCCTGGAAACCATCGGCGCCATTGAGCACCGCGACCGTGTGGTGGGTCTGATCTCGGTGGGCGGTTCCACCCGCGCCTGGCAGTCCATGGCGCTGGAAGGCCTGCAGGCCACCATGTTCACCACCGATATGAAGGTTGTTGATATGGTCCTGGCCACCCGCGTTCCCGCTCCCGCTCAGTGCCTGCTGGATGATGAGCTGATGGCCCGCGCCCGCCTGCTGGGTGAGCACATCATGCAGGCTGCCGCCACTCCCGCTGAGGAGCGCAAGTGGCTGGGCGAGGAAGACATGGGCTGGTGCCCCAACTGCCACTGCAACGCTCTGGTGCTGGGCGAAAAGCAGTGGGACGGCCTGCACTATCCCATCGAGTGCCAGGTGTGCGGCGCGGGCGGCACCCTGGAGCAGGCCGAGGACGGCAAGTGGAAGTTTGTGATCCAGGAGGACGGCCTGCTGAAGGACCGCACCACCGTGGCCGGACGCGCCAAGCATTTGGAAGAGATTGCCCAGACTCAGGGCGGCTTCTTCTCCGACCCTGCCAAAATCCAGCTGGTACAGCAGCGCAAGCAGAAGTACGTGGAAAAGAAATTCAAGGGCATTGACTGAGCCCTGGAAAGGAGCGCCAAACATGAGCGTTACGATCGAGATTGACGGCAGACAGCTGACCGTGCCCGAGAGCATGAATCTGCTGGAAGCTGCCCTGCAGAACGGGATCTATATTCCCCATCTGTGCCACCACCCCGATCTGCCGGACCTGGGCTCCTGCCGGTTGTGCATCGTTGAGGTGGAGGAGATGGAGGGCGTGCAGCCCTCCTGCAAGCTGAAGGCAACCGAGGGCATGAAGGTCACCACCGACAGCCCCCGCATCCACGACCTGCGCAAGCTGGCCATGGAGCTGCTGCTGGCTGCCCATCCGGAGGATTGCTCCACCTGCCCAAAATACGGCCGGTGCGAGCTGCAGACCCTGATTCAGTACATGGGTGTTTCCGCCACCCGCATGAGCACCCGCATCAAGGGCTTCGCTCAGAACGACAAAAACCCGCTGCTCATCCACGACATGAACCGCTGCGTGCTGTGCGGCCGCTGTGTGCGGGCCTGCGGCGATCTGCGGGGCGTGGGTGTGCTGCAGTACAACAAAAAAGAGCTGGAAACCTATGTGGGCACCCTGCACGACAAGCTGCTCACCGACGCGGATTGCCGCTTCTGCGGCGCCTGCGCCGAGGTCTGTCCCACCGGCACCATCCGGGATCTGGTGGAGTTCACCCCTGTGGAGAAAAAGGATACCCTGATTCCCTGCCAGGCCACCTGCCCGGCCCACACCGATGTGCCCCGCTATGTGCGTCTGGCCAAGGAAGGCCGCTGGGAAAAGGCTCTGGCCGTAGTTCACGAGCGACTGCCCTTCCCGGAGTGCCTGGGCCGCGTGTGCGCTCACCCTTGCGAGAGCAACTGCCGCCGCGGTGAGGTGAACGAGCCGGTTTCCATCCGGAACATCAAGCGCTACGCTGCCGAGCATGCGGGCGGAGAACTGTGGAAGAAGAACAGTAAGCATCTGCCCGCCACCGGTAAGCGGGTCTGTGTGGTGGGCGGTGGTCCTGCCGGTATGACCGCTGCTTATTACCTGGCCAAGCAGGGCCACAGCGTGACCCTGAAGGAGGCCTACCCCACCCTGGGTGGCCAGATGGCCTACGGCATCCCCTCCTACCGTCTGCCCCGCGAGGTGGTGGCCAAGGAAGCCGCCTACCTGACCGATGCAGGCGTTTCGGTGGAGACCGGCTGCCGCGTGAGCGATTTCAAGGCACTGGCCGCGGAATATGACGCCGTGCTGCTGGCTCTGGGCACCCACCAAGGTGTTCGCCTGCCCATGGAGGGCAGCGAGCTGCCGGGCGTGCTGCTGAACAGCGATTTCCTGCGGGATGCTTCCATGGGCGTGGAGACCGGCATGGGCAAGCGGGTCATCGTGCTGGGCGGCGGCAACGTTGCCTTTGACTGCGCCCGCACTGCCCGCCGCCTGGGCGCCGAGGAAATTCACCTGGCCTGCCTGGAAGCCCGGGAGAAGATGACCGCCGACGAGGAGGAAATCGAACAGGCCCAGGAGGAGGGCATTCAGATTCATCCCGCCCACACCTTCGAGGCCATTCTGGGCCCGGACCGGGTTTCCGGCGTGCGGTTCTGCAATGTAAAATCCTTCACCTTTGATGAAAACCGCCGCGCGGTGATCGAAAAGGAAGAAAACTCCGAGCATGTGATCGAAGCCGACACCGTGATCTTCGCGGTAGGCCAGCGTACCCAGATCAGTCCCGAAGCGGGCCTGGAGCTGGGCCGCGGCAATTCCATCGCCGTGCAGCCCGGCAGCCTGCGCACCAGCGTGCCCGGCATCTACGCCTGCGGCGATGCGGTATACGGTACCCGCACTGTGATTCAGGCGGTTGCCGCCGGTCGTGACGCTGCCAGTGAGATTGACAAGGCCCTGGGCGGCAGCGGCGACATCTCCGAGGTGCTTGCTCCGGTGGAGATGCCCGATGCCTTCCTGGGCCGCATCGAGGGCTTCGGCCATCAGACCCGCCAGCCCGAGGTTGTACGTGAGGCGGCGCTGCGCGAGAACAACTTCGACGCGGTAAGCTTCGGTCTGGCCGATGACGGCGTGCGCCAGGAGGCCGGTCGTTGCCTGCAGTGTGACCTGCGGTTCACCATTACCCCGCCCCGCATCTGGAGCGATTACGATCAGAACGGAAAGGAGGCACAGCAATGAGCCTGCTGATGAACAACACCGATGCTTTGGTTCAGCTGCGCGGCTGCGACCGCGCCCGGCTGGAAGAGCTGTTCGGCACCATGGCCCCGGTATCCGGCCGGGTGGTGGGCGCACTGTACAATGCGGACACCGAAGGCATGAAGAACATGCTGCTGCACACCAATCCCGCCGGTGTGGTGGCCGGTTTGAAGATTGCCGCCCTGCTCACCGGAGCCTCCGGCGCAGAGCTGGTGGTTCGCTGTGAGGTGGACCGCCAGACTCTGCTGGCCAACGCGGGCACGGTGGATCTGCCGCTGGAAATCACCCAGGCTGCGCTGGTGAACAAGGCGCTGCACAAGACCGACCTGTTTTTGGATCTGGAGCAGCTGGCCGCCATGGCCGACCGGCTGACCGGTGCACAGCCCGGCCTCCTCGTGGCCGTGGGTGATGCCACTCCCACTGAGTTACCTGCTGATACCCTGTTGACTGAGATTGTTCCCGCCGGCAAGGGCTTGCTGGTCGATCATCGGTTCTATTCCACCCAGCAGCTGGAGGGCATGACGCTGTCCAGCCTTGCCAGCCGCAGCGGCGTGCTGCGCCCCATGACCGACCGGGACTGCCCGGTGGACCTGGCCAAAAAGGAGATGCTCACCCTGCGCCGCCAGAGCTGCGGCAAGTGCACCTTCTGCCGGGAGGGCCTGTATCAGCTGAATGAAATTTTCGAGCGCATTTCGCTGGGTCGCGCAAAGGCCGGTGATCTGGACCTGGCGGAGGAGATCGGCCAGGCGATGACCGTTTCCTGCAACTGCACACTGGGCGAGGAGGCCGCTCTGCCTGCCCTCAGCGCAATGGATGCCTTTGCCGCCGAAACCCAGGCTCACGTGCGCCGCAAGGAATGTGCCGCCAATGCCTGCCTGGCGCTGACCCAGTTCTATGTGGACCCTCAGCTGTGCAATGGCTGCGGCAAGTGCCTGCCCGCCTGCCCCAAGCAGTGCATCGAGGGCGGCGAGGGACTGGTGGCCGTGATCGACAGCTTCGACTGCAGCCGGTGCGGCGAATGTCTGACCGTCTGCGAACAGCAGGCCATCAAGCGCACCAGCGGCCGCCTGCCCAAGCTGCCCTCCTCCCCCGTTCCCGTGAAGGGCGCGGCTCCCGCCGCACAGGCGGAAAGCGAGTCCGCTCCTCTGCCTGCCGCCGCCAAGCGCAAGCGGGTGTTCGCCCGCTCCGCCAAGCCCCAGGCCGCCCCGGTGGAAACCCCGGCGGCTCCCGTCAACCAACCCAAACATATTGAGGTGAATATCATGAAAACCATCGAAACTGATATCGTCATCGTGGCCGGCGGCCCCGCCGGTCTGGCCGCTGCCATCGCCGCGGGCGAGCAGGGTATGAAGACTGTGATCCTGGAGAAATCCAGCGCCACCGGCGGCGCTGCCAACATGGGCATGGGCCCCCTTGGCATCGACACCAAGATCCAGAAGGCCGCCTTCAACAACCTGGGCGTGGACAAGGCCATTCAGATGCACATGGAATACACCCACTACCGGGCGGACGAGGATCTGGTGCAGGCTTACTTCCACAAGAGTGCCGACACCATTGAATGGCTGGAGGAGATGGGCGTGGAATTCGCCGGCGCCTTCCGCTACTTCAAGGAATCCGAAGCCACCTGGCACATTGTCAAGCCGGAAAACGGCGTGATCGGTCCCCGTGCCGCCAGCGCCATGGTAAAGGCCATGACCCAGCGCGCCAAGGAGCTGGGCTGCGAGATCCTGCTGGAGACCGCTGCCACCTCCCTGATCACCGAAGAGGGTAAGGTCTGCGGCGCTGTGGCCGTGGACAAGGACGGCAACGGCCTGGAAGTGCGCGGCAAGGCTGTGATTGTGGCCACCGGCGGCTTCGGTAACAACCCCGAGATGATCGAGAAGGAATTCGGCCTGCACATCGGTCAGGACTACTTCCCCTTCCGCATTCCCGGCATCACCGGCGACGGTCTGAAGATGATGTGGGAAGTGGGCGCAGAGAAGTTCGGCGCCAACATCGAAGCCATCTACCAGCTGCCCGATAACCTGAACTGGTTCCTGCTGGACGCCGTGCTGCGTCAGCCCAACCTGATGGTAAACCAGCTGGGCGAGCGCTTCATGAACGAGGGTTACCTGGGCAACACCACCTATGCGGGCAACGCCCTGGCTCTGCAGCCCGGCAACTACGGCTACTGCATCATGGATGAGGGCATTCTGAAGGAGTACAAGAAGAATGGCCCTGACATCGTGGACATCGTGCATCCCGCCGAGGCCTTCCTGGCCTTCGAGGGTCAGGCCGCACAGGCTGTGGAGCAAGGCTACGAGGCTTACTTCGAGGCAACCACTGTGCGCGAGCTGGCCGAGAAGCTGGGCATTGACCCGGATGTGCTGCAGAACACCATCGACGAGTACAACGCTATGTGCCGCTGCGGCGTGGACAGCAAGTTCCATAAGTCCCAGAAGTACCTGCACCCCATCACCGGCAAGGGCAAGTACCTGGTGGGCAAATATTACCTGGGCGCCTACGGCACCGTGGGCGGCGTGCGTATCAACCGGTACTGCGAGGTTCTGGACAAGAACCACATGCCCATCGAGGGCCTGTACAGCGCCGGTTCCGACGCCAACACCATCTACGGCGACAGCTACAACTTCACCCTGCCCGGCAACTCCATGGGCTTCGCGGTGAACACCGGCCGTATGGCGGGCGAAAGTGCTGCCCAGTACATTGCCGACTGCCAGTAACCGGAGGGGCCGGCATGCATAACAAAGCACAAACTCTGACCCTTGCATTCTGCATCGCGCTGCTGCCGCCCATCTGGGCGGTGGCAGCGCCCTACCTGAACGTGACTACCGGCGCGGTGGCACTGATCTGTGCCGGGCTGTGCGCCGCCAACGGCGACAAGGCCAGCGACGCGGGACGTATTTCCGCAGGGTTTCTTCTGGGTGATGCCTGGGCCTGCCTGGCGCTCTGGCTCATGGATCACCTGCCTCTGGGCGCGGACCTGAACCTGTTCTGCACCCTGTTCGTGCTGGGCGGTCTGGCGGTGCTGCTGAGCGCGCTGGCACCCCGGTTCATCTTCTGCCCCGCCTGGCTGTGCGGCTGGGCCATCGGGCTGACCATCCTTTCCCCCGTAGGCTTTGCCGGAATGGGCAGCCTGCCCATTCAGATCGGCGTGGCCATGCTGGTGGGTGTGTGGTATGTGGGCGTGTTTTTGAACCTGGTCCAAAAGCAGC
The DNA here is from genome assembly GCF_027853465.1 of Allofournierella sp. CML151. Taxonomy (NCBI): domain Bacteria; kingdom Bacillati; phylum Bacillota; class Clostridia; order Eubacteriales; family Oscillospiraceae; genus Allofournierella; species Allofournierella sp. CML151. The sequence goes on along the minus strand of NZ_JAPNNW010000026.1, from coordinate 25,578 downwards.
TGATGCGTCTGTTTGACAAAAACTCCGATTCCAAGAGGTGACATGGTATGAACAAAGCAGTCGGCGTGAGCCGCGAGGAAATGGCTCTGCCCTACTACAAATTCTTTGAACAGCCGCTGGCCGAGATTCCGACAGACAAGCTGGAAATCCTGAAAAGCGGCCCCTCTGCCCTGCCCGCGGTACCCTTTGAGCAGCGTAACCTGTTCCTGGCCGGGCAGGACGGCGAATTCTGCCAGCTGGGCTACGGCGTTATGCCGGACGGCACTGGTTTTGTGTGCAACCAGACCTACATGCCCGGTGTAACAAGCGAGATGCTGGACTGGTGGTTCCCCTGGCACAGTGTGGGTTCCGACCTGCGCTACAAGATCTGGGACAAGGAGGACCACTATTTTGCCCGGGCAGACCGTGCGGACTACGTCTGCGACCCGGCGGTGCCTGTGAACCAGAAGACCTGGGGCGTAAACCACTACATCCTGGAGGATGTGGGCCCCGGCCCGGAATTTCTGAAGCTATGCTTCAAGAGCCCGGCGGACTTCGGTTATGATCCGGCGCTGGTGGGCAGTGAACAGTGCCAGTCGCTGGTGTGCGCCATCGGCGAGGGCAACTGTGCCGCCGCCATGACCCACAAGTGGTATCCCTACAAGGACGGCGTGATGTTCTGCTCCCGGTTCTGGATCGGCTACGCGCTGATTGACGGCGTTTACAAAAAGATTCTGCCGGAGGGCGTGCGTCTGCCCGAGATCGTGCCCCAGGGCCTGTTTGCCCACAACATCAAGGAATTCTCCAATCTGGCCGCCATTCTGCCCCGCCTGTGGGCCGAATGCCCGGAATGCCTGGGATTCTGATTCATACAAAAAAGGACCGGCAGCGATTATGCTGCCAGTCCTTTTTCGTTGTATGTGGCGGAAAGCCTGCTCAGGGCTCCCGCAGCTTTTCCTGCCGGTCGAAGTAGATGCCGGTGACTCCGTTGGCTTTTTCCATGATGCTCTTTTTCTTCTTCTCGGCCATTTTTTTGAAGCGGGGTTCCTTTTCCAGCGCCTCCAGAAAGCGCTTGCCCTTCTTCTTGGCGTTTTCCGGGATCGTTTCGCACACCCGGTAAACCAGTTCGGCGGCCTCACTGTCGCCGTTCAGCAGCACCCGGATGCGCTTTTTGCGGGGGTTCAGCTCCGGCTCACGCACCGGCTGAGCCGGACGGGCAGCCATCTCCTTGGCGTGGGCATAGCCTTGGCCCACCGCCAGCTTTTCCACCGTTACACCCCGCTGGGCCCAGAAGCCGGACAGCACCTCGTAGTCGCTGTCGTTGGAGACGATGTAAATTTCACCTTCGCCGCCGGCGGCGCACAGGCCCACATAGGACGCGATGGCAAAATCCATTGCGTTTTTGGTACGGACCTTCTCGCCGCACCAGACGATCTCGATCTGACCGGAGGCCCGCATACAGGTCTCCAGCATGGAAAAATTGATGCTCAGCTTTGCGTCGCCGGAAAAGGCGAACACACACATTTTATCTTCGGGGCGCATCCGTTCCGCCACGGCCAGCCAGGCGGTGCCCACGTTTTCGGTATCAACCAGATAAGTTGCCATTTGTTTTTTCACCTCAATGGTATAGTATACACCATTTTCGCGCCTGCATCAAATTATACCGCCCGGCGGAATCAGCCGGAACACCGCCGCGCTGCGGGGCCCCATCTCCAGCGAAGCGCCGTTGAAGCCAGCAGGTTCAAAGGGATTCTCCTCGCTGGTGTGCAGCACCAGATGCCAGCAAAACCCCTTGGGCGGCGTGGGCAGCTGCTGCGTATGGGTTTCCCAGTGCATATTCAGCGCCAGCAACAGAATATCGTCGTTTTCATCGGCCGCATCTCTGCCGGCGAACAACACGCCAATCTGGCGTGTCTCAGGCAAAAACTCGCTGTTCCAGGCCTTGCCGTTGTTGTGCAGCGAAAGATCCTTCCAGCCGCAGCGGCTGAGCGCGGTGGCTGCCCGCAGCACCGGGTGCGCCTTGCGCAGCGCGATCAGACGCCGGGTAAAATCGAAGAAATCCCGGTTTCGTTCCAGCTGTTCCCAGTTCAACCAGGAAATCTCGTTGTCCTGGCAATAGGCATTGTTGTTGCCGCTCTGGCTGTTGCCGAACTCATCTCCTGCCAGGAACATGGCCGCGCCCCGACTGCACAGCAGCACGGTCAGGGCGTTTTTACGCAGCCGATCCCGCAGTGCATTCACCGCAGGATTCTGGCTGGGGCCCTCCTCTCCGCAGTTCCAGCTGTTGTTGTCGTCAAAGCCATCGGTGTTGTTCCAGCCGTTGGCCTCGTTGTGCTTTGCGTTGTAAGCGTACAAGTCATATAGGGTAAAGCCGTCGTGGCAGGTGATGAAGTTCACCGTGGCGTTTGGACGCTTGTCCGGCGGATAAAGATCCGGCGAGCCGCAGATGCGCTGCACCGCCGCTTCGGCCATTCCCCCGTCACCCTTTAAGAATTTGCGCAGGTCATCACGGTATTTGCCGTTCCATTCGCTCCATCGGTTCCAGGAGGGGAAACTTCCAACCTGATACAATCCGCCCGCGTCCCAGGCCTCCGCGATGAGCTTCACGTGGCTGAGCACCGGGTCGAAGGCCAGACTTTCCAGCAGCGGCGGCTTGGACAGCGGGCTGCCGGTCTCATCCCGCCCCAGAATGGAGGCCAGGTCAAAGCGGAAGCCGTCCACCCGGTATTCCACCGTCCAGTAACGCAGGCAGTCCAGAATAAACTGGCGCACCTGAGGGTGGTTGCAGTTCAGGGTATTGCCCACCCCGGAAAAATTGTAGTACCGGCCATCCGGCGTGAGCATGTAATAGATGTTGTTATCCAGGCCCTTGAAGGAAAAGAACGGACCGGTCTCGTCGCCCTCGGCAGTGTGGTTGAACACCACGTCCAGAATGACCTCAATCCCGTTTTCATTCAGGCTGCGGATCAGGCGTTTGAGCTCCATACTTTCCCGGTTCAGCTCCGGCTCAGCGGTGTAGTCCAGATTGGGCGCGAAAAAGCAGATGGGGTTATATCCCCAGTAATTTCGCAGCTTCTGACCGTTCACCACCCGCTCCTCGGCTTTTTCATCAAACTCGAATACCGGCATCAGCTCCACCGCGTTCACCCCCAGCTCCAGCAGATAGGGGATCTTTTCCTCCAAGCCCGCGAAGGTACCGGGGAATTTCACCTGGGAGCTGGCATGCTGCGTGAAGCCGCGCACATGCATCTCGTAGATAATCATGTCCGAAAACGGAATGCGTGGATTATGAACCGTCCCCCAGTCGAAGGTGTCCTCCACCACCCGGGCATGATAGGTGCGTCCCAGCCGCTCGCCGCCCGCCCAGATGCTCTGGACTGTCACCGCCCGGGCATAGGGGTCCAGCAGGAATTTGGTTCGGTCGAAAATCAGACCCCGGGCAGGATCAGAGGGGCCGTCCATCCGGTAGGCATATTCGATATCCTGAATATCCAGATCAAACACGATCATGGAATAGGTGCCGCCCATTCGGCACTCCTCCGGGAAAGGGAGCACCGCGAAGGGCTCCTGGTCCGCCTGGTGAAACAGACACAGCTCACAGGCGGTGCCGTTAAAGGAATGGATGGTAAAGCTGACGCCTCCCGGCACCAGCGTGGCTCCATTGGACAAAAACAAGCCCGGGCGAATCTGAAAACCGTTCACCTCGCCGGTGGCATGCAGCCGCCCGGGCAGCAGCGAACCGGAATGTGGTGTTCTGGACATGAGCATTTCCCTTCTTCCCGAAAGCCCGTGCGTTCTGCGTCCGTCGCGGGCTCTTTTCTTTCATGATACCAAAAAACGGACCGAAAATGGAACGGCGAAACCACCAAGAAAGCCCCCACTTCCTTGTGCGAAACAGCAAAGATTTTTGGGTGTCTGGTGTTTTATTCCCAGGTCTGCCAAACCTCCGGGCAGCAGCCCACGGTGGCCTGCCGGCCGTTGCGCACGATGGGCTGGCGGATTAGCTGCTGGTTTTCAAACAGCTTGTCCGCCTGCTGCTCCGGGGCCAGGAAACGCAGTAAAGTCAGGGTGTCCTTGTCTTTGGCGTTCTCATCTACCAGGCTCTGCCAGCCGCCCAGTGCGCGGCACACGTTGTCGAACTCGCCCCGGCTCATTCCCTTTTCCTTCAGGTCGATCATCTGGAATTTGATTCCCCGTTCTTTAAACCAGCGCTGGGCCTTTTTGGTGTCAAAGCTTTTGTTCGTTCCGAAAATCTGGATGTTCATGGTTTGCACTCCCTATTTTTGTTTGTTCACAGCCCACATTATACCATAAGTGCATGAAAAAGCGGCTGCAAGGCCTGCCCCTTTCAACCATTTTGTAGTATACTGATAATCGATCTTAACCGAAAGGATGACCTGTTATGACCATTCGATATGCTCGTTCCACCGATCTGGATGCTCTGGATGCACTGGAGCAGCAGTGCTTTCCGCCGGTGGAGGCGGCTACCCGCGCCTCCTTTGCCCAGCGGCTGGCGGTGTTTCCGGAGCATTTCTGGCTGGCGGAGGAGGACGGGCAGATTCTGGCCTGTGTGAACGGCTGCGTAAGCGACTCGCCCCTTTTGCAGGATGAGATGTTCGAAAATGCAGGCCTGCACAACGAGCAGGGCGCCTGGCAGATGCTCTTCGGCGTGGAAACCCATCCCGCCGCCCAGGGCAAGGGCTATGCCAGCGCACTGATGCGCCGGATGATTGCTGACGCCAAGGCCCAGGGCCGTCAGGGCGTGGTGCTTACCTGCAAGCAGGAGCTGCTGGATTTTTACCGCCGGTTCGGCTTTGAAAACGAGGGTGTTTCCGCCTCCCAGCACGGAGGTGCCGTCTGGTACGATATGCGGCTGCGCTTCTGATTTTGCCACGGCAACATTTTACTTTGCGCACCTCTGCTACAATAGGAACGAAAAGGAGGCTCTGCCATGAAGTTCATCATTTCCCCCGCCAAAACCATGAATGTGGATACCGATTCCTTCGCGCCCCGCGATCTGCCCCGCTTTCTGGAGCAGGCTGAGGAATTGAAGAACTATCTGCAAAGTCTGGACTATGCTGCCTGTAAGGCCCTTTGGAACTGCAGCGACGCCCTGGCAGAGCCGAACTTTGAGCGTCTGCAGAAGATGGATTTACGCCGTACGCTGACCCCCGCGCTTTTTGCCTACGAAGGCATTCAATACCAGTACATGGCCCCCGGTGTGTTCACCGAAGAAGAACTCTCCTATGTACAGGAGCATCTGCGAATTCTTTCCGGCCTGTACGGCCTGCTGCGCCCCATGGACGGCGTGACTCCCTACCGGCTGGAGATGCAGGCAAAACCGGTGGGCTTTCGCTGCAAAACCCTGTATGAATTCTGGAGCAGCCGCCTGGCAGACGCTTTGGCCGAAGAAACCGACTGTCTGGTGGACCTGGCCTCCAAGGAATACAGTAAATGCGTGCTGGGCAAGCTGCCCGCTTCTGTGCGCCGGGTGCAGGTGACCTTCGCCCAGGAAACCGGCGGAAAGCTGAAGGAGAAGGCCACCTTCGCCAAGATGGCCCGGGGTGCTATGGTGCGCCATGCGGCAGAACAGAACTGCAAGACCCCAGAGGAGCTGCGTTCCTTCTGCCGGTTTGGGTTTGCCTATTCCCTTGAGCACTCCTCCCCCGACCATTTAGTCTTTGTACAGGACCCCAACTGGAAGTCTGACTGACCAATTTTGACCATTTAATTTTCCAAATCAAAAAGCGAAAAGGAGCGACTGTTTATGCTGCAAATCGGAACCCAAGCCCCCGCCTTCACCCTGACCGACAAGAACGGCAACTCGGTAAGCCTTGCGGATTTCAAGGGCAAAAAGGTGGTCCTTTATTTTTATCCCCGGGACAACACCCCCGGCTGCACCCGTCAGGCCTGCGCCTTTGCCTCCCGTCATTCGGATTTTTCCGCCAAGAACACCGTGGTAATCGGCGTAAGCAAGGACAGTGTTGCTTCTCATCTGAAATTTGCCCAGAAATATGATCTGCCCTTTGTGCTGCTTTCCGACCCGGAACTGCAGGCCATTCAGGCTTATGATGTGTGGAAGGAGAAAAAACTCTACGGCAAGGTAAGCATGGGTGTGGTACGCACCACTTATCTGATTGACGAGGAAGGCGTGATCCGCTGGGCCAAGGAAAAGGTTAAGCCGGACGAGAACGCCGGTGAACTGTTGGCCCTGCTGGAGCAGGAAAGCTGATTCTTCCGTTGTGAAACCATTCTTTTTGATATAACGAAAAACTGCCGCACCGGTTTTGCCCGATGCGGCAGTTTTTCTTATGAGAAGAGAGAAAGGGAAAAGAAATAATCAAAAAGGTTCAGCCCCGGTCTTTTTCCATCATGATATCCAGGATGGTCTTGTCGGTAGCAGTCATGCCCGGGTTGCTGATGCGGCCCATATTGCGAATGGCTTTTTCGGGAGTGGTATCGCAGATGCCGTCGCTGGCACTGACCACAACACCGCCCATAGCCAGGTAAGCACTCATCAGCGCCGCGTTGGATGCGGTGGCCAGTTTCAGCGCGCAGCCGATCTTGCCGCCGTCACAGATCATACCGGTCAGGTTGCCGCTCATGTTAATGATGGCTGCGCCCATCTGGGCATCGTTGCCGCCCATCAGCCAGACCATGGCGGCAGAGGCGGAAGCCGCGGCGGACACACCGCAGCCACAGGTGGCGCTGAGCTTACCGGTAAACAGCTTGATGTAAACGTTCAGCATATGTGAAAAGGCCAGTGCCTTTACAGTCGCTTCCTGGCTGGCATTCAGGTGCTTAGCCATCTCCACAACCGGAATGATGGCAGTGATGCCATGGTTGCCGCTGCCTGCGCTGCTCATGACCGCGTAGGGGCAGCCGGACATACGCCCCTCAGCGCTGGAAGCCACACGGACCATGGTGTTGCTGAACAGGTTATCGCCCATGGCGCCCTGCAGCTGAGCCTTCAGGGTGTCGGCAATGCCGATGCCCAACCGGTTTTCCAGGCCGTAGTCCGCAAGGGTTTCGTTCATCTTGGCACCATCCAGCATGAAGGCCAATTCCTCTTCAGTGGCGCTGTCCACCAGTTCACGGATTTGCGCAACGGTCATGGTCTTCAGCTTCTCGTGCAGCTCGTCCTCACCGCCCACAGTATATTCCTTCTCAAACAATACCTGATTGTTGGCACTGGTGTAAACAATATTGGAATGGGTGTTGCGGATGGTGCTGATGCCGATGCCACGGGTGGTGATGATCTCGGCGTGAGCATACAGCTGAGTCTCCTCTTCCGCGATGGTCACACTCACCTGCTTTTCCTCCACCAGACGGGTGGCTTCCTTGCTCACAATGGGCGTGATCTCTTCCAGCAGCTGCAGTCCCTTTTCCGGATTTCCCAGGCAGGCACCCAGGGCAGCGGCGTATTTCAGGCCGACCCGGTCAAAGCCGGGAATGCCCACCGACATACCGTTTTTATAAACGCCCGGATTCACCTGCATCTTCACCGATACGATCTGCCCACCGATGGCATGGTAGGCATCCGCTGCGGCCAGGGCCACACACACGGGCTCAGTGCAGCCCAGGGCGGGTACCACTTCCTGATGAAGAAGATCCAGCATTTCCTGTTTTGTAAGCATTTTGTTCGCTCTCCTTTTTCCTGTTATGTTCTGCCGCCGTATCGCGGTTTGATTTCTCTGCTCCCATTGTAGCAAGAATCATGCCAACATTGCCGATGTACGAAGAAACATTTCTACGGGAATTTCTTCTTGACAAAAAGGATGGAATAGGTTAAAAATGAAAGCATAATTGGTTTATTTGGTTGCAAAAACTGGTTACAGGAGAGTTGTTCATGAAAAACATTGCTGTAATTTCCTGGGACCCGCTGGCAGGCCGGTTTTACGGCAAACAGGTAAAAGACCTGTTTGGAGACCAGGTAAGCGTACAGGTCTACAGCGTACGCGACGGGTCCGTGAATCAGCTGCCCCGGCGGCGCTATGATTTGTATATGACCTCCACCGACGCCTTTGAGTCCGGAAACGATTTACGTCAGTATCTGCCTTTGGACGCGGAGATTACCGAGATCGAACTGACCTTTTTGTGGGATGTGGTACGTCGCCTGCAAAAACTTCCTGCCGGAAGCCGGGTATTGTTTGTCAATCTGAGCGATAAGATGAGCCGTGAAGCGGTGAGCCGGTTGAATCAGCTGGGCGTGAATCAGCTGCAGTTTGATCTGTATCATCCGGGCTGCCCGGAACCGGACATGGCGCTTTATGATTATGTAATTACGCCCAGCGAGCAGCGCTATGTTCCGGAAGGCGCGAAGGAAATTATTGATATCGGACAGCGCGTCTGCACCAGCGCCACCATGACCGAAGCCGCTTTGAAGCTGGGCCTGGAGGATCTGCTGGAAACGCCCCGTTTCCACCATTATCAGGAGATCGTAGCCACCAACACCTACAGCTTTGACCGGCTGTTCAACCGCAGCCGCCGGCTGGAAAGCCAGTTCGATATCCTGATGGACATTCTGGACGAAGGGCTGGTGGGTGTGAATGAGAAGGGCGAAGTATTCGCCTGCAACAAAAAGCTGGAGCAGATCACCCAGGTGAGCAACTCCCTGGCGCTGCATCGCCGGGCCAGCGATGTGTATCCCTTTATTCCCTTCAAACAATGCCTGAAAAGCAAGGAGGCAATTCCCGCCAAGGTTGTGCGGGCAGGTGGCACCAACCTTACTGTGACCGTTGCTCCGGTACTGCGGGGCGGGGTCTGCCTGGGTGCATTCGCCACGGTCCAGCGTTTCAGCGACGCAGAGCAACGGCAAAACGAATTGCGCAGTCAGTTGAGTCCCAAGGGATACCGGGCCAAATACACCTTTGAAAATGTAATCGGCGACTCCCCTGCAATCCGGCGGACCATCGAGATTCTGAAAAAGATGGCAGCCACCTCCCTACCTGTTCTGCTGATTGGCGAAACCGGCACCGGCAAGGAGTTGTTCGCCCATGCGGTGCACAATGCATCCCCCCGGGCACAGGGACCTTTTGTGGCCATCAACTGTGCGGCCATGCCTGAAAATCTTCTGGAAAGCGAACTGTTTGGTTATGAGGATGGCGCCTTTACCGGAGCGCGGAGAGGCGGAAAGCCCGGCTTGTTCGAATTCGCACACCAAGGCACCCTGTTTTTGGACGAGGTGGAGGGCATGAGCCCTGCACTGCAGTGCAAATTACTGCGTGTGCTGCAGGAACACGAAATCATGCCGGTGGGAGGTAACCGAATCGTCCGAGTGGATGTGCGCATTGTAGCCGCCACCAACGAGGACCTGGAGCAGCGTGTGGAGGAAGGCAGCTTCCGCCGGGACCTGTACTACCGGCTGAACACCCTGCCCGCCCTCATCCCTCCGCTGCGCCAGCGGGAGGGTGATTTACTGCTGCTCATTGAGCATTTCCGCAAGAAAAGCGGCGTGGAATTCACCCTTTCTCCGGAGCTGAAACAGATGCTGCTGGCCCATCAGTGGAGGGGAAACATCCGGGAGCTGCGCAACGTGGTGGAATATTTCAGCTACACCGGCAGCCAGGTTATCACGCCGGAGGACCTGCCTCCCACCTTTCACTATCTGCCTGCCGGAAGCACCAGTGGCAGGCTTTCACCCGCAGTAAGCGTGGCGGCGGCAGTTCCAGCCTCTTCGCCGGAACCGGTCTCCCCTCCGCCTCAGTTGAGCGAAGAGCAGTGGATGGTTCTGCAGCTGATTCACCAGGCTGCACGCCAGGGCCGTCCCGCCGGGCGAGACAGTCTTCTCGCTGCCGCCCGGCATATGAATCGGCCGCTCTCCCAGCAACAGGTCCGCCGCCTGATGAGTGAGCTGGCCCAATTGGGCTATCTGCGCATTGAGCGTGGGCGCGGCGGCAGCCATCTGACCGAAGAAGGCCTTCGATTGCTAGCCGATCATCCAACTAACAACCAATTGCGACCATTTAATAATCCATAATTATTTCAAAAACGACCAATATTCCCTATCTATTGGTTAACCATTTTTGAATATCGATTCCCTTTTATATAAGGAACAGGCCGGTACCGCGTGATGCTTTCTGCGGACCGGCCCGTTTTTCTTATTCCCAAACAATTCCCCATTGCGTGAAATCCGCCGTCAACCTGCTGCAAAGTATCCGTCTAAAACTGTTAAAACGCCAAAATAGCTGGTAACCCTGCCCACATTTTCGCTTTTGGCACGCCCCTTGCTATAATCTGGTCAGAGAAACGTGGCCGAGTGCCCAAACAGAAAGGCAGGAACCGATTTTATGAAATACGATTTTGACACCGTTGTGGACCGCAGCAAAAACAATGCCGCCAAGTACGATGAACGAATCAAGAAATTCGGCACCGACAAGGTAATTCCCCTGTGGATTGCGGATATGGACTTCAAGTCGCCCCAGCCGGTAATTGATGCCCTGACAGCCCGAGCCCAGGAAGGTATCTGGGGTTACACCAGCCGTCCGGCCAGTTACTTTGAGGCCATCTGCAACTGGCAGCAGCGCCGCCATGGCTGGACCATCGACCGCAGCCTGGTGAGCTGGAGCCTGGGCGTTGTGCCCGCACTGAGCATGCTGGTAAAGCTGTTCACTCCGGAAGGCAGCAAGGTGCTGATCCAGACCCCTGTTTACGGTGAGTTCTACGACGTGACCGAAGCCTGGAACCGCACCGTGGTGGAGAATCAACTGGTGGAAAAGGACGGCAAGTGGACCGTGGACTGGGAAGACTTTGAGTCCAAGCTGCCCCAGGTGAGCATGTTCCTGCTGTGCAGTCCTCACAATCCCCTGGGTATCGTATGGACCTGCGAAGAACTGACCCGTATGACCGACCTGTGCCGCAAATACAGCGTGCTGATGGTTTCCGACGAGATTCATTCCGACCTGATCTTCCACGGCAAGACCCATATCCCCACCGCCAGCCTGTCTGAGCAGGTGGCCGGTGAAGTGATCAGCTGCATCTCCGGCACCAAAACCTTCAACCTGGCGGGCCTGCAGGCCTCCACCACCGTATTCCCCAACATGCGGATGAAGGAGCTGTATGACAAAGCCTGGATGAACATGGACATCCATCGAAACAACGCCTTCAGTCTGACCGCCATGGAGGCCGCATTCAATGAAGGCGAGGAATGGCTGGATCAGCTGCTGGAGTACATCGACGGCAACTTCAACTTCATTCGGGATTACTGCGCCGCTCACATTCCCCAGATCAAACCCAATCTGCCGGACGCCACTTATCTGGTCTGGCTGGATTGCCGGGAGCTGGGCATGACGAACGAAGAACTGCGCCGCTTCATGATTGAAAAAGCAGGTCTTGGCCTGAACGAGGGCTGGAGCTTCGGCCGAAGCCTGAACGGTTTCATGCGTTTGAACGCCGCCTGCTCCCGCAAGGTTCTGGAACAGGCCATGAAGCAGCTGGAAGAGGCCGTGAAGGCATTATAACCCGTAACAACGTTCCGTGCGGACGGGACGATAAAGGAAAAGGAGAATCATCATGTCTAACACTACCACCAAGAAAGCGTCCTTGTGGCAGCAGTACAAACTTCCCATCCTGCTGCTGGGCGGCATCGGCATCGGTTCCATCATCGGCGTGGTCTCCCCCAGCCTGGGTCAGGCTCTGAAGCCTGTGGGCCAGATCTTTTTGAACCTGATGTTCACCATCGTTGTACCGTTGGTATTTGTATCCATCGCTTCCGCCGTTGGCAGCATGGCCAACATGAAGCGTCTGGGCAAAATTCTGGGCAGCACTATCTTCAGCTTCCTGGCCACCGGTGCCATTGCCGGCGTCTGCGTTCTGGTATGGGTCAATCTGTTCAGCCCCTCCGCCGGAACCAACATTCAGATGGGCACCAGCGAAATGGGTGAAATGCAGAGCGTGAGCGATATGATCGTCGGTTCTCTCACCGTGGATGATTTCTCCGGCCTGCTGAGCAAGGATCACATGCTGCCGCTGATCATCTTTGCTATTCTGTTTGGCTTCTGTGTTTCCGCCTGCGGCGGCGATGAAAGCCCGGTGGGCAAGCTGCTGGCCAACCTGAATGAAGTCATCATGAAGTTCATCGGCCTGATCATGGCCATTGCCCCCATCGGTCTGGGTGCCTATTTTGCCAACCTGGTAGCCGAGTACGGCCCCCAGATCATCGGCGACTACGGCCGTTCCATGGTGGTTTACTACCCCCTGTGCCTGCTGTATGTGGTGGTATTCTTCCCCCTGTATGCTTTCTTTGCCGCCGGTAAGCTGGGTGTAAAACGGATGCTGAAATACATCTTCACCCCCGCTGTGACTGCCTTTGCCACCCAGAGCTCTGCCGCAACTCTGCCCGTTAACAAAGAAACCTGCGATAAGATCGGCGTTCCCAAGGACGTAAGCGACCTGGTCCTGCCCATGGGCTGCACCATGCATATGGATGGCTCTGTGCTGAGCTCCATTACAAAAATCGCCTTCCTGTTCGGCGTGTTCAACATGTCTTTCACCGGCGTGAGCACCTATGCCATGGCCATTGTGGTTGCGATTCTGTCCGCATTCGTTCTGTCCGGTGCTCCCGGCGGCGGCCTGGTTGGCGAGATGCTCATCGTAAGCATGTTCGGCTTCCCCGCCGAGGCCTTCCCCCTGATCGCCACCTTGGGCTTCCTGTTTGACCCCGCTGCCACCTGCCTGAACGCCTCCGGCGATACCATCGCTTCCATGATGGTAGCCCGTATGGTCGAGGGCAAGGACTGGCTGGTAAAGGCCGTGAAGGCAAAGGGCGAAGCCGCTTAATCGGAACCGGCCTCAAAACCTATTGCTTTTTGACTGCAAAGTTGCTATAGTTATAGACGTAGTTAAGCAGCTTCATTATTGTGTTTTTCACATAATGGACTGCCCTAAGATTTGATCCAAGGAGGACTTCTATCATGACTATCATTGATACCAAAAACGCTCCCGGCGCCATTGGCCCCTACTCTCAGGGTTTTGTTGTGGGTGATCTGGTGATCACCTCCGGCCAGCTGCCTGTTGACCCCGCTACCGGCACCATGCCCGAAGGCATCGCTGCTCAGGCTGAGTGGAGCTGCAAGAACGTTGGCGCCATTCTGGAGGCTGCCGGTTCCGGCCTGGACAAGGTCGTGAAGACCACCTGCTTCCTGGCCAACATGAGCGACTTTGCCGCCTTCAACGAAGTGTACGCCAAGTACTTCACCTCCAAGCCCGCCCGTAGCTGCGTGGCCGTGAAGGACCTGCCCAAGGGCGCACTGTGCGAGATCGAAGCCATCGCTGAGAAGTAATCTCCGCCTTTTAAATATCCCCCGGCCTTACCGCCGGGGGATATTTTCATATATGTCGTTCATGTGTTTTGTTTCAAATGAAAAAATCCGCAAGCCTTTCAGCTTACGGATTTTTCTGGCGGAAAGAGAGGGATTTGGAAATCTTTGCTGCGCAAAGCTTCCCGCACTTGGAGCATAGCCCCGGCGCGCAGATCGCCTAAAAACCTGCCACCGGCAGGTTTTCTTCACGGCAATCACCCTTTCGGGTTCGAATCCCCGGTTAACTTTTTTCAAAAAAAAAAAATCCGTAAGCCTCTCAGCCTACGGATTTTCTGGCGGAAAGAGAGGGATTCGAACCCTCGGTGGGTTTATGGCCCACACACGATTTCCAGTCGTGCGCCTTAGACCAGCTCAGCCATCTTTCCATCTGTATTTCAGTGCGCGTCAACCGCGCTTGTATATCATACCGGATTTTGTGCCGCTTGTCAACACCTGTTTTTCAAATTTATGCAAAAAAATCCCGCGCCGGGCTCTGAACACCCGGCGCGGGAAAACTTACGACTCAGCAGCAGCCACAGTTGTTGTTACAGCCATCGTCGCAGCCGCAATTGGGGTAATACAGGTTGTTGGCCACGAATTCCAGCTTATCCTTCAGAATATTCTCCAGGCCGCCGATTACGTTGACCATATTGGCCACCGACTCATTGACCTCCATCAGCTGACAGAAGTCAATGTCCTCCATGGCGATGGCTTTCTGCAGCTTCTCGCCCTCGGCGTTCAGAATATGGCTCATGGCGGTTTCCTCCAGAGCGATGCTTTCCAGCAGGTCGGTGATCGCCTGGTGCATGGTAACGGGATCAGGATTGCGTGCAATGCTCGGCATAGACATGGTTCATTACCTCCGTGATGTGAATTCCCCACACTTTGGTGTTGGTTATCCCACTATATGCCATCCCCTGCTTTTTGTGAAAGGGCTCTGCCCTCAGGTAAGCTGTCACAGCCGTTTGCGCAATAACCCATGCCGGTTGCAGTACAAATACAGATATCCATGTCCTCTCATGTGCAGCCGGCACTGGGCGTTCCCTTCCGGATACAGCTTGACCAGCTCCACCCGGTCGCCGGAGATCCATGCAATAAAAGAAATAAAATGGGTCTTGCTCATGGGATGATCCAACGTGATGAACTGCTCATCTTCCACAGATTCGATCTGCACCATATGTTCCCCGTTCATTTCTTCCGGCTCAAGCTGCGGCAGCGGGATGCCACAGCAACTGATGGCCGCCTGCCCGGCGGCAGGAATCACGTTGCCGCAAACAGGGCAGACATAGAACACCGTGCGCATCATATTCGCCGCTCGGTTGTGGTTGCTGATTTTATCTCCGGAAAGCAGCTCCATCAGGCTGACCCCCAATGCTGCCGCAAGGGGCTCGATCAATGTGATATCCGGCAGTCCTTTTCCGGTTTCCCATTTTGATATTGCTTTGTCGCTCACATCCAGTTTTTCAGCCAGCTGTGTCTGCGTGAGTTTTTTGGCTTCCCTCAGTTTTCGGATGGTGGCTCCGGTTACGTATGCGTCCATATTCGCTCTCCTTGTTTCGTTCTGTTTGCAGGGTTCATTATAGCAAACCGCCCCGGCTACAACAACCTACGCTGCGTGGAGCTGCGGTTTGCCGACTCTGACAGGTATGGAAAAAATCCGCATTCCGGTGTAAACTGGTAACAAGATATTCAGATTTCTTCCTGCAAAGAAAAGGAGTGTTTTACATGCTGGCTTATACTTATGTGCGCCCCGGCGTATTTGAACTGAAGGAAAAGCCGCTGCCGCAGCTGCAGAGTGACCGTGACGCCATTGTAAAGGTGACTCTTTGCAGCATCTGTACCAGCGACCTGCACATCAAGCACGGCTCGGTGCCCCGGGCGGTGCCGGGTATCACCGTGGGTCATGAGATGGTGGGAATCGTAGAGCAGGTGGGGTCCGCCGTAACCAAGGTGCACGCCGGTGACCGGGTGACCGTGAACGTGGAGACCTTCTGCGGCGAGTGCTTTTTCTGCCAAAACGGCTGGGTCAACAATTGCACCGACCCCAATGGCGGCTGGGCGCTGGGCTGCCGCATTGACGGTGGTCAGGCGGAATATGTACGGGTGCCCTTTGCAGACCAGGGGCTGGACCGTATTCCGGACAATGTGACCGATGAACAAGCGCTCTTTGTGGGGGATGTGCTGGCCACCGGCTATTGGGCGGCGCAGATCTCTGAGATTAAGCCAGAGGATACCGTCCTGATTCTGGGTGGCGGCCCCACTGGACTTTGTACCCTGCAGTGCGTTTTACTGGCAAATCCGAAGCGGGTCATTCTGTGCGACATTGACCCGGCACGCCTGGCTTTTGTCAGGGAGCATTATCCCGATGTGCTCACTGCCGAGCCCGAAAATCTGCCGGAATTCGTGCAGGCAAACAGCGACCACGGCGGCGCAGATGTGGTTCTGGAGGTAGCCGGAGCGCCGGAAACCTTCCGCCTTGCCTGGGAATGTGCCCGGCCCAACGCCATTGTGACCATTGTAGCGCTCTATGACGGGCCGCAGACGCTGCCGCTGCCGGATATGTACGGCAAAAATCTGATCTTCAAAACCGGTGGTGTGGACGGCTGCAACTGTCATGAAACTCTGGAGCTGATCGCACAGGGCAAGCTGGATACCACTCCGCTCATCACTCACACCTATCCCCTGGCGGACATCGAGGCTGCCTACGACTTGTTTGAACACCGGCGGGACGGGGTCATCAAGGTTGCTGTGCGCTGCTGAACCGTAACCTTCATCGGCCGGTTTCACAAGGCCACTCCTCTCTGGTGGATACATTTTATTCAATTCACCACTTTATCGCTTCTATGCATTATTCTTTTAAATTATCTCTTGACTTTCCCATTTTCCAGGACTAGAATAAGGGCAGCAAAGGCGCTTTGAAGGGAACAGAATCCCCGCAAAGCGCCTTTGTCGTTTTATTCGCCTACTTGCCGTTTCCGGCACGGTGGACACACACCCTGCAGGCAGCACAACGGCGTGCTGCGCGGTTTTGGAGCCTGACCGCGCAGCACGCCGTTTTTGTTTTGCCCGCAATGAGTTTGAGGAGGGAAAGTTATGACGCAGGAACTTATAACCATGATCACGCAGAGCGTGAACGACCAGGTTTTCGGAATCTGGTTTTTGATCGGCGCGGCTCTGGTATTCTGGATGCAGGCCGGCTTTGCCATGGTGGAGACCGGCTTCACCCGCGCTAAGAACGCAGGCAACATCATCATGAAAAACCTGATGGATTTTTGCATCGGTACGGTGGTGTTCATCTTCCTGGGCTTCGGCCTCTTGCTGGGCGAGGATGCCCTGGGCGGTTTTATGGGGCTGCCCACCCTGGGAATCTTCACTGACTATGCCAACTTCGATTGGTCCAACTTCGTATTTAACCTGGTATTCTGTGCCACTGCGGCGACCATCGTTTCCGGTGCAATGGCAGAGCGCACCAAATTTCTTGCCTATTGCGTGTACTCCGCTGTAATCTCGGCGGTGATCTACCCCATTGAGGCGCACTGGATCTGGGGCGGTGGCTGGCTGAGCCGCCTGGGCTTCCACGATTTCGCCGGCTCCTGTGCCATTCACTTCTGCGGCGGCCTCACCGCACTGATCGGTGCGGCCATGCTGGGTGGACGAATCGGCAAGTTCAGCCGTGATAAAAACGGCAAGGTCACCAAGGTACACGCCTTTCCCGGCCACAACCTGGTGATCGGCGCACTGGGCTGCTTTATCCTCTGGTTCGGCTGGTACGGCTTCAACGGCGCTGCCGCCACCACCGGTCCCCAACTGGCATCCATCTTTATGACCACCACCATCGCACCCGCGGTGGCTACCGTGGCTTGCATGATCTTCACCTGGGTTCGTTACGGCAAGCCGGATGTATCCATGTGTCTGAATGCTTCTCTGGCCGGTCTGGTAGCCATTACCGCTTCCTGTGATGTGACCGACGCTTTCGGTGCGTTCATCATCGGCCTGGTGGCGGGTCTGCTGGTAGTCTTCGGTGTCTGGTTCTGCGATTACGTTCTGCACGTAGATGATCCCGTCGGCGCGGTTGCGGTCCATTTCATGAACGGCGTTTGGGGCACCATTGCAGTCGGCCTCTTCGCCACCAGCACAGCCCCCGAATCCACCCTGGACGGCGTATTCTACGGCGGCGGCTTTGGCCTGCTGGGCGTCCAGCTGCTGGGCGTTGCGGCCGTTGGCATCTGGACCGCTGTTACCATGTTCATTGTCTTCAAGATCATTGACCACACCATCGGTCTGCGGGTCAGTCAGGAAGAAGAGATCGAAGGCCTGGATTCCAAGGAGCACGGTCTGGCCTCCGCTTATGCAGGCTTCAGCATCATGGACGCTACCGCTGGTGGCATGGTAGAAAATGAGAACACCGATCTGGGTACCCCGGACTATCACGTTGCCAGCGAGGCCCAGAAAGCGGCTGCCGTTCCGGTTGTGAAGAGCACCGACCTGAACACCGGCATCCACAAGGTAGTCATCATTGCTCGCCTGTCCCGCTACGAGCGGCTGAAGAATGCGTTGAACGATCTGGGCGTGACCGGCATGACCGTCACCCAGGTAATGGGCTGCGGCATCCAGAAGGGCGCCGGCGAGAAATACCGCGGCGTTGAGATGGACGTAACCGTTCTGCCCAAGGTAAAAGTAGAGGTCGTTGTGGCTCACATTCCTGTGGCCGATGTGATCGAAGCAGCCAAAAAGGTGCTGTACACTGGCCATGTGGGCGACGGTAAGATCTTCGTTTACAGTGTGGATCAGGTTGTGAAGGTCCGCACCGGCGAAGAAGGTGTGCAGGCGCTGCAGGATGTGGAATAATCCCTTCCCTGGTGCAACCTGATTTTTGACAGAATCCCCTCCCTTCGGGTATACTGAAACCATTGTGTACAGTTACCCGCAGGGAGGGAGTTTTTATGAATTTTGGTATTCTGGGGGCCGGTTCCATTGCCGGAACTATGGCCCAAACCGTCCGAATGCTTGCCGAATCCGGCTGTAAAGACATTACCCTTTACGCCGTATCAGCCCGGGATCTTCCCCGTGCGCAGGCTTTTGCCGCTCAATACGGTGTGCAGAAGGCCTTCGGTTCTTATGAAGAGATGCTGGCCGACCCGGCGCTGGATCTGGTGTATATTGCAACGCCTCATTCTCACCACTATCAGCACATTAAGCTTTGTGCCGCCCACGGCAAACATGTACTGTGCGAGAAGGCGTTCACCGTAAACGCCCGCCAGGCAGAGGAGGCACTCCGCTATGCCGAAGCGCAGGGCGTACTGGTAACCGAGGCCATCTGGACCCGATACCAGCCCATGCGTCAGATGATCCGGCAGGTTCTGGGCGAAGGGCTGATTGGTACGCCCAGTCTGATTACTGCCAACCTGTGCTACCCGGTGAGTGACCGGCCGCGAATTGTGGACCCGGCACTGGCAGGCGGCGCACTGCTGGATGTGGGCGTTTATACCTTGAATTTCGCCGAGATGGTATTCGGCCCTGCCGACGAGGCCCAGGCCAGCTGCACCAAAAACGAGCGTGGTGTGGACATGACCGATCAGATTGTTCTGACCTGGAAGGATGGCCGGGCCGCGCACCTGACTGCAGGCGTTACTGTGGCATCCGACCGCAACGGCTGCATTTATGGTGACCGTGGCTATCTGGTGGTGGAGAACATCAACAATCCTCAAAGCATCTCGGTTTACGACGCCGACCACCGGCTGATCCGGCAGCTCTCCTGCCCTGCTCAGCTCACCGGCTACGAATACGAAGTACTGGAAGCCGCACAGTGCATCCGGGAAGGGAAACCGGAATGTCCCTCCATGCCCCACCGAGAAACCGTCCACATCATGGAGCTGATGGACCAGCTTCGTGCTCAGATGGGCGTAGCCTACCCCTGCGAAGGGCTGGACTGATTTGGAACTGCCGAAAAAGGAGTGAGCCCCGGCTTCACTCCTTTTTATCTTTTATGTTATAATTTTGCTGAGAAAGCACGGCAAGCTGCCGGAAAGGAGGCATTCCACACATGAAATCGCGCACCTATATTGCAATCGATCTGAAATCCTTCTATGCTTCGGTGGAATGCCGGGAGCGGGGACTGGACCCCATGAACACCAATCTGGTGGTGGCGGACGAAAGCCGCACGGAAAAGACCATCTGCCTTGCTGTGACCCCCTCGCTGAAAGCCTACGGCATTCCCGGCCGGGCCCGGCTGTTTGAAGTGATTCAGCATGTGAATGCGGAAAATGCCCGGCGTCGTCTTCTGGCTCCGGGCCGCCAGCTGACGGGAAACTCCTGCTTTGCCAGCGAGCTGAAGGCTTGCCCTGCTCTGGCGGTGGATTACATCATCGCCCCGCCTCGCATGGCTTATTATATGGAGTACAGCACCCGGATCTACAACATCTATCTGAAATACATCGCGCCCGAGGATATCGTGGTGTATTCCATTGATGAGGTCTTTATGGATGTGACCGGCTATCTGGACACCTACGGTCTCTCTGCCCGGGAGCTTGCCCGGAAAATGATTCTGGATGTTTTGCAAACCACCGGCATCACCGCCACCGCGGGCATTGGCCCCAATCTGTTTCTGAGTAAGGTGGCAATGGACATCGGTGCGAAGCACATCCAGCCGGACGAAAACGGTGTGCGCATTGCCGAGCTGGATGAGCTGAGCTACCGGCAAAAGCTCTGGAGCCATCGCCCGCTCACGGATTTCTGGCGTGTTGGCCCAGGATATGCTCGCAAGCTGGAGCGATGCGGCATCTTCACCATGGGCGATGTGGCCCGCTGCTCCGTGCAAAACGAGGACCTGCTTTACAGCCTGTTCGGCAAAAATGCCGAGCTTTTGATCGACCACGCCTGGGGCTGGGAGCCCTGCACCATTGCAGCTATCAAGGCTTATAAGCCTCAAAGCAACAGCCTTGGCTCCGGGCAGGTGCTGCAATGCCCCTACCCGCATCAGAAGGCAAGGCTGGTACTTCGGGAAATGGCAGAGCAGCTGGCCCTTGACCTGGTGGACAAAGGTCTTGTGACTGACCAGCTGGTGCTTACCGTGGGCTTTGATATTGAAAACCTGACCGACCCGGCCCGCCGCAAGCGTTACCAGGGTCCGGTGGTGACCGACCACTACGGCCGCCAGGTCCCAAAACACGGTCACGGCAGTGAGAATCTGGGCGGGCATACCTCCTCCGGCAAGCAGCTGCTGGAAGCCGCCACTGCTCTTTTTGACCGAATCGCTCCACCGGAGCTTCTGGTCCGCAAGCTGAGTCTTTCGGCCAATCATGTGATTCCGGAATCGCAGGCCGTGAAAAAGGACAGTGGCCCGGAACAGCTGGATTTGTTCACCGATTATTCCGCTCGGGAACAGGAGGAAAAAGCGCGCCAGGCCGAATTGGAAAAGGAACACCGTATGCAGCAGACGATGATGTCCATCAAAAAGAAGTTTGGCAAAAACGCCATTCTCAAGGGCATGAGCCTGGAAGAGGGCGCAACCGCACGGGAGCGCAATGCACAGATCGGAGGCCACAAGGCATGACAAACCACTATGAGGACATTCTGCATCTTCCTCACCATGTTTCCCTCACCCGGCCCCGGATGCCCATGGAGGACCGGGCGGCACAGTTCTCGCCCTTTGCAGCCCTTGTGGGATACGATGCAGCCATTGACGAAACCGCGCGTCAGACCGAAGCGCAGATTGTACTGACCGAGGACCGGAAGGCTGAGCTGGATCGGGTCATGCAGCAGCTGCTTCGTCAGCTGGACCAGAGGCCCGCGGTCCAGCTTCGGTATTTTGTGCCGGATGAACGCAAAGCAGGCGGGGCGTATGTAACCGCTGTCAAGAAAATCCGAACATTCGAGCCAACCGCCCGACTCCTGTTTTTCACCGATGGTACCCAGATCTCTTTGGATCGCATCGTGGAGCTGGAGCCAGCGAACATTGATGCCGGCATCTGAGGTGCCGTGGCCGGTGTATTATTCATCTGCCCGGTATGGACGGAATCGATAAAACCTTGCAAAATTAAAGGTATTCGGTTTCGCTTTGAACCGCAAGCTTCTGGGGCAGTTCTATTACGAGGGCCGGGATTATGAATTCAATTTCAGCAAGTTCTGGACCGGAAGCCGAACCTTTTTTGATTGTACCGAAACCGATACCCAAATTCTTTGGAAGGTCACACAGACCACTTTCCGCGCCAAAATGGAAGCGGAAATTGCATGCAACAAGGAGGAAATGCTGCTCATCAGTTACGAATCCCCCGATGGCTTCAAGCGGCATACACGCCTCTGGAATTGCGGAAACGGCTTTGGTACCGTGCGCCTGTATGAAAAACGGCAGGGCCGGTGGCAGTTCATTGATGAGATGGAGGCTGGAAGCGTAGGCTGTGAGTACGGCGAATACGGCGCGTAAATACGCAGCCTCCCCTGCTGAAAGCAAGAACCCCCGCGGCATAAGATACCGGGGGGTTCTTGCTATTGATCCGGTCAATGCCCGGCCGGTTTTTGTTCCATGCGGTCCTTCTCTTCGCCCAGATCCGCCTTGAGCAGAGCCACAAAAACCACTGCGAGGGGAATCAGTGTGAGCCAGATGGAACGACCGCCCATCCGGTGTGCAAACAGACTGCCCACCGATGCACCTGAGAAGAAAAAGAGCAGCATCCGCAGATGAACAAAGAGTTTTTCCCGATGAGAATGATCGCCGGTATGCCGGCGTTTCACTTCCCTTGCAAGGCCGATGCCGATCTGCCGGATATGGTTGGTGGCAAAGGTGGTGGCGACCGGAATCCCCTCCGCCTGGCGGAATGTATTGTATTGCATGGATGCCACAAAATTGATGATTACCTGAGTGATCTGCACCGGGGCAGAGTCCGGCAAAAAGCCCAGGAACAACACCGTCAGCATCTCCACCAGAATCAGCAGTGTATCCCACCGGATGGCCAGCCGGTGTTTGACCGGATTCGGCACCAGCTCGGACAGAAACGCTCCCATCAGATAGGCCGAGATGGGGATCACATAGTACAGCGTTTCCTTCCATTTTCCCGCGCCCAGAGCAAGGCCCATGAGCACCACATTGCCGGTCTGCGCGTTACAGAAGACGTTGCCCCGCAGCAGATAGGTATAGGCACCCCAAAAGCCTGCCACCGTGATCAGTGCGAAATAAATCCACCTTTTTTCACAGGTCAGATAACCCGGTTCACTCCATTTTGATTCCGTTGTTTGCATGCGATTTGATTCCTCGATTCCAGAAACGCCGCCGATTTGCGTGGCACAGCGTAACACATTATTCCTTTCGCATGATAGCACAATTTTTTCTCCAGTTCAAATCGCCGTTTCCTGTGGTATACTAAAAAGCAACTACTCTGTATACAGCCCCACCGCCGGTTCGCCGGTAATATTTCCGGGAGGAATAACAATGCTCACTGTTTTGATTGATGCCGACGGCTGCCCCGTGGTGGACTGCACCCTGCGCATCTGCCGTTCACTGCAGGTTCCCGTGCTGATTTTATGCGATACCGCTCACCAGATTCAGCGGGATGACGCGCAGACACTGGTCTTTGACAAAGGCGCGGACAGCGTGGATTTCGCGCTGGTCAATCGGGTCCGCCCCGGAGACATCGTTATCACCCAGGATTACGGACTTGCCAGCATGTGTCTGGCGCGCCGGGCCCGCGTACTCAACCAGAACGGACTGGAATATACGGCAGACAACATCGACCTTTTGCTGGACCGCCAGTGGCAGAACAAAAGGCTTCTGCGGGCAGGCAAGCACCCCAAGGGACCTGCCAAACGAACCAAGGAACAGGATGCGGAATTTGCCCGGGTCTTTGAGGCTCTTGTGCGGGAATGCATTCCCTCTGCCGAATAACACAAGGCTGGCGTTTTCTCAAGCAGCAGAGAAAACGCCAGCCTTATCTGTTTTTCACCGTTTTCTATGCGGTGGTGTTCAGCGTTCAATCCGCAAAAAACGTACGGTTCGCTGCGGCTGTTTTGGGTCCCCTATCCATGCGCCTGTGCGCATTGCTCCCAGCATCAATCCCACCAGAAGTGCATCCAACTGCAGGGCCGTGTTGCCACGGGACAAAAACGGAAAGGACAACGTATCCCAGAGCCCATAGCCCAGGTTCGCGTAGGCATACACAAAGGCCTGCAATGTAACGGTGAGTGCGGCAGCCAATACCAGCAGCGTTCCCAGCATGCTTCGCTGCCGCATCGCCCCGATGATACAGAATGTCCCGAACGCCAGCACCAGAAGCATCAATCCGGCAAAAGCCCCCAGACCAAATTCCTGGATTCCATACAGCAGTGCGTAATTTTCGGAAAGGTCCGGAATCATCGAAAGGTCGGCATTGCCCTCTCCCCAGAACGCAGCCTTCGCAACAGCATCCCGCAAGCGGCAATAGACCAGGCCAGCGTCCGCCGCATCCTGCCAGGGGTTCAAAAACACCTGCAGGCGCGCACCTCCCACAGATAACAATGCGACAGCCAGCGCACCGACCGGAAGCAGCACCGGTGCAGCGATTTGCAGCCCAGGGTGGCCCAGCTTTGCTCCAAACCAGTTTTTTCGAATGGCCGCAGCCAGCATGACTCCTGCCGATGCACTGTAAATCAGCAGCCCGGACAGAGTAGGAACCAGCCAAAGAATCAGCGCGAACGGCAGATATCCCAAAACACTGAACAGAATTCCACGCATACCCAGCCCCTTCATCCCGTAAAGAAACAACCCGTAAACCAGCGGGAACAGGAGTGCCATATAGCAAAGATGCAGAGAAATGGGGTCCAAGTGAAAAACCGCAGTTCCTGCCACCGGTTCAGCCCCAATCAACAATGCGGCCGCAATGATCAGAACACCCAGATAAAGCTCCATTGCATGCTTACCCAGCCAGGAAATATCCCCGAAATAGCCAAGGGCAAACAGGCCCGCCGCCACTGCATAGGAAGCCAGCGGCATCATCTGCTGCGTCAAAGCAACCTGGAGCGCCGCTCCCAGTGCCAGCAGAACTATCACGGCAATCAGCGGGAACCAGGGTGTTTGCGGACGGTGTGCCCGATCCAGTGCCCGGCCTACTTCCCGGGCATCGCCCATCTGCTCGATGGCCATTCGAGCCGCCTGCTCCTGTTCATAGCCTTGCCTGATATAGGTCTCCTGCTGGTCCTGCAGGTGCTGCTCCAGCTCCCACATCACTGCCGGGCGGGCCCGCCTCCAACGAATCTGCTCCGCCGCCTGCCTGCAATACTCTGCAATTCTGTCATTGGGCAGCATGCGCGGCACCACCTTTCAAAATTTTTTCCATGGCGGTAACAAAGCTGGTCCATTCCTGCTGCTTTTCCTGCAAACGCAGACGCCCTGCCTCCGTCAGATGATAGTACTTGCGAATGCGGTCCTGCGGGGCTCGCTCTTCGTAAGATTCCACCAGTGCCTGCTTTTCCAGCGTGTGCAGAATGGGATAAAGGGTCCCAGCCTTGAAATCAAAGGTATGGTCGGAACGCTCTGCCAGCGTTTCGATCATCTCATAACCGTACATATCCCGCTCTTCCAGCAGCTTAAGGATCAGTGTAGTGGTGCTCCCGGTTAAAAGGCTTTTCTCGATGGGCATTGGCTCGCCTCCCATATATAGATTATCTATATATACTTATATCCGATACATATGCTTTTGTCAAGTTCCTGCCGATATGCTTGTACCGCAGACATAACCCGTTCTCTTGCATTGCTGTGCTGCTTCATGGTACATTAGTAAAACAATACAGGCCGGGGTTCCGGCAGGAGGCGATACCATGTTGGCATGCAGGCAGTATACAAAACTTCCGCGGGAGGCGGCACAGATCCGCCAGGAGGTCTTTGTGGAGGAACAGGGCTTTGCGGTTGAGTTCGACGAGATCGACCCGATCGCGCGGCATATCGTTTTATTCGAAGACGGAGCCCCCGCCGGTACCTGCCGTGTGTACTGGAACAGCAGCAAAAACTCCCACGTGATTGGCCGGGTGGCCGTTCGCAAAGAATTCCGCGGCCGTTCCTTTGGCGGGCAGTTGCTGCAGGAAGCAGAACAGCTGGTCCGCTCCTTGCAGGGAAAAACCCTTTGTCTCGCCGCCCAGGTACGTGTCAAAGCCTTCTATGAAAAGTACGGCTATACCGAGGCCGGAGAACACTTTCTGGACGAGGGCTGCCCGCACGTCTGGATGTACAAAACCCTTTAAGTTTGCACGGGTCTATTCCTTTTTTCGTGCAGCGCCCTCCCTCGGAGCATATGAAAAAATAGAACATCCGGAACCGAATAGAGCGGTTCCGGATGTT